>NZ_CP095061.1:4197500-4568254 GCF_022921055.1 Hymenobacter volaticus
GGCTATGCCGGCTCGCTCTTTCGTGGGGTTTTCATCTGCTGTGCTTAGCACAATGAGGTAGTGCCCCACCGGAAGGGCTGGGCCGCTGTGCTGTACCGAGTGGTTTTTATAATCAATTGGGCCCGGCGCCGAAAGTACCCACGCCGCCACGGGCTTAGCGGCCAAGGCCCGGGCGTAGGTTTTCGAGAAGTTGCGCTCTTCCTCGTAATTTCCTTGGCTAAGTTGCTGCATTCGCTGCGCCATCGTCACGCGGTACGCTTTGGCATAAAGCCGCGGCGCGTTGCGAACGTTCAGTCTCAGTAGCCACGGTTGGCCGGGCAGCACCACGCTTTCGGTGGTGAAGCGCAGTTCTACTCGCTCCATATTCTGCCGCAGCATCTGCGCCTGCCGCGCCCCATACGACTCCGGGAAACGCTTTTCAGCGAGCAAGGCTATTTCGCGGGCTTTGGCGGGTTCCTTTTCATTTAGATGATTAGCTAACTCAAATAAAATCTCCGCGCTAATCGGCAACGCCTTATACACCTCGGCGGTGCGTGTCAGGGCAGATTGATAGAGGCTATCCTTGTCGGGTAGTTCCGAGTGCTGCTGTACAAAGCGCAGACGTTTCAAGTCCACATCGACTAAAGCCGCCAGGTTTTTACTATCGGTGAGCCGGAAAGTGGTGAGTTGCTGCAATACACGCAGGGCATGCAATTGTCCATTCAAAGAATCGGCTTGTGGAGCTTGCAGCGGCAAACGGGCAAAATCAGAGGCTGAACCAAATAAGGTGGGGTTTTTCAATTCGAACTGTTCGGCCGGGCGCGTGACATAGTATTCGTCGTTTTGCAAACCGTCCACGGCGCGGTGGGCTAGCAGGTCGTAGAGCGTGGGGCGTAGGGCGCGGCCTTCGGTGTCGCCGCCCCGGATGGCGTACCCGAGGGCTTTCAGTGGCAGTTGCTGCTGACGGCGGGGTTCATCGGCGAGGGAGGCGCGGTAGTGGCGCAAGATGGTGCTGCCGAAGCGGGCGGCGTCCCAGGTACGCAGGTCGGCGGCGCTGGCATCGGCGGAGTCGGAACTGGCGGCGCGGGTACGGTCGAGGAATTGGTAGCGGTGTTGCTGATAATAATTTGCGTAGAGCTGGGCCAAGAGGCTATGCAGCATGGGCCGAGCCGGAAACTGAGCAGTCTTCAGGTCGGCTTCCACTAAGGCAATGGCCTTCTCATCGGCCTCTTCCTCTTTGGCATCCAGCAACCGTAACTTGTAGAGCAGGGCCCGCAAATACTCCGGCGCGTTCTGGCGCTGGCGGGCTTGCTGATAGATGGGTTCCAGCAGTTTGGCGGCCGAAGCAGTTTGGGCTTTAGCTAGCAGCTGGTCTATTTTCTTCCAGGTGGCGGCACTAGCCCCGTTGCTGGGCGGCGTGGGCGCCGAAGAGCCGGCAGTGAACAGCATGAGCAGGGCGAATAAGCTGAACAGGAAGAAACGCATGGGGTGGAATTGAATAGCCGGGCGAAGTTGACAAAATTCAGATGCCCGGCCGAGCTCTATTCCACACGATCCGGACAAAAAAATATTGCTAGCCGTTACTAAACGTCTTCAAAAATCAGCCCTTTCGCCTTGTTTACTTAGCTCGTCATTAGTACCTTTCTATGGTAATTATCCTATTGCCCCCCTGCGGTGCTCCTCGATTTGAAAAATCTCCCCATTTACGTCGAGGCACGCATCCACTGCCCGATGGAGACTCTTTGGGAGCACACTCAGCAGCCCGAGTTGCACCAGCAGTGGGACTTACGTTTCAGCGAAATCTCCTATCTACCCCGCCCCACCGAAACTGAGCCTCAGCAGTTTCTTTATGCTACGCGCATAGGCTTTGGGCTGGGCATTGCGGGCAAGGGCGAAAGCATGGGCACTAAAGAGAAAAACGGCGAACGAATATCGGTCCTCAAGTTCTGGTCGGATGAGTGGCTGTCGTTGATTAGAACCGGCGCGGGCTACTGGAAATACATTCCCACCGACAACGGCCTGCGCTTCCTCACCGGCTACGACTACCAAACTCGCTTCGGTCTGCCCGGTGCCGTGGTCGATAGGCTGGCGTTTCGGTCGCTTATTGGGTGGGCCACCGCTTGGAGCTTTGATTGTCTGCGGCTATGGCTGGAAAAAGGCATCCGGCCGGCGGTGTCGGTGCGACTCGCGCTTATGCAGTGGCTGGTACGGCTGGTGCTCGGGCTAAGCTGGATTTACCAGGGCGTAGTGCCCAAGCTATTGTTTCCGGATACTGGCGAGCTACGCATTTTGCAAGGTGCTGGCTTCTCCCTTACTGCAGCGCACCGCATAGCAACCGCCGTAGGCGTGGGCGAAATCGTGTTTGGGCTGCTGTTTTGGCTGTTGCCCCGCCGCGGCCTGCGCCTGGTGTATCTGCTCAATATGGTGGGGTTACTGGTACTAGGTGCCGGAGCGTTGGTCAGCCAACCGATGGTGTTTGTAGCGCCTTTTAATCCGCTTACTCTTAACCTGTGCATGATGGCGCTGGCCGCCATTGGCTTGCTCACACTTTCTGAGGAGTTGCCAAGCGCCCGCCGTTGCCTGCGTCGGCCACCCCAATAATTAGGTTCTACTGTCCCTATTCTACTTTCTTATGCAATCCATCTATCAGCAGCAACTTGGCTCCGAATTTCAACGGCTTCACCCCCGCATTCAGGAGCGGCTGGCGTTTGCCAGTGAGCACCAACGGGCTTTTATTGGCGAAGGCACTATGGAGCGGGTGTGGCACGGACCATTCTATACGCAGCCATTTTTGCGGGTGGGGTTGCTGCGCAATATCATGTTTCCCGACGCCGGCCAGAACATTCCTTTCCGCATCGAAAATTACGCGTATCTCGATCCGCTTGGCCGCGAAACAGTGACCTGGATTCGGCGCTTTCAATTCCCGAAGCATACCCGCTGCTTCGATGCCACCATGATTCGCAGCCAGCAGCGCGCCTGTATAGTAGATTACTTAGGCACCCACCAGCACCTCGCCGTTGATATCGACTTGGCCGTGACGGCGCGGGGTGGCTTGCAGTTGCGCTCCGGTGAGCAGCGCTTCTACGAAGGCCCTCTGAATTTTCGCTTCCCCATGCTATTTTCGGGCCTCGCGGAAGTGGAAGAATGGTACGACGATGCCGCCGACTGCTACCGAATCCAGGTGGAAGTGCGCAACAAGGTATTCGGCAAGTTCTTCGGCTACTACGGCTCTTTTCGACCCCGCTGGCAGTCGGTCGGCCCCGACCAGATTCCAGCGTACGCCCTACCCCGCCGCCACGAGCGGCGTGAGTAACACGATTTGTCTATCGTAATTCTTCCTTTATAGTTCTTCTCTTCAATGAAAACCACTGCTAGCTCTGCGCATTTACAGCTGACCGCCAACCAACGCAGGGTGGAGTTGGCGCGTCCTTGGGTGTTGGCCGCACTTTATGTAGGGCTGGCGCTAGCGGGCTGGTGGTGGCTAGCGGTGCCGGTAGCAGTAGCTGTGTGCTTGGCCGCCTTCGTACAGATGCACGATGCCATGCACAACGCCTTGGGGCTGCCCAAACCTATTAATGAGCGAATCCTGACGCTGAGCGCCTTGCTCATCCTCAAAAGTGGCCACGCCATGCAGGTTACGCACCTACGTCATCATGGCCGCTGCCTCACCGAAGACGACCCCGAAGGTGCCCCTGCCACGTGGCAGTTCTCCCGCGTGCTATGGCAAGGCCCCTGGCACATCCTGATGCTTCGCCGCGAGTCGTTACGCATTGCTCCAAATACCCGCCGCATTCAACTGCTGGAAACCGCCTTTACGGTAGTTCTGCTGGTTGCTTTCGTGGCGCTGTACTTCCTAACGGGCTCGTTGGTGGGAATTATTTACTGGGGCGTTGCCTTTCTCATGAGTGCCACCATGCCGGTTTGGGCATCCTACATACCCCACCACGTAGCCTCGCGCAATCCTGCTGCCCGGGCGGCAGCGGCCGTGGCGCAAGTCTGGACGCCGGTGGTTTCGTCGTTTGCCTTTCACCACGTGCATCACCATTACCCGCGCGTGCCGACCGCCTTGCTGCACCGCGCCGCTGCCGAGCTACCCCCGCCACCCGAGGAAGATCATCACTAGCAAGTCGGTCCGCTTTTTGGCCGCCCTTTACTTTCCGTTACCCGGCTTTCCGTCCAGCACCCGTTCGGCCTGAGCGACGTGGCGCTTCATGTGCTCGACGAGCATTTCTACCACATCCGTGAGGCGAGGCCAGAGCAACGGGATAATAGGATTGGGGATTCGTATGGAATTGGCATTCACGCGGCGAGCTTGTCTTAACAAGACCTCCAACTCATCGAGTTGCCGACTGAATACTTCCACCACTGTGCGGGGTAGACGCGCGCCAGTCGGGGCGTATTGCTGGGGCGCTTTCATGGCTTTTTGGCTCGGGGGCGTCCGCATGGCCTCGGTCATTTTGCGCCCAATGAAGCCGTGCTTTACGGTTTCATCGGGCGTACTACCGCGCTCCTGGGCTTGGTGTATCTTGCGTGTGATAGTAGGCAAATAGAGGCCGCCCACAATGTTAAGATGCTCTAAACACTGCCCAACACTCCATTTGTCAGGGCCCGGCCGGCGATTGAGTTGGTCGTCGGAGAGAGGCCGGAACCGCCGTTGCGTTATATCGCGCAGCCGAGCGAGGTCGGCGCTCAAAATATCGAAAAAGTCAACGGTACGGATAGGAGTCTGACTCATACGAGGGATAGGCGAATGGAAAGGGGCAGCAAACCAGTATGTAATGATACGGGCCACAATTGGCATCGGCAATGCTGATTGCGGACCTAAACGGATTCATCCTAAAATCCCGGTATCTTGCCATCATGCGTGCTTTTCAAGTTTCTATTTTCTGCCTGTTCCTGACGTTGCTACGAAGCGGCCTAGCACTGGCGCAGGCCGTACCAAACCCCGGCGAAAACATTGCCTCGCTCGTTACTTTCGGAGCGCAAGCCGATAAAAGCTGGGGCGACGACGACTTCACACAAACCTTCTTTTTTCTGATACCGAAGCAAAACCGGCAGCCCGTTTACATCCGCGTTTTCGACCCCGACTGTGGAGGTCAGTTCGATGAAATGCGGTTCAACTGGAACACTACCACCGAGTTCAGCTTGTACGGGGGCACTGGTGCCCACTCTGGGCCTGATGCCCGTGCCACTGAGCCAAAAGGCGGTTTCCGGTCGGGCACCTTGCTAAAGCAAGTGAAGTTCGGAGTCGACAAAGCGTATGACAACAAGTGGTACACGTTCGGGCCGCTCAATCCGCTGGAAGGTGAGCTAGTGCCTGAGTTCGACGGCTATGTATTCAAGATCATTGCGCAGGGCAAATCCGGCGACGATGGCAACCTATATCGGTACTTTCTGAGCACCAGTCCCACCCAGAATATTGCCGTAGAGGGCGGCAATGCCTTCACGTACGAATACGCGTTTCGGCTAGTGCCGCAACGGCGCGCTATCACGCACCTCTACCCTTTCGTCAACGACCGGGTGGTGAGTATCCGGCAAAGCAACTTCGACTTGGATGGCGACGTGAGCATCAAAATATTCAGCGTGGCCAAAAATGGGCACCCGGCCGAAGTCAGCCAAGACAACGTATGGGCCCGGAGCGTACACCCCATCAGCGACAAGGAGCATGGCCTCTCACTGGACATGCGTCTCACGTCTCTCACCAAAGAAGGCAACGACCTGGTATTCTACGTTACCGATCAGTACGATGTGGCCTTGCCCTTCTTCGCCATCCCTCTCGGTGGCCCGCCCCGTTATCGGTATGAGGTAGACGTTAAAATCAGAAAGTGATACAACCAACAGTGCCTTGAAATAGAAAGTAGGATTTGAATATTGCAACTAACTTCTCTCGGATGAAGATGATCCTAAGTAATTGCCTACCTGAACGGTCTTACTGAGCATGTGGCACCTCATGCCAGTGACCATCCTGCTGAGCTTGTCGAAGTATCTGGCTCGTGTGGTAAACTCCTTTCTATTACAACCTCGGCACGCGAGATGCTTCGGCTGCGCTCAGCATGACAATACCTTTGGCGACGTCAGCATATCAGATGCTTCGTCAAGCTCAGCAGAACAGGCTGGTTGATTAATGGCAGTGCGCATTCACACGTAGCCCTTTAAATGAAAAGGAAGCTCATTGCCAGATCAATTTCTAAATAGCTTATTGATAAGCCTGCTATATTTTTTACTTATTGAATACTCTACTATATGAAGCCTAGACGTTTGATTCGTCGTTATTTTGGCTTTTCACGCCGCGAAACATCTGGCTTTGCAGTGCTGTTGGGCTTACTGGTGGCGTTTTTGTCACTGCCGCTACTCCTACGCCCGCATTTGACCACGTACGATCCTACTGCGGATCAGCAACAGCTAGACGCCTTGGCAGCTGACCTGGCTGCGCAACGGGAACAGAGGCCGACATATGCCAGTCGCTACCCCCGCCGTACTTATCCGGCACGTGTGCGCGTGCCGCAGGTTCCACTTGCCCCATTCAACCCCAATAGCTTTATGAGCACAGATTGGCAAGCGCGTGGCCTGCCGCAGTGGTTAGCCGAAAGACTCGTGAAGTACCGTGATGTCGTGGGGGGCTTCCGGGCCAAGGAGCAAATTCGCAAAGCGTATGGCCTCTCCGATACCACCTACGCTCGGTTGGCTCCCTACATTCAATTGCCTGAGCAATTGCCGCCCCGCGAAGCTCGCACCTATGCCAGCCGCTATCCGACTACCAATACCAGCGCCACGGGGGCTTCGATGGCGTTGCCTGCCAGCAAGTTCGTTCGCAAGCCTCGCAACTTGCAGCCGTTCGACCTTAACTCTGCCGACACCACACAGCTTATGCAAATCCGGGGGATTGGACGCGGCCTTTCGGCCCGGGTAGTGGAGTATCGTCAGCGCCTGGGTGGCTTCCAAAACGAAGAGCAAGTAGCGGAAATCTACAGCCTGCGCGACGCGCCCGACCTCGTGGACAGCTTGCGTAAATACACGTTCGTGCGCCCCGGTTTCACGCCTAGCTCGCTCGATGTAAACAATGCCCCGTTCGAGGTACTACAGGGCCATCCTTACATGGGCAAACGTTTAGCCCGGGTGGTGGTAGCCTATCGGCAGCAGCACGGCCCCTTCCGCCAACCCGCCGACTTGCGTCAAATCCGTATTCTCGATGAGGTCACGTTTGCCAAGCTTCAACCTTACGTAGTGATTAAGTGAGCATTTATTTGGCGCATCAGCTAGCTCTCTGATTCCTCATTAGCTCGAACCTCAGTGTGTTCTTTGTTGAAGCTCCAATTTAAACGGAGGAAACCAAACTGTGCCACTTGACAAATGGCTTCGTATACATCCGAGGTTATTACGGCTTTGCTATCTCACTTCAATACCAAAAAATGTTCTTTCTGCTACGCGATAAGCTATTCCCGGTCTTGGTGTTTCTGCAATCCGTTATCTGCGGGTGCGCACAAGACGAAGGGCGTGGCGACTTTTCACGGGTGCGGCAAGATTATGTGGTGCGGCAAATAGGCAAAATGTCGAAGACCATATTGGTGGAAAGCTCAGGCTTTGCCGTAGCCGACGAATACGGCGACCTGTGGACGCACGGCGACGGTGGCACGGCCGCGTCTCTTTATAAAGTCACGCCGCAAGGCGACTTGCTGCAAACCCTCGACCTGAGTCCTCTGGTCAATATCGATTGGGAAGATCTAACGCGCGACGACGAGGGTCGCATTTATATCGGCGACTTCGGCAACAATCAGAATAAGCGTCGCAACCTCGCCATCTATCGGCTTAGCGGTACCAGCTTGCGCCAGATTGATACCATTCGTTTCCGCTACCCCGACCAGCGCGCCTTCCCACCTCGCAAAACCGAGCGCAACTTCGATTGCGAGGCTTTCTTCTACCGTCAAGATAGTCTCTATCTGTTCACTAAAAATAGAAGCAAAAGCAATTGGGTGAAGATGTACGCGCTGCCCGCCCGCCCCGGCTACCACGTAGCTACTCTTCTCGACAGCATCAAAATCAATACCTGGATAACGGCCGCTGCCCTCAGCCCTGATAGCCGTACGGTGGCCCTGCTTGGCTACGGTCACGTGTACTTATTAGAGCGCCAACCCGGTCGTCGACTTTTCGACGGTCCTAAAAGCTGCTTGCCCATTCCAAGTTCCGGCCAAACTGAGGCCCTTGCTTTCCTCGACAACAACACCTTCGTCTTCAGCAACGAAAAGGGCCGTATTTATCAAGCAACTAAAAAGCCGGTAGTCCAGACGAAAAGGGAAACTAAATAACGCTGTTCGGTAACGTCATTTAGCTTCCCTTTTCGTCTGAACTACCGGCTAATACACTTATAACTACTCCGCCTTCGGATCGGTGTTTTGAGGACCTGACTGACCGGGGGCATCCGTTTTGGGGCCAGCGGGGTCGTTGTAAGACCCACCGCGGCTACCAATACCGGTGCTCGTATTGCCTTGCTCGCTTTGCTCACCGTCCGTGCGTACATAGCCCGTCCGCGACTCGTCGGCATCGCGGGCAGGATCTGATTTGGTATACTCGTTGGCACCCGATACCGCCGGCTGGTTGGGTACAGCGGCCGGCTCGGCCTGGAAGCCACCAGGAGTTTCTGCCACTTCTTTGGAGTCGGCGGGAAGGTAGCCATCTTCCTCCTGATTGCGCTGGCCGGTTAGGTTGGCTCCAGCATTGCCAGCTGCCGCACTTCCTACCAACGACGAACGGCCATAATCTTCGCTATAGCCGCCGCCCGTGTGCTGCGGGGCATCGTTGTCGTTGGCGTAGTCGGGCGAGACAGTGGAGCCATTTGCAGGAGTTTGCGGCTGAGTCCCGAACGAGCTAGAACTACGGTTGGTGGGGGTGCTAGCTTCGGAGCCGGTGTTGTTTTCGGTTGTGCCACCGTCGTAGCTGCCGCGGGTGGGAGGCGCGGGGTTTAGCTGGCCGCCGTACACTTCGTCGGCGCGGTATTGGTTGCCATAGCCACCTTGGGTGTGGCCGTGGCCGTGCGGTCCAAACTCGCCTCGGCCGGGGCTGGCCTGCTGGTTTTCGGTGCGGTCTTCGTCGGCAAAGGCCTCGGTGATGCTGTTGGTAGCCTCGCTGCCTGGCACCTCATGCGGGTCGAAAGCAGGTGTTGTCGGCGTGGAGTTAGCGGCCGGGGTGGCGTGGTCGGGGTTCGGATTAGCTTGAGGTTCCATAAGCAAACGTGCAGGAGGTGAATCAACAACTGCCAAACTGAGGCAGGATAGTCAGGTAGTTACTGCTACGCTTCTGCTGTTGCTGGGGTTGGAATTGGTGCCCTTGCGTTGGGTGAGTTCCAAAATACCCCTTAGATTTACCCGCATCTTTTTACCCTTTCCACTACCAAATCAACCTTATTACCCTTATGAAAACCGGGAAAGTGAAGTTTTTCAATGAAGCCAAGGGGTTTGGCTTTATTATTCAGGATGAAAACAGCCAGGATATTTTTGTGCACCAGACAGGCTTAATTCACGAAATACGCGAGAATGACCGCGTTTCATTCGAAGTTATCGAAGGCAAAAAAGGTCTGAACGCGGTTAAAGTAGAGCGTATCGCAGTATAGCTACTTTAAGCTTCCCTCTACGAAAGACGCCCCGGTTTCCAAACCAGGGCGTCTTTGTTTTTTAGAAAAAAAGCCGGAACTGTTAGCCAAACGGGGCTTTCTACGGGAAGAAAACGGGTTGCTTAGGGTGTGGCGGCTTTTGCTTTCGCTACCCGCACTCCTACTGCCATCAGGCCCGGTAGTTGGTTTTGGCGCATGTACTGCTCCAGCACAATCTTGTAAGTACCCGACCGCTGAAATTTCTGGTTGGGAAGCGCCAAAAACTGATGGTCGTAGATGTCGCCGGTGCCTTTGCCGCGGGGTTCCCCGTTTGGGGGTCCATCAGCAGCATCTGGTGCAACAGTTGCGACACTTGCTTGTTGGCCGGGTCGGTGAGGGTGTGCTTCACATACAAGTTGTAGTACCCATAAGACGACGCGTTGCGAATGTTGAAGTACACATCGTAGCGCTGGGTGGTATCTGCAATATCAAACGTAAAGGCTGGCTTCTGCTTCACTGACCACGTGTAATTGTCGAAATCAATGTTCTTCTCATACACCTGGTTCGGGTCGCAGGCAGTTAACAGCACACTCAAAAACAGCCCAAGGGCCGGCAACAAACGAAACGTACGCATAGATAGTAAAGGCAACTTAGGAAGCAGCGGGAGAAGCAGAAGGCGAACCAGGAGCGCCCCCATCCGGACGACGCCCACCACCCCGCCGGCCCGAACGGCCTCCTTCGCGAGGCGGACGACCGGCGTTGGCGCTGCCTTCGGCACCGCTAGGGCGGCTGGCTCCACCTTCTCCGGCTCCCGGCGTGGCAGTTCCTCTTCCACCGCGACGCTCGCCGCCTTGGCGTGGTGGGCGGGGTTCGGTGCTACCGGCAGGTTTGCTGCCCTCAACTGTCGAGGTCCGTTTGCCTTCACTAGTGCGCGGCTGCCCTTCGCCACGGGTTCCGTCGGCGGAGTTGCTGGAGCGGTTGCGGTTGTTGCGCCGGTTTAGGGGCCGGGCCGCTGCTCCCCGCGGACGACGCGGTTCTTCACCACTCGCGGCTGGCTCTGGTGCTGCTACCACAACAGGCTCGTTGGCCGCAGCCACAGGCCGGGCAGTGCTGGTCGGCCGGTTACCTCCTTCGCGAGGAGCAACTGAAGCCGCTACGGCATCCTCGGATTTATTTTTCTTTTTACCCCGCTTGCTGCGCTTACCTGACTTGATTTTGTCGTCGAGACGCTCCAATGAGCCCTCTACGATGGCCGTTACTTCGGGCGCTTTCTCTTCTTCGCGCACGGGCACCAACAGCGTTTCCACTTTCTCGCCGCGCTTGTTCATTTCTAGCACCTCACGCACGCGCTCAGTAGGCAGAACCACCCAGTTGTTGTCGCCGCGCACAGCAAACCACATTTTCTTTTTGAAGATGTCGGTCTTTTGCAGCACGTAGTCGCCTTTCTCAGTTTGCAGTGGGCGCTGCACCTGCGGAATATCCTTCAGTGCATCGAGGTAGGTGTCGAGTTCGTAGTTGAGGCAGCACTTAAGGCGGCCACATTGGCCGGAAAGCTTAGCCGGGTTCAGACTGAGGTTTTGGTAGCGAGCAGCGGTAGTGCTTACGCTCTTGAAATCGGTTAGCCAGGTAGAGCAGCAAAGCTCGCGGCCGCACACTCCAATGCCACCGAGGCGGCCGGCCTCATGGCGCAGCGAAATCTGGCGCATCTCTACCCGCACGCGAAACTCGTCGGCGAGGCGCTTAATCAGGTCCCGGAAGTCCACCCGGTCCTCGGCAGAGTAAAAGAAGGTGGCGCGGGTGCGGTCGGCTTGGTATTCCACATCGGAAAGCTTCATGCGCAGGTGCAACTCATCGACCACGGTACGGGCCCGGAACATGGTACCCATTTCTAGGTCGCGCACAGCGTTCCAGCGCTCCATATCCGGCTCGGTAGCCACGCGCAAGATGTTGTGGATGTCTTTGGAGTCGAGAGGCACTTTCTTCTTTTTCATCTGCAAGCGCACCAATTCGCCCTTGAGCGAAACGTGGCCCAAATGCCAGCCATTGCCACCTGCTTCCACTACCACCGCGTCGCCAGTGACCAGTGGTAAGTGATGGGTATTGCGATAAAAGTCTTTGCGTCCGCCCTTGAAGCGGATCTCTACAACATCAAAGCCTTTGAAGTCACTAGGGGTGTCCAGATCCTGGAGCCAGTCGAACACATTAAGACGGGTACAACCACTACTACAACTGCCTTTCGAGCCACAGCCCGAGGTAGTAGTAGAGCAGCCACCGCCAGTAGAACAGGAAGTACAAGCCACAGCGAAAGATCTATATAGTGAAGCAGCGTCAGGCGCCGCGAAAATTCAGTTTCTACAAAGATACATAATTCGAAAGCGGGGTTCAGCCTGACCCGTTTAACTCTGATCCGGGGTCAAAAACAATAGACTAAACTGCGCCGCTAGCCATGTCTCAACAGTTCCTTACCTACTTAAACGCAAAGAAGCCTGCTAGATGCAGGCTTCTTTGTAGCACAACAAAGTAGGGGAGCCTAAGGCTTCAGCACCACTTTCAAGCAGTTGTCCTTTTTGTTGCGGAAGATGTCGTAGCCGTGGGCAGCTTCTGACAGTGGCAGGCGGTGCGAGATAATGTCGTCGAGCACTACTTTGCCTTCTATCACATATTGGAGTAGTTTGTCGATGTGCTTTTGCGCGGGTGCTTGGCCACCGCGGATAGTAATACCTTTATCGAAGAACTGGTGGATAGGGAAATTGTCGAAGGGCGAGCTATACACGCCCAACACCGTCACGACACCGCCGCGGCGTACGGCGCTCATACAAGCTTCCAGCACTTTCGGCGAGCCTTTTTCGAGGTTTAGTACGGCTTTGGCGCGGTCGAGCAGGTCACGGTCGGGCTCGAAACCTACGCACTCTACACATACATCGGCGCCGCGGCCTTCGCTCATATCCCGGATTTGCTGTACTACATCCTTAGCGTTTTCCCACAGAATAATTTCCGAGTTCGTCGCCTTCTTGGCTTTATCAAGGCGATACTGCTGCGTATCGACGAGCACGACGCGTGCCGCCCCGCGCAGCCATGCCGACTTTGCAGCCATAATACCCACCGGCCCCGACCCGAAAATGGCAATGAACTCGCCACCTTTCACATCAGCCCAATCGATGCCGGAGTAGCCCGTTGGGAAAATATCGGTCAGAAACAATGCCTGCTCATCGGTCAGAGAATCGGGAATAACGCGCGGGCCAAAGTCGGCGTAGGGCACGCGCACAAACTCGGCTTGGCCGCCGTTGTAGCCTCCATAAATATCGGTGTACCCAAAGAGGGCACCGCCTTTTTCGGTCATCAGTCCTCCCTCAGGGCCATAATGTTCAGGGTTGGAATTTTCGCAGTGCCCGGGCAACTCATGATTACAGAAATAGCAAGTACCGCACGCAATAGGAAACGGCACTACCACCCGGTCACCGACTTTGAGTTTATTGCCAACTCCTTTACCTACTTCCTCTACTATCCCCATGAACTCGTGCCCTAGCACCATAGGACGAGGCTGTGGGATGCTGCCGTTGTAAATGTGCAAGTCGGAACCGCAGATAGCTGTGCTCGTGACGCGAATAATGGCGTCGCGGGCATCTTCAATTTTAGGGTCATCTACGGTGTCGACGCGAACGTCTTTCATCCCATGATACACGAGTGCTTTCATAGCTAGGTTAGGTTTTGGATGTAGAAGAGGAGCAGAGCGGCCGAAGCCAATGCAAGGCTAACGGTGGCGCTTAAGCCAGAGTTGTTGTTCCGTTCCCCTCTTTACCTAGTTGCGACTTACAAAGCTACCATGCTACACAACTCTAAAACCCATAATACACTATCTATAAACAGGTTACACATTATCTACAAAGCCAAGCAATTGCTTTTCATCGCCAATAATGCCAGAATCTAGTATGTACCCACTAATAGCAGTGTAATAACGAGTACACCACTGAAGCTCTGCTTGTTATTAAACTGAAACCGCTACCCCTAGCGTGGCATGGCGGTTTTGCCCCACAAAATTGTAGTACTGCTATTTGTTGGCTGGTTTATGCGCCCAGCTTATATACTTGGATACCAGCCGACGTGAAAATGTAAGCGTAGCCCTCCCCTAGCAGCACTTGCCGCACGTCGGCAGCTGGTACCGGCAAAGCCAAGGCGCGCTGTGTGAGGTTATAAAGGTGAAAAAGCTGCAAGGCTCCATCGGCTAAGAAATACAACTCGTCGCCTTGAAAGCCAATAGTAGTAAGGTTGAGAAAGGGCAACTTTTTGCGGTAGTTGCCCAAGTTATCGAACACATAAATCCCATTCACTCGGTCAACCAAATACAGATTGTTCTGATACTTACGCAGAAAACGAAAATCGGGACGGGAACGGCCGATAAGCAGATCCAGGGGCGTATTGCGGGTGTTGCGCGGCTGCGTTGGATCGAACTGGCGTAGTGTCAAGTCCGATTCGTTCAGTAGCCATATTCGGTCATCGGGAGCTAGCGTGGCGGCGCGGGCAGTACCTTCCAGCAAATCCAATAGGTTAAGTTGGCTGATGGGGCAGCAAACCGGTCGAGCATCAAGAGTTCCTGCCGGTCGTCGTAGAACACCAGAACCTTGGTGGTATTCCAAGCTTCAATTTGGGCTACGTGGCCCGGCTGCGGCGGCGAGTACGTGTTGAGGGCTTGGCCGTCGGGACCGTACTGATGCACATTGTTTTGGGCATCGGCCACATACAAAGTGCCACGCCGATCCAACGAAGCTACTCCGGGTCGCGGCAAGGCAACACTGCGCACCAGCGTCCAAGAAGCAATAGCCGGAGGAGTTTCGCCAGGCTTTGCTACCGAAGACGGTGCTTGGGCAGGAGCGGGCTGTTGACCAGGAGGCGCCACCGATGCTGGAGTAGGCACAGTGGTTTGAGCAAGAGTTGGCGATACCCCAAAAGCAGCAAGCAGTAGAACTATGGGCAGAAGATGCTGCCCGTGCAGCTTACTGCTTAGTCTCGAAATGCTGCAGAACCAGGTCAGTGCCATCATACACGCCATACGAGCAATAATTGACCCATTCGCCGAGGTTCATGTACCGGCTCCCGGGAGCTACTGCTACGTCTATTGGTAGATGGCGGTGGCCAAATACGTAATAATCGTGGTGAAAGAGCTTTTCCAGTTCCCGGCAGTAAATCAGCAGCCACTCCTCGTCGCCGTAATATTTTTCATCTTCCTTGGTGTTCTGAATCCGGCTACGACGGCTCCAGCCATTTGCCAAGCCAATACCAAAGTTGGGGTGCAATCGCGCAAACAGCCATTGCGCCACCGGCGAGGCGAAAATACGCTTCAGTATTTTGTAGGTATGGTCTTTCGGTCCGAGCCCGTCGCCGTGCCCAATGTGAAATTCGCGCCCTCCAATCTGTTGGCTAACCGGATGACGCAGGATAGGGATACCAAGTTCTTCGGTGAAGTAATCGAACATCCACATATCGTGGTTGCCCGTGAAAAATGTAATTGGCACCCCAGCGTCAGTCAGCTCCGCGAGTTTGCCTTGCAAGCGAATAAAGCCCCGTGGAATGGCGTGCCGATACTCAAACCAGAAGTCGAAGATGTCGCCGAGCAGGTAGATGGCGGCAGCATCAGGCGCAACAGAATCTAGCCAGCGCACAATACGTCGCTCGCGCGCCAGCGAACTGGCGGCATCGGGCACTCCAAGATGGAAATCGGAAGCAAAATATACGCGCTGGCCAGGGGCAACGTCAAATCAGGCAGGCGAGGTGGCGGCTTCGTCATCCAGTAAAAACAGAGCAAGGCTGCGCGGGCCGTGGGCACCGAGCACAAGAGTCTTTTCAATATCAGCCGTGCGGCTGGGGCCCGTGGTAAGCGAAATCATCGAAGGCAGATGCTCGGGGCCGTATTTCTGCTGCAAGTTGCGTAGCGCATCACTAATATCGGCCACTACTTGCGACGTGCGGGCCACTACCAAGTGCTGATCGGGATAGATACTGAGGCGGCGCCCACTGCTCGTGGCGGCCGATACGAGCACGCTGCCCGTACGAGCTATCAACGCTTCGCAGGTAGTCAGCCCCGCGTCGGCGTGGTCAACAAAGTCGCCTTCATCCTGATTGAAAACGAGGCCACCAGCGTGCAGCATCTTTTTCAATTCTGGCTCCCATACATAAAGATGTTCCAGCTCTTTTTCCTTTTTGTAGGTAAAAAGCTGATCGTAGAAATGCTCCTCCGATTCGCAGAAATACAGTTGCCCTCCCACTCGCACAAAGCTTTCAGCAAACGCAACGGCTAAGTCGCCGGGGCCTTTGGGTGTAGAGGAGCCGTAAAATCGGGCGCAGGCTTAGAAGGAGTAGGCTGCTGTAGCGATTCGCGGATACGGCGCAGAATAATATCGCGGGAGGATTCAGACATAGCTCAAAGGTAATTAAGCTCTAAGGTAGAAGCTGCTAACTACACTGCAAAACCCTGATGCATTCAGAAGTCCAGCAATCGGCAAGTGGATTATGATGCTGATTTGAATTCACAGCACGTGATGTAAGCTTTTCACTCTGCCTCAAGGGTATCTTTCAATAGGGTAGTCAGTGTCATTTAAGTAGCCGAGACTTTTATAATAATAGTCTTAAAATGTAATATCATATAACATTAACTGAACTTGATATAATACAGTCATATTTGTTTTTGTCTTACTACATTATATCCTATATTTCATAACCATTAAGTCATGTTTAATTGGCATTTATAGCTTAATTTTACGCTTGAAAGGAATTAACATGAAGAAAGAATACAAATTTATACAGCTTATATCTATAATCAACAGGCTCCATTTAGTTGGCAAGCCAGCTTGGGCAACACTTGCTTTCTTTATAGTGACGCTTGACATTTTCGCCCAATCACCAGATACAACGCTGGTGAACGGCATGCGCAACATCACACTTGAAAACGTAGACGTAGCGCCTGCCATTGTAGACACCAAGAGTTGGTTGCTTCTTAACCAGGATATCCAAATAGAACTGGATGGGGCTGTGCACAACCTCTACAACTCCAAGCACGATCAGGCTGAAAAGCAGTTCCGGTCTTTGCGCCGGCGCTATCCACAACACCCAATGCCTTACTTCTTGATGGGGTTAAGCACGTGGTGGAAAATCATGCCGAGCAACGTCACCAACACCATTTACGACAAGACGTTTTTCGCTTACATGGACACGGCCATTACCAAAGGAGAACGGCTGTACGACATCGACAACAAAAACTATGAAGCCTGCTTCTTCCTTGCTGCTGCCTATGGTTTCGACGCCCGCCTGCACGCCGAGCGCCATGACTTGCGTAAGGCGACTGTCAGCAGCAAACGCGCCCTCGACTATTTAGATAAGAGCAAGGAAGCGAATGGCTTGAGCCCAGAGTTCTTACTTGGGCAAGGGCTATTCAACTACTATGCTGCCTGGATTTCAGACGAGCATCCATGGTTGCGCCCTATTTTACTGCTGTTTCCTAGAGGCAACCGCCAATTGGGTCTGCAGCAGATCAAGAATGTAGCCGCCAATGGCATGTACACTGGTCCTGAGGCCAAGTTTTTCTTAATGAAGATCTTGGGGAGCGAGCAAGAGAACAATTCAGCGGGTGCCTTGCAGGTCGCCCGTCAACTAGCTACCACTTACCCAGACAATGGCTACTTCGAGCGCTACTACGCAATGCTTTGCTTCAATAACGGCGAGCACCGCAAATGCGAACAAGTTAGTCTCGACATTTTAGATAAGTTAAATCGGGGGATGCCTGGCTACGAAGGATTTAGCGGCCGATACGCTACCTATTATTTAGGCTGGTTGAATCAGAACAAGTACAAGAACGCTGCGAAGGCGAAGGACTACTTTCAGCGGTGTGTGGTTTTTTCGGAAGCTACCGGTCAAACTGGCGTTGGCTATTACGTTCATGCCAACTACAACTTGGCTAAAATTGCTGACGAAGAAAATAACGTTGGAGCTGCTCGTCGCTACTACCAAGTTGTGTTAGAGAAGGCAGAGCGTAAGTCCGATATTTATTATGAAGCCAAGGACTACCTCAAGACTCGCAAGCAGATGAAAGCTAGTTCCAGTCAGCAAGGACCTATATATACCACAGATTATAAGGCTAAAAAGGCTAGTGCCAAGACTCGCTTATCATCTTTGGACGTAAAGTCCAGCCAATAAAAGGTGAATGTGCATTTAGAATAATGCACATTCACTGCAACCGAAGAAGCTGGCCCAGGTAGCTCATCTGTTACAATGAACGAGCTACCTGGGCCAGCTTCTTCGGTTGCAGCAATGAATCTATGCTACTTGCCTTATGCACTAATTAGAATTAATAAGGCATCATTTTGTCTGAGAAGTAACGACGCAGCAAGCTATTAGTACACCTACTTAGATCCTTTAGCACTAGCACTTAGAATAATCTTGAATCACTCGAGATTAGTAGTATAAATAAAAGAGCCAGCCCTTACGGACTGGCTCTTTTATTTATGCCAAAGGCAGAACCTTACATAGGAGTCACTACACTACCGCCGGAACCAGCTGACGAACTGGCGCTACCGTTAGGTAGATCAGCATCTATACCTGGCAGGTTCAGGTCCGGCAGGTCGTCGCTGAGCGGAACACCAGGGTGCTCTTGCTTCCGCTCGCTCAAGGTTTCGCTGCGGTCAGTACCGGCCATATGCGCTTGGTAATTAGTTTGTACACCGTGTGGGCGCTTACCAACCAAACGCTCTAAGTCATCCTGAAGCAGTACTTCTTTATCGAGCAGTTCTTTTGCTACCACTTCCAATTCATGACGACGCTCAGTCAGCAATTCCTTGGTGCGGATGTAAGCATTCTCGATAATGTTACGCACTTCCTCGTCTATCATCTGTGAAGTGGATTCTGAATAAGGCTTAGAGAAGCCGTACTCATTCTGCCCTTTCGAGTCATAGTATGAAACGTTGCCCAACTTGGCATTCATACCGTACATCGTCACGATGGAGTAAGCCATCTTAGTGATGCGCTCCAAGTCGGAAAGAGCACCGGTCGAAATCTTACCGAACACAATTTCTTCGGCAGCGCGGCCACCAAGGGTCATGCACATCTCATCGGTAAGCTGCTCAGTGTTGTAGAGGAACTGCTCACGAGGCAAGTATTGGGCATACCCCAATGCGGCTACGCCACGGGGTACAATGCTCACCTTCACCAATGGATCGGCGTGCTCCAAGAACCAGCCCGCAATGGCGTGGCCTGCCTCGTGGTAAGCTACGATACGCTTCTCATCGGGGCTGATAATCTTGTTCTTCTTCTCCAGACCTCCAATAACACGGTCAACCGCATCCGTGAAGTCCTGCATCGTAATCATCTTCTTATCGCGGCGGGCAGCAATGAGAGCGGCCTCGTTGCAGACGTTAGCAATTTCAGCACCCGCGAAACCAGGAGTTTGCGCAGCTAAACGGCGAGCTTCCACATCGGGGCCAAGCGTCAAGGGCTTCAAATGCACCTGGAAAATCTCGGTGCGGCCATTGATGTCTGGCTTGTCGATGCTGATCTGACGGTCGAAACGGCCGGGACGCAGCAACGCAGAGTCAAGAGTATCGGGACGGTTGGTAGCAGCTAGGATGATAACGCCTGAGTCGGTGCCAAAACCGTCCATTTCTACTAGCAGTGAGTTCAGCGTGTTCTCGCGCTCGTCGTTGCCACCAGGCATATTGCCCCGTGAGCGGCTACGGCCTACAGCATCAATCTCGTCGATGAAGATGATACAAGGAGCCTTAGACTTTGCTTGCTTAAACAAGTCACGTACCCGAGCAGCACCAACACCCACGAACATCTCAACGAAGTCGGAACCCGACAAAGAGAAGAACGGAACATCGGCCTCACCTGCTACAGCTTTAGCTAGCAACGTTTTACCGGTACCGGGAGGTCCTACAAGCAAAGCTCCTTTCGGAATTTTGCCACCCAAGATGGTGAACTTCGAAGGGTTTTTGAGAAACTCTACAATCTCCTGTACTTCCTCTTTGGCTTCTTCCAGACCAGCTACGTCTTTGAAGGTGATTTTCACTTTGTCACCACCTTCAAATAAAGCAGCGCGGCTCTTGCCGATATTGAAAATCTGCCCGCCAGCTCCGGCCCGCCGCTCATGCGGCGCATCAGGAACCAGAAACCTACAAAGAGCAGGATAGTGAAGCCCCACGTAGTAACTAGGTCGCCGTAGCCAGTGCGCGTGTCGAACGTAATGCCGATGCGTTGGTCGAGGGGTACGTTGGCCTGTAGTTTCTCGAAATCTTCTTTAAACGTTTTTCCGTCAACTACGCGGAAGCTGAACTGCGGGCTTGCCTCGAATGTGAGGGGACCACGACGGCTCAGCAACTGCTTGTATTTGTCGGTACGGAGTGCCTCGTTTTTCAACGACACCTCCACTACCGAACGGTCGGTGAGCAGGCGTACATCCCGCACGTCGCCGGCGGTGTACATCTGCTCGAATTTCTGCTGGTTTATTTCAACTGTGTTGCCGCTTTGGTTGAAGAACAGCCAAGCACACAGAAACAAAACCAGCCCAGCGAGTAGCCAGAGTTGCATACCGGGTTTAGGGGCCGGACTAGGCAACATGGGCTTTTTCTTTTTGGGCGTGTTATCTGACATGTATAAGAGTTAGCTAAGGCAAAAAAACAATGGCGGAACACCCCGCCAACACGTTTGTTCTCGCTAATAGACGAAAACAGCGGCATTTTACTTTATCGAGCCGATACAGTTTCTTCCTCTATATAGCGGATTTCTGCATCTCCCCACAGCTCTTCCAAGGCGTAGAACTGCCGACGGTCGCGCAGAAACACGTGAACTACTACGTCCACATAGTCGAGCAGCACCCATTCGCGGTTCATTCGGCCCTCGGTTTGCCAAGGGTTTTGGCCCGTAAGTTTTTCTACTTCCTCCTCTACCGAACGCGCAATAGCGTCGATTTGGGTATCTGACGAAGCTGAGCAGACAATAAAATAATCAGCTACAGCATTTTTTAACTCTTTGAGATTCATCACGACGATATCCAGGGCCTTTTTTTCCTGCATACCACGTACTACTACCTCTGCCAACTTGTCCGAATCCTGCCGAACCAGGGTACTTTTCATGGGGTATTGTTAGGTTTGATCTTCACAAAGTACGAAAAACACGTGGAGGCTCTTTCCCCCCAAACGTTATTCACGGGTCAACAAGTGGTTTCGTTGCCCGAATGTGCCTCCACCAACACGGAAGCACAGAATCTTATTTACAGAAACCGCGCCACCGACGGCTGCGTGGTAATAACCGACAAACAGACTGCCGGCCGAGGCCAGCGGGGCAACCGCTGGGAGGCTGCTCCCGGCGAAAACCTAACGCTGTCGGTGGTGTGGCGCCCTAGCTTCCTGCCTGCTCCCGACCAGTTTTTGCTTAGCCAAGCGGTAGCGCTGGCTGTGCATGACTGGGCAGAAACTTTGCTCGGCCCCGACCCCGCGCTTCGGGTGAAGTGGCCGAACGATATTTTCTTTGGTGACCGCAAGCTAGGGGGCATCTTGATTGAAAACACGCTTAGCGGCACAATGATTCAGCATAGCATAGTAGGAATTGGAATGAATATAAATCAGCGCGAATTTCAGGTGCCCACGGCCACCTCGTTTAGCGCGCTGACGGGCCGTGCTTATGGGCTGGCGCCGTTGGCCAGCCGGTTGCTCGAACATCTGGAACGGCGCTACCTGCAGCTACGCTCCGGCCGCCTCGCCGCTATTCGCCACGACTACTGCCAGGTGCTTTACCGCCGCCAGCAACCGCATTTATATGAAGTGGATGGTCGTCAGATCATCGGCGAAATTGTGGATGTTGACGAGGCTGGTCGGCTTGCCTTGTCCATCGGTGGCCAAATTCGCCATTTTGATTTAAAACAAATTCGCTACGTCTTGTAGTACCAGCTTTTGGTCGATACAAAGAAGCTAAATGTATATATTTTTATGAATATGTTGATCCATAAGCAACCTTTAACTGTTGCTTAGCGAGTGGAGAATAGGTGATACGAAGTGAATGTGTTTAAACTAAACGCAACCTTTTCGCTCTAAGTGTCATCTGTTCATCAGTAGACTACTATGCACAATTAGGCATGGTGCTTGATTAGGCATGGTGCTTGTCTTAAGTAGTAAAAGTGCTTCTGGTTTCAGTGCAGTGACATTTGCACCGAATACGTTAAAATAACTATATTTGAAAACCTGCCACACCGACAGATTTTCAACAAAAACTTTCCGCATGAAAATTTCTACTCGCTTAGTTGGATTTATGAGCCTCATGTTGGCTTCTTTTTCAACTTATGCAGCTACGGTTGTGGTGATGGTGGGTGTCACAGTTGGCGGCAACCCGAATAACTTCTCGCCAAAGAACGTTACCATCCGCCCCGGTGATGAGGTTCGGTGGGAATGGGTTTCGGGCGTCCACCCGAGCGTAGCGGATGACGGAACTTCCTTCGCGCCCTTCAACGTAAGCGCAAATACTCCTGCTACTCGTGGCCCTTTCAATGCGGTAGGTACCATCAATTACCACTGTCAGCCACATTCATTTCAAGCTACTCCCGGGGGCCGTGGGAAGGTATGGTTGGCAGCATCACGGTGACCAATACACCGCAAGCTTCGCTCAATGCCAAGGCAGCCGGAGTTGCGCTAAACGTGTATCCTAACCCAAGCAAAGGCTTGGTGGTTGTGACATTGAACCAGAAAGTAGGACCTGAATATAAGTTACGCCTGTCCAATGTGCTGGGCCGGGAAATCCGCTCGTTTGCCTTGCGCACAGAAGCTTCTAATACCGGAATGCCACTCAACTTGTCGGACTTGCCAGCGGGCATGTATTTCTATAGCTTGGTGCTAAACGATAAAGTAGTGTCTACGAAGCGGTTCGTGTTGCAGAACTGACTTGCTTGCGTTTGATTATCCTTGCAGAGAAGCGGCCAAAGAAATTGGCCGCTTTTTTTGTGTGTATTACTTGGCAACAGCAGTTTCAGCTACTAAACAGCACACTGCACGGCGGGATTTATTGCCTACTTTTGGCGTTCTACAACTTTCCACTCTTGATCAAAAGCCCGCGTCAGGCGACGACGGCCGGGGTCTGCCCCTTCTAATAATTACCGTATGCGCTCATACAAAAGCCTGAATAACTTGGTCGGTTGGCTGGTGTTCGCCATTGCCACTGTCGTTTACTTAATCACCCTGGAGCCCACGGCTTCGTTCTGGGACTGCGGCGAGTTTATTGCCTGCTCTTATAAATTACTGGTTCCTCACCCCCAGGTGCCCCACTGTTTCTGCTGCTGGGCCGGTTGTTTTCGCTGTTTTCCTTTGGCGACGTAACTAAGGTTTCGGTACTGATCAACGCGCTGTCAGGGCTGAGTAGCTCGTTTACGGTGCTGTTCCTGTTCTGGACCATTACCATTTTGGCCAAAAAGCTAGTACTGCACCACTCGGGGCGGTAGGGCATTCTGTACCGGGTGCACCAGAGCCTACTTTCGGCCAGACTTTATTAATCTTGGGCTCGGGAGTAGTAGGTGCTTTGTCGTTTGCCTTCTCCGATTCATTCTGGTTCAACGCGGTTGAAGGCGAGGTGTACGCCATGTCGTCGCTGTTTACGGCGGCCGTTGTCTGGATCATGCTGAAGTGGGAAAACCGCGCCCACGAATCAGATTCCGATAAGTGGCTGATCTTGATTGCCTACGTAATTGGCCTCTCCATTGGGGTACACTTGCTGAACTTGCTGGCCGTGCCGGCACTAGCGTTCATTTACTACTACCGCCGCACGCAAAACCCCACAACTTGGGGTGGCATTGTCACGCTGGTACTGAGTCTTGTGCTCGTAGGCTTGGTGATGGTCGGTATTATTCCTGGCCTGCCTTCCCTGGCTGGCGGATTCGAAGTGTTCTTTGTGAACAGTATGGGGCTGCCCTTTAACTCGGGCATTGTCATTTTCCTGCTGCTGTTTGTGGGCTTGCTGGTGCTAGGCTTCCGCTATTCTGTTCAGAAGCGCAACCGCCTGCTCAACACCGCCATGCTTAGCTTGGTGTTTATCTTGATTGGCTACTCCAGCTACCTGATTGTTCCGATTCGGAGCAGCTACCACCCCACCATCAACGAAAACAACCCTGAGGATGTGCTCAGCTTCGTGAGCTACCTCAAGCGTGAGCAGTACGGCGACCGGCCGCTGCTCTACGGCCCACAATTCAATGCTCGTCCCGTCCGCTACGAGGAAGGTGCTCCGCGCTATGTGCGCGAAGGCAACAAGTATGTGGTAGCCGAAAAGCGCCAAGTTGTGGTGTACGATGACGCCGACAAAATGCTGCTGCCCCGCATTTATAGCCCGCAGCCAGAGCATATCTACAATTACCAGAAATGGGTTGATATTCAGGAAGGTGTGAAGCCCACAATGGGCCAAAACCTCTCGTTCTTGTTCCGGTATCAAATGGGCCACCAGTTCTGGCGTTATTTCCTCTGGAACTATGTGGGCCGGGAAAGCGACATTCAGCAGTCTGGTGGGCTGTGGCCTTGGCAGGCCAGCAATGCTGGTGTACCAGAACGTATGGCTGACAGCAAAGCCCGCAACAATTTCTTTGCTATTCCGCTCATTTTGGGCTTAATCGGCTTGTTCTATCAATCGCGTCGAGACTCGCGCAACGCCCTAATTGTGGGGCTGTTGTTCGTGTTCACGGGTTTGGCCATTGTGGTTTACCTCAACCAGCCGCCCATCGAGCCGCGCGAGCGTGACTACACCTTCACTGGGGCCACCTACGCCTTCGCTATCTGGATAGGCTTAAGCGTGCTAGGCTTGGCTGAACTCCTACGCTCGGTACTAAAAGCCGATTCTGGTCGGGCTATAGCCGCTACTGTGATCGGCTTGTTGGCTCCGGTTCTACTGCTAGCACAGGGCTGGAACGACCACGACCGGTCGGGCCGCTACAACTCCGTAGATTCCGCCAAGAACTTATTGAACTCACTGCAGCCTAACGCCATTCTGTTCACCAACGGCGATAACGACACCTTCCCGCTCTGGTATGCGCAGGAAGTGGAAGGTGTGCGTACCGATGTGCGAGTAGCCGTATTGAGCTACCTGAACACCGACTGGTATATCCAGCAGATGAAGAACCGCTCGTATAAGTCGCAGCCGCTGCCTATCTCCATGCCGGCCGACCGGTATAAGCAAGGCACCAACGACTACTTGCCTTTCGCCGAGAATCCTGCCGTTAAGCAAATTAACTTGAAGGAGTTCATTGGACTCGTGCGCGAAAACAGCGACTTGTTGAAGGTGTCGTACGACGAAAGCGGCCCCTCCATGATGTCGTTCCCAAGCCCAAACTTCTACCTCGACGTGGACACGACGGCAGTAGAGCAACTCGGCATTGTTCCGAAAGACCGGCGCAAACAACTCGTGACGCGCATGGAATGGAACATGGGTAAAGGCGCTATCGAAAAGAAGAACCTGGTTATTCTGGATATGCTGGCCACCAACAATTGGAAACGGCCCATCTACTTCTCCAGCACCGTGGCCGGCGGTGACTTCATGAACATGCAGCCTTACTTCCAACTGGAAGGTATGGCCTACCGGGTATTGCCTATCAAAGACCCCAACTACCAACCCCGCGGCGACGAGGGCTACGTAGCAAAGGACTTGATGTATGAGAGCTTGATGAAGAAGTTCGCTTACCGCGGCCTCAATGATCCGGGTGTGTTCTACGACGAAAACAACTTGCGCTTCCCGGCTAATTACCGCGACAAATTCGCTCGCTTGGCCAACGCGTATTTAGCCGAAGGCAACAAGGCAAAAGCTAAAGAGGTGCTTGACAAGTGCTTTGCTGCCATGCCCGACGCGAGCATTCCGTACGACTATTATGCGCCGCAATTTGTGCCAGCCTTGGTAGCAGTAGGCGAGCAAAGCCGCGCCAACGACATCATGGACAAGATGATTAGTCGTGCTCAGGTGGCGCTACCTTACTACCAGACGCACAACCCAGCGTTGTTTGACATGGAAAATCAGACCTATTTGCTGAGCGTGCAGAGCGTGTACCGCGCCGCCGAACAGATTGGCGATAAGGGCCGCGCTAGCAAGGCGCTGGAGATATTAAATCAGTATTATCCGCGGCAATAGTCGTAAATAGTAGCAAGCGGTAACGCGAAGTTCCACTTCGTGAACGTTCAACGAAACCATTGATGGTTGTCGTTTTTACGTTCATGGAGTGGAACTTCGCGTTACAGCCTTTATGCCGTTTTTCATGAAAGGTTATTTGCTACTGTTGCTGTTGTTAGTGGGCTTCTTGCCTGCTAGCGCCCAAAAAAGAGAGTTTTCCGATCAATACCGCATCGACCGGCGCGTACAGCTCGACACCCGCCGGGAAGGCGACAGTCTGCGAGTTTATTTGCGCTTTCCGAATGGCAACACAGTTCAACAGGGTCAACCGCTGCGCATCGCGGCTTGGCCGACGTATGACGCGCGTCGCCCACTCTGGACCGATACGGTCCGCCACTTCGCACGGCGCATTCGCCCCGACGGCACAGCGGCCCGGGTGGACTTTTGTTTGCCTATCGCCAAATTAACTAGTGGCACGGTACTCAGCATGGCCTGCGCGCCCGCCGCCGAGGCTGCTACCGGCGACGCAGCTTGGTTACCCCTAACCTCCAGCCTACTTTCCCGGCCTTATCTGCTCACCGATACCTTAGGAACACCGTTGATGCGTCGCTCTGTGCGAGCTGGCGAAGTATTTTATGTGGACCGTTACGGCCAAGATTTGCCGGTGCTGGTGCGCCAGTATGCAGCCCCTTTCGTGCCTTCGTTGCCACCCCACGCCAACCCGGCCAGTCAGTCGTCGACTTCTCCTACCCTTTCCGTTAGCGATTCGCTAGCCTTTGCAGCAGGCTTGCCCGTGGTGTTGCCGAAAGCAGGGCTTTATACGGTGCGCCTCGCTGGCGAAAGAGGCGTGATGGGCATCTTGGTTACCGATGAAGATTATCCCGAACTCACGACGGCCGATGAGTTGATTCAGCCCTTGGTCTATTTGACTACTTCGGCGGAGCGCAAAAAGCTCTACGATGCACCCAACCCCAAACGGGCAGTAGACCAATTTTGGTTGAATGCTGCCACCGGGCAGCAGGCCATAGCTCGGCAGGCTATCCGGACGTACTACGGCCGAACTAAAGCAGCCAACCAATTATTTGTTGCGCACAAAGCCGGCTGGATGACTGACCGCGGCATGTTGTATATAGCCATAGGACCACCTGACGCCGTATATCGTACGGCTCAGGAGGAACGCTGGGTATATCACGGCACAGATAATGGGGCATCTTCTGCCTACACGTTCCGGTGGAAACCCAGTACCTTTGCCCCCGAACACTATGAATTGGTGCGCCGGCCGGAGTACGAACGTCTTTGGTATGCCGCCGTGGAGCAATGGAGAAAAGCAACGACGACCGCCCTCGGCCGCTAAAGGAGCGCCGCACTTACTACGACTCAGAAAACCGCCCGGTGCCCCGCGCCCCGCGTCGGGATACGGGCCGCCCTGGCTCTAATGATGAAGCTCCCAGCGGCTACCGCCGTCCTGAGAGCCGTCCGGCAGATAATGACAGCCGCTCGGAGGGCCCGCGCAATAGCGAAGGGCGTTCTTTTGACAAGGAAAAACCACGCTACCCTAGCCGTCCCGCTGCGGCCGACCGCAGCATTGACATGCTGTTTGGCTTGCGGCCTATTATGGAAGCGTTAAGCGCGGGTCGGACACTGGAAAAAATCTTTCTGTTGCGAGGCACTAAAAACAGTCTCACGCAAGAAATCAACGACTTGGCTCGGCAGCAAGGCATCCCAGTGTCGTCGGTGCCCGTGGAGAAGCTTGACAACTTGACCCGCAAAAACCACCAGGGGGCAGTTGCTTTCGTGTCGCCCATCGACTACATGCCGCTCGACAGCATTCTGGCTGGACTGTATGAAGAAGGCAAAACGCCTTTCCTGCTGATTCTGGACCGGGTAACGGACGTGCGCAACTTCGGTGCCATTGCCCGTAATGCCGAGTGTATGGGCGTGCACGCCATTGTGGTGCCAGCCCGGGGCGCGGCCCAGATCAATGGCGACGCTGTTAAAACTTCCGCAGGCGCCTTGAATATAGTGCCCGTGTGCCGCGAAGCCAATTTGAAAGACACCATCACGTTCCTACGGGAATCGGGAGTTCAAATTGTGGCCTGTACCGAGAAAGCTGATGCTAGCCTGGAAGCCGGCACTGTGGACCTTACTGGACCTGTAGCCGTACTCATGGGCTCCGAAGAAGACGGTATTTCCCCGAATATCTCCGCCTCACCGACCATCGCCTGCGCATCCCGATGACCGGCCAGATTGGTTCGCTCAACGTCTCGGTTGCCAGCGGTATTATGCTATTTGAGGTGTTGCGGCAGCGTTTGATAAATAGTTAACTACTCTTTCTAAGCATAAGATTAAAAGAGAAGTAACTTTCGCTAAATGAAATAAGCCCTTGCTGTTTGCACAGCAAGGGCTTATTTCATTCTGAGCTTTTAATAACTAGTGGCCTTTCAACGGCATCAATTAGTTGTACCCTACTCCCTTCTTAGCTTTTACGTCGGCCACAAATTCCTTTACTCGTTGCTCTTCAGTGCGCTTGCAAATGAGCAGCACATTGTCGTACTCTGCAATGATGTAGCCATCAAGACCTTGCACGACTACCAGGCGCTCAGATGGCGTCTTGATAACGCACTCTGTGGTGTCGTAAAGAATGGCGTCGCCGTCGATAACGTTGTTATTTTCGTCGCGGCGGCCCATGCGGTGCAGCGAATCCCAGGTACCCAGGTCGCTCCAACCGAAGTCGGCGGGCAGCACGAACACGTTGTCGGCCTTTTCCATGATGCCGTAATCGATGCTGATGTTGCGGCAACGAGAGTAAGCCTCCGAGATAAAGTTTTCTTCTTGATCGGTACCCAACTGATCCTGGCCGTCGTCGAACACCTCGGCAATGTCGCTCAGGTACTGGTGGAAAGCCTGCACGATAACATCAGCACGCCACACAAATAGGCCTGAATTCCAGAGGAAGTCACCGCTTTGCAGGAACATTTGCGCAAGTTCTAGGTTCGGCTTCTCCGTAAAGGTCTTCACCTTTTTTAAGCCGTTGGGTAGGCTGCTGGCTTCGTCGTCGATGTATTGGATGTAGCCATAGCCCGTATCAGGGCGGGAAGGCTGAATGCCAAGCGTAATGAGCACCTCGTGCGTGCGCGCTACGTCAACAGCTTGGCTAATGATGTGCCGAAACTCTTCTTCGCGTAGCACGGCATGGTCAGCCGGCGACACTACGATAACAGCTTGCGGATCACGCTTCGCAATGCAATAGCTAGCATAGGCTATGCAAGGGGCAGTGTTACGTCCGATAGGCTCTCCTAGAATTTGGTCGACAGGCAGATCAGGCAGATGCTGCTGTACTAACTCCTTATAATCTCTATTGGTAACTACGAATACATTTTCTGGTGGGCAGATACCCGCAAACCGGTCTACGGTCAGTTGGAGCATCGAGCGACCCACGCCTAATACATCATGAAATTGTTTGGGATGATTGGTGCGGCTAAAGGGCCAAAAGCGGCTACCGATACCGCCCGCCATTACGACGAGATAGGTGTGTTGCATCATAAAACGAAAATTGCTGCTGTTGCTAAGGCGTTAGGAGTATGCAAATATCTAACTTTAAAAGGAACCGTGAAGAGGTATCATACAAGAGCGGGCAGAGAGTACAATGAAAGAAGGTGCAGCTTTGCCTTTATCCTCTTTCAGCCAGGCCCACTTCGCTTAGTTTACACAAGCCCTTCACGTAGCAAATCGTGCAGGTGGATAAATCCGCAGAACTGGCCCTGTTCTGTCACAATAAGCTGCGTGATGTTGCGCTCTTGCATCCGGGCCAAGGCTTCCACTGCGAAATCATCTATATCAACTGCTACAGGGTTGGGCGTAAGAATATCGCTGGCGCGCACATCTTCTAAGCGACCCGCAAAGGCACTGAGCATCCGGCGCAAGTCGCCATCCGTAATAATTCCCCGGAGGTTTCCGGCCGCGTCAAGCACGGCTGTAGCACCAAGCCGTTTGCCTGATATTTCGAGGATTATTTCTTTGAGCGGCGCGTTGTCTAGCACTTGGGGTTGCTGGTTCTGCCGGCTCAAATCACCTACTTTCAAATAAAGCTGCTTGCCAAGAGTACCGCCTGGGTGCAAGCGGGCAAAATCTTGCCGCGTGAAGTCCCGGCTTTCCAGCAAACACACCGCCAAGGCGTCGCCGAGGGCGAGGGCCGCAGTGGTACTGGTGGTCGGGGCTAGGTTGTGCGGGCAGGCCTCGCGCGTGACAGGGGCATGCAGGATGTAGTCGGCATGCAAGGCTAGGTAAGAGTCAGCATTGCTGACGAGGGCAGCCATGGGTACGCCTTTGCGTTTGAGCAGCGGCACCAGCACTTTTATTTCGGGCGTGTCGCCACTCTTGCTGATAGCTACCACAAAATCTTCGGGCTGTATCATGCCTAAGTCGCCGTGAATAGCGTCGGCGGCGTGCATAAAGAGGGCTGGAGTACCCGTGGAATTGAGCGTAGCCACAATTTTGCTGGCAATGTGCGCGCTCTTGCCAATGCCTGTAACCACTACCCGGCCCTGCAAAGCAAGAATTGCGCCCACACATAATGCAAAATCAGGCGTCTGCTGAATGGCCTCTGCCACACCCATGATTGCTTCCGCTTCACTGAGCAGCACTTTTTTTGCAATGGAATGAAGTTCGTTTTGCGGTTTCAATCTAAATTTGATTAGGTATTGAGTATTGAAGGGGAGACAGAGCGTGGTTTTATCTTACTCTTCAACATCTCCTACCGAATACTTCAAAATTCCTTAGATTGAGATAGGCAACCTGCATTGCGCGGTCACTGCTTATCTGAATCTTCCAACCGAGCAAGTGAGAATGTCAATGCCAGCCGTGAACAATGTAATCAGCCAAGGAGCTGATTTGAAGGGCAAGTTAAAGGAAGTTTTTGGGTACGGGCAGTTCCGCGGTACGCAGGAAGCCATTATCCAGAACGTTATTGAGGGGCATAATACCTTCGTTATAATGCCTACCGGAGCCGGCAAAAGCCTTTGCTACCAGCTCCCAGCCCTGGTACTGCCCGGCACGGCCATTGTTATCTCTCCGCTTATCGCCCTGATGAAAAATCAGGTGGACCAGCTTAATGCCTTCGGCGTGAATGCCCAGTTCCTGAACTCGACCTTAACCAAGGCCGAAATGAACCGGGTGAAGAAAGACGTGATTAGCGGCGAGGTAAAGCTGCTCTATGTAGCGCCCGAGTCGCTGACCAAAGACGAAACCATCGATTTTCTGCAGAAAGCTACCGTTTCGTTCGTCGCCATCGACGAGGCGCACTGTATTTCGGAATGGGGCCACGATTTCCGGCCGGAGTACCGCCGGATTCGCGGCATCATCGACAATATTGGGCAGGTACCTATTATTGCCCTCACGGCCACTGCCACGCCCAAGGTGCAGCTCGACATCCAGAAAAACCTGCAGATGGACGATGCGAGTGTCTTTAAAACGTCGTTCAATCGCACTAACCTCTACTACGAAGTTCGGCCCAAGCACAACACCAAAAAGCAGCTGATTCAGTATGTGAAGCAGCGCAAAGGCTTGGCCGGTATTATTTATTGCCTCAGCCGCAAAAAGGTAGAAGAAATTGCTGAGCTGCTGAAAGTCAATGATGTCCGGGCCCTCCCCTACCACGCTGGCCTCGACCCGCACGTGCGCATGGCCAACCAAGACGCTTTCCTCAACGAGGACTGCGACGTGATTGTGGCGACCATTGCCTTTGGTATGGGCATCGACAAACCCGACGTGCGCTTCGTGATTCACTACGACACTCCGAAGAGCATCGAGGGCTACTATCAGGAAACCGGCCGCGGCGGCCGCGACGGCCTCGATGGCGACTGCCTGATGTTCTACAGCTATGATGACATCGTGAAGCTGGAGAAATTCAACAAAGACAAGCCCGTAACGGAGCGCGACAACAGCAAGCTGCTGCTCCAAGAAATGGCCAACTATGCCGACTCGGCGGTGTGTCGGCGCAAGCAGTTGCTGCATTACTTCGGCGAGCATTTCGAGAAAGATTGCGGCTTCTGTGACAACTGCAAGCACCCAAAGGAACGGTTTGAAGCGCAACGCGAGGTGGAACTAGCCTTGAAAGCAGTTGTGCAGACCGAGCAGCGTTTCGGCCTCGACCACATCGGCACTGTGCTGATGGGCATGAACAATGCCCACGTAGAAAGCTACGGCCACAATGGCTTGCCCATCTACGGTCAAGGAAAGGACCACGACGCGCAGTATTGGCATTCGCTGTTGCGGCAGTGTTTGATCTTTGGTTTATTAGAGAAAGACATCGAGAATTTCGGTGTCGTAAAAATCTCCGAAAAGGGAATGGACTTCATTGAAAATCCTTATTCAATGAAGCTCACGAAGGACCACGACTACGACGAAGAAGTGAAAGAAGAGCAGGAGCAAGAAGAGGTGCAGCAAGCCGCTGGCCACGACGAAGCCCTGTTCGAGATGCTGAAAGCCCTTCGGAAGAAGATTGCCAAGGAAAAGGAACTGCCACCCTACGTTCTCTTTCAGGATCCGTCGCTCAAGGAAATGGCTACTACGTTCCCAACTAAGCTGGAGGAACTAGCCCACGTGGGAGGTGTCGGCCAAGGCAAGGCGCAGAAGTTTGGGCCTCCATTTTTGGCGCTCATCAAGAAATACGTCGAGGAAAACGACATCATGACGGCCTCCGACGTGGTAGTGAAGTCAGCCGTTAACAAGTCGAAAATCAAGATTTATATCATTCAGCAGATCGATAAGAAGATGGACCTAGAGGAAATTGCTTCCTCGAAGGGCATCGATATGCGCGAGTTGATGGAAGAAATCGAGCATATCTGCTACGCTGGCACCAAGCTCAACCTCGACTATTATATCAACGGCATTCTGGACGAAGAGCGCCAAGAGGAAATCTACGACTACTTCATGTCTGCTAATACCGACAACATTGCGGTAGCCCTCAAAGAGCTAGGCACCGACGACTACACCGAAGAGGACCTACGCCTGATGCGTATCAAGTTTCTAAGTGAAGTAGCTAACTAGAATTACGGATTGGGGTAAGTAACCCTGATTCTCGTGAGCGAGGTTGTTCGCCTATTGCTTTAGCTCACTGGTTTGAAAGCCGCTACCGTAAGGAAGCGGCTTTTTTGCTGGGTTGGGCCTGTGACATTCCACCCCGGTTGAGGATGGAATATGTGATAGTTTTTATATAACTAATACAGCAAATCATCTACCTTCAAGGTCTTTCTTCGCAACCTCACCTCTTTATGTCGATTCATACTTCTTTTTCACCATTACGGGTGGGCCTTACGCTTGTGATTAGCTCTCTGGCGGTGCTTAGTGTAGCAGCCCCCTCAAATCCGCTAACGCCGGCGTTCAACCAACCTACTGCCTTCAGTAAGGTCACAAAAACAGATGTGCAGCAGGCTACAGCCACCGTTATTGCGAGCACTAAGACTTCGCTAAACGTTATTTACAACGTACCGGCCAACAAGCGCACCTTCGCCAACACCATGCTGGCGCTCGACAACCTCAACGACGACTTCGGCCGCGTGGGCGCCCCTATCAACATCCTATTCAATGCCAGTCCGGATTCGGCCATCCGCAATCAGGCTCAGAAAAGCATCGCGCAGCTCAGCAAATACGGCAATGAGTTGGAGCTAGACGAAAAGCTCTACCAAGCGGTTAAGGACTACTCGAAAACCAAGGAAGCGCAGGCCTTAACTGGTGCGCGCAAGAAATTTCTGACCGAAACGATTGAGGACTACGAGCGCAACGGCTTTGCTCTTACGCCCGAGAAGCGCAAGGAATTGCAAAAGCTAAACGACAAAATTGGGGACCTAAGTATTGCCTTTGGGGCCAACATTGCCAAAGACCAGAGTTTCCTACTGGTAAGCGAGGCCGACATGAAAGGGGTACCCGAGGATTTTAAGAAGGGACGCACCAAGGTTGGCGATGCTTACCGCATCACGGTAGATGGCCCTTCGTACAGCACATTTATGAAGTACGCCGAGTCGGAGGTGATGCGCAAGCAACTCTACACGCTGTACAACAACCGCGCTGCCGACACCAACCTGGAGGTGCTGAAACAGCTGCTGATTGAGCGTCAAAAGAAAGCGCAACTGCTCGGCTACAAAACCTACGCTGCCTACCAAACCAGCAGCCGTATGGCCAAAACGCCCGAAACGGTATGGGATTTCGAAACCAAGCTAGTAGAGCGGGTGAAGCAGAAAAGCCAGCTGGACCTAGAAGAGTTGCTGGTGGTGAAGCGTGTATACCTCAAAGACCCAAGCGTGAAGACAATTGCGCCTTGGGAAAGTAGCTTCTACAACAACCTATTGATGAAGGACAAATACCAGCTTGATGCCGAGAAAGTAAAAGAATACTTCGAAGTCAACCATGTGGTAGATGGGTTGTTCCAGACCACGCAGCAACTATTCGGGTTGAAATTCAACGAGGTGAAAGATCCTTCAGTGTGGCACAAAGATGCGCGCATGTTTGAGGTGCAGCGCGACGGCAAGCTCATCGGTCGCTTCTACATCGACTTGTTTCCGCGCGAAAACAAATACACCCATGCCGCTTGCTTCGGTATAGAATCGGGTAAAGCCACGGCCAAGGGCTACCAGCTACCTACGGCGGCACTGCTCTGCAATTTCAACGCGCCCACGCCCGGTAAGCCAGCCCTGATGAGCCACAGCCAAGTAGTTACGTTCTTTCATGAGTTTGGCCACGTGATGCACAACTTGGTTACTACGGCCGAGCTATCGAGCCAGTCAGGGACTAGCGTGAAGCGTGACTTTGTGGAGGCTCCTTCACAGATTCTAGAAAACTGGGCCTGGAATTACGACGCCCTCAAAACCTTCGCCAAGCACTACCAAACTGGCGAGGTATTGCCGAAGGCATTATACGATAAGATGTGGGCGGCTCGCAACGTAGGCTCCGGCATCGGCGCGTCGCAGCAGATTCTGTATGGCACTCTTGACATGACTTTGCACGACAAATTTGATCCGAACGGCACCGAAACTACCACGGAAGTGCTGAAAAAGCTGCAAAACCAACTTACTCCGTTCGCCTACCTCGACGGCACTAATATGCAGGCTGCTTTCGGCCATCTAACGGGCTATGCCGCGGGATACTACGGCTATCTATGGTCGAAGGTGTATGCCGAGGACATGTTCTCGGTATTTGAAAAGAACGGCGTAATGGACCAAAAAACCGGCCTCCGTTACCGAGACTTGATTTTGGCCAAAGGCGGCACCGACGACGAGTACCAGTTGGTGAAGAGCTTCCTCGGCCGCGAGCCAAACCAGGAAGCTTTCTTTAAATCATTGGGGTTGTAATCAGTTACTAGTCGACGGCCTTTTATACAAAGAAGAACTACCTGAAAAAGTAAAACGGCTTGCAGCAGATGCTACAAGCCGTTTTACTTTCAATCTAATGCCATAAACTGGCAACCTAAAACCTAGCAATACTCTTCAAAAGCGCCTTGCAGATTGTTGACGATGCGCATCATGTCGTTGCCTTCGATGTGGTAACGCTCAATCATGTGCACCAACTCGCCATCCTTGAACAGGGCAATAGCCGGGCTGCTGGGAGGATAAGGCAATAGATGCTCGCGCACTTTTGCCACGGCTTCGGTCTCCATGCCGGCAAATACCGTCACAAGTTTGTTTGGCTTCTTTTCGGAGCTAGCAACAGCCATTTTGAGGGCAGGGCGGGCTTTGCCAGCAGCACAGCCACATACCGAGTTAACGACAACCAGTACGGTTCCGCTTTGCTCGTTGAGGACGGTGTCCACTTCTTCAGGGGTCATGAGTTGCTCGAAACCGGCCTCCACGAGGTCCTGACGAATCGGTGCTACCATGTATTCGGGGTACGTAGCCATAGGTAAAAGCTAGGCGTTGGGGTGAGAGGTGAAAAAACAACGAGCCACAGTAGGTCGTTGGTGCTGCAAAAATACGCAAACATCAGCGGCTTGTAGGAAGTTTGATTTATAGCCGTTCTTCTGTTGGAAAGCTTGGCCATGTGCGTTCCGACGTACTCAGGAATGCCCGACAAAGCGCTAAGTTCAACGCCGCTTTTAATGATGCTGCAGTAACTGCCTCATGCTTTCACAACCTAGAGGCTACAATCCTTCGTAATCTCAGCAACACATTTACTACTGTAGAGTATATATTTTGCTTTGTTTACACCTATGACCTACGCTGAATTCAACGCCTCCCTCACGCAACAAACGCCACCCGCTGGCTTGTCGTCACTGTTGCAAGCGCTGTGGTATGCTGGCCGCGACGAATGGTCTAATGCCCATGACATAGCGCAGGAACACGAAGGCGAATCACTCTATGATTGGCTGCATGCCTTGTTGCACCGCCAGGAGGGCGACGCCAGCAATGCGGCCTATTGGTATCGTCGCGCTGGCCGCCCAGTCTTCCACGGCACAATTCGACATGAGTGGGAAACGTTGGCTCGTACGCAGCTTCCAGCTTAACTAATTCCTGAAGGCTACTACTTGATCTAAGTAAAATTATAGTAGTCAATAAATTATCAAGGCTTTTAATCGTGTTTGCGCAATAAAAATTATATTTATCCAGTCAAAGCAAATTGCCTGGATGTGATGCGGAAATTTTTACTCTTAACGGCTACTCTTGGTCTTACTAGCCTCGCGACGCAGGCACAAGTAGATTCGGTACGGGCCTCTACTCTGCCGCCCGCCCAACAAGCGGAGAAGCTGTACAACAGCGGCGTGGTGAAATTTAACCAGAAAAGCTACCGCGCGGCACTGCAGGACTTCGACCGAGCCCTAGCGCTACGCCCTGATTTTGCCAAGGCTTTCTACAACCGCGCCACCACGCGCTACGAGTTGAAAGATTACCAGCCGGCTGTTCAGGATTACGACGAGGCCCTGAAGCTTGAGCCTACAAGTGGCACTGCCTACTTCGGGCGGGCGCAGGCCCGTGAGGCTCTAAAGCAAGCCGCAGAAGCAGAACAGGACTACACGAAAGCTGTAGAAGCTAACGCGGCCTACGCGCCTGCTTGGTACTACCGGGGCGCACTGCGATTCGAAAAAGCTGATTATGCTGCTGCTAAGGCTGATTTCGACCAAGCTATCAAGGCTGACCCAAACTACGCTTATGCCTGGCACGATCGGGGTAGCGCCCAGCGCCAACTCAACAATTACTCCGCGGCCATTCAGGATTACACCAAAGCGCTAAGCCTACAACCCGAGTTGCTGCCGGCCTTGCTGAACCGCGCTGGCACCAAACGCAGAGCTGGCGACCTAAAAGGCGCCCTGCAAGACTACGGCGACTATCTTCAGAAAAAGCAGGATAACCCGACGGCCTACACCAACCGCGGTGCCACGCGCTACGAGTCGGGCGACTATAAAGGAGCCGCCGAGGACTTCGGTCGCGCTGTGGCTCTTGATGCTACCTACGCTTTTGCCTGGAACAACCGCGCCGCTTCTTACCTCAAACTCGAAGATTACAAGAAAGCGGAAGCCGACGCCAGCAAAGCTATTGCCCTCAATCCGCAGTATGCCGAAGCGTATCTGAACCGTGGCCACGCCCGTGAAATGCTTCGCAACACGGAAGGTGCTTGTCAGGATTGGCGCAAAGCAGCCGAGCTAGGCTTGGAGGTGGGTACCAACTACGCCGCCAACTCCGGCTGCGGCGAGAGCAACTAAAGAGTAATTGAGTAGCAGAACAACCAAGTAAAACAACTCTGCGACTTCTGCGGGAGCCTCCACTAGCCCGACCAGCCCGCATAATCCTGCGCTTTACCTGCGAAAAAATGCACAAGTATCTATTAGCCTTTTTGTTGTTTTCCACTGCCGCGCACGCCCAAAGCGTAGAATTCAGCAAAGAGAGATTCGGTAGCAATAAAGACGGCTTGAAAGCTGCTCTGAAGGAAATTAAGTCGGGGGATGAATGGTACCTCTCGGACCCGCCGCGTTATGAGCAGGCTCTCCCGCACTACCTTGAAGCGCAGAAGCTTAATTCTGAAAACGCGGAGCTCAACCTCAAAATCGGAGACTGTTATCTGCATTCTGGTTTCAAGCCTCGCGCCCTGAGCTTTCTGCAAAAAGCGTATCAACTCAATTCGGGAGTTGATCCTCGCATTCATTATTTGCTGGGCCGCGGCTTGCACCTGAATGGCAAGTGGAAAGAGGCCATTGCTGAATACAAGCAAGCCACGCCTGCTACTGGCACCAAAAACACAGCGCCGTTCACGCAGGATATTCAAAAGAAAATTCAGGAGTGTGAAAGCGGCCGAAAACTGGCGGAAAAGCCCGTACGTGTGTTTATCGACAATGCGGGCCCCGGCGTTAACTCGCCTTATCCTGATTACGGTCCGGTTATCTCCGCCGATGAATCGGTGATACTGTTCACCTCGCGGCGGCAAGGCTCAACGGGAGGTGAAAAAGACCCGGAGTCGGGTGGTTTTTTCGAGGACGTGTACCAGAGCAACCGCGAAGGCGATACTTGGGGTACTGCTCGTAACCTAGGAGAAACGGTAAACTCTGCCGGCCACGATGCTACCGTAGGCCTTTCTCCTGATGCACAACGGATGCTGGTGTACGTGGAAGACAACGGTGGCGACCTGAACGAAGCCAACTTACGCGGGGCCACTTGGGCCAAACCACAGCGCTTAGGCAACCGCATCAACAGCAAAGCACACGAATCGTCGGCGGCTTATTCGCCCGATGGCAAGAGTTTGCTGCTCGTGTCTGATAAACCCGGCGGCTTAGGCGGGCGCGACATTTACAAGGTTGAAATAGATGGCCGCGGCCAAGCCGTGAACCTAGGACCAACTATTAATACGCCGTATGGCGAGGAAGGAGTGTTTCTCCATCCCGACGGCAAGACAATGTACTTTTCTTCGGAAGGACACAACTCCATGGGTGGCTACGATATCTTCAAGTCCACTTTTCAGAATGGCAAGTGGAGTGCCCCTGAGAACCTGGGCTGGCCCATTAACACCCCCGACGACGACGTATTCTTTGTTATTTCAGCTTCGGGCCGGCACGGCTACTATTCATCGTTCCGCGACGACGGCTTAGGCTCGAAAGACATCTATCAGATTACGTTTCTTGGGCCCGAGAAACCGCCAGTACTTAGCCAGGAAGACCAGTTACTAGCTTCTCGGGCATTGCCAGTGAAAGAAACACTGCTAGCCCCACCCGTACCCGTTGCCACAGCGCAGGTAACCATTCTGAAAGGCACTGTGACCGACGACGCTACCAAGCAACCCCTGGAAGCTACCATCGACGTAATAGACAATTCTCTAAATCAAACAATTGCCTCATTCCGGTCGAATGCTCAATCGGGGCGCTACTTGGTATCGTTGCCCTCGGGTGTGAACTATGGCATTGTGGTGAAGCAGGAAGGCTACCTCTTCCACTCCGAAAACTTTGATTTGCCGGCAGGTGCCGCATATTCGGAGGTAGTGAAAGATATTCCGCTCAAAAAGTTGGATGTGGGCGTGAAAGTTGTGCTCAACAACATCTTCTTTGACTTCGACAAAGCTACCCTGCGCAAAGAAAGTACGGGTGAACTGGTTCGGCTACAAACTTTGCTTGCGGAAACTCCTGCTCTACGCCTAGAAATATCCGGCCACACCGACAATGTGGGTAATGCTAGCTACAACAAGGACTTGAGTCAGCGCCGCGCCAAATCAGTGGTCGACTATTTGGTTGGGAAAGGAATTAGCAAAGACCGGCTCACATTTGCTGGTTACGGCGACACGCAGCCGGTTGCACCTAATACGACTAAAGCTAATCGTCAGCAAAACCGCCGAACCGAATTCAAAGTGACAGGCAAGTAGTCGTCAGGCAGTAGCGGCAGTTCAACGAGGTTTTAACTACGTTGCAGGAGTAGCGCGTTTATTCTTTTAGGTAGCCTCCTAACTTGCTTTGACTGATGGGGAACGGTAGTGTCCTCTCCGCTACATGATTGTCTTGTTATTACGCCGTCTGCTTTTGTTGCTCCTGCTGTTCGTCAGTGTTCAGGCATCAGCGCAATCTAGTTCGGTCCCACGTTATTTTCTTCGGCAGTTTGGTGCTGCTGACGGCCTGCCCCAACCATTCATCTATGCTCTGGCGCAGGACCATGCCGGCTACCTCTGGATTGGTACGGCAGAGGGCCTAGTTCGGTACGACGGAACAGAATTCGTTGCCTTTACCACTAAAGATGGTCTGGCCGAAGATTTCGTGACGACGCTTTACGTGCAGCCACGCACCGGCCAGTTGTGGGTGGGTCACTACCAAGGCGGCGTATCGCGCTGGGAGGGCCAACGCTTCCAGCGCGTAACGAATGCCGCCTCTCGTCCGCCTGGCTTCCGTGCCGTGCCGGGCATTGCGCCCGCAGATACCACCTATGCCGGTGCTGAATTGTCGGCAGCTTCGGTGACTGCGGCGCGGCGCTTTGCTACGCTGCATCAGGTGTTGCCGCCAGGCACTGTTGCACAGTGCGTATTGGCTGACCGGGAGCATAATGTGTGGATAGGCACGGCCGGACAGGGGTTGTGGCGCTGGTCGGATCGGCATATCACCTTCTATCCCTCACCCAACGAAACAAAGGCTGCAATGGGTAGCGCGTTGTTTAGCCAAGGCAGAGCCGGGGGTATTCAGAATACAGGCAAGTTTTTTCTGTTGAATTCCGCCCACAATCGTACTTCACCCCTTATTACTTTTCCAGAGAAGCTGCTGCCGTACCCACCAAGCGTGGTGTTTTACACACCTGATGAACGCTCACGTCCGAGCTTCGATGGGAGTTATCCGGTTCCTGTTCCGAAAGCCTTGTGGGCTGGCACGAAAGGACACGGGCTATGGCAGATGCCCATTCCAGCGCGCCGTTCTAGTATGCAACTAGTCCGGCGCCTGCCTGCTACGCTCTCTGTTACGGCCCTCACCCAGCACCGCAACGGCGACATATGGATAGGTACATCCCTGGACGGCGTCTACCGCCTACCGGCCGACTCAACCCAGGCTGCCGAGCACTTCACCACCGCTAACGGCTTGCTGCACAATACCATATATGCCCTTACCACCGATTCCACTGGTGGCGTCTGGATTGGTACCCACGACACCGGATTGGCCGTATGGCAGCACGGTGCCTTCCGCTACTTTCGCTTTCCAAGCGGTGGCCTCGATGTGTCGGCCCTGCTCACCGACGACGCGGGACGGGTCTGGATAGGCACGGAAGGGAATGGGGTATTCTGCTACGAAAAATCGGTCCTTCAGACCTATGGCCCGGCCAGCGGATTGGTTTCGCCTTACTGCTACGCCTTGCTGCCGGTGCGCTGGTGGAGCAGCTACCACGGTGGCTACCTCCACGATTTCCGCCACGAGCAATTATTGGTTGTACACCGCAATAGCATCAGCTTCGCCGACACTACCCTGCGTCGCTTTGCGCCGGCCGCATTACCAGGCAATCCGTTGATACAGGATTTACTGCCCCAGGCTGCCGTAGCCTGGAACGACTACTGCGTGTGGCTTCGCACGCGTACTGGCCTGATTTGCTTGCGTACTAACGCCCCAAACTTATTGCCTGGTGCTAGCAAGCCAACCCCCACACTACTCACCAGCGAAGTAGATGGGGCTGCTGCGTCACCATATCAACTAAAGGAGCTGTCACCCACGCAGCATCAAGTCAATTTCACATTCAGAGGCGTGAGTTTGCTACCCGGCCAAGCCGGGCTGCAATATCAATACCGTTTGCTAGGCTATCAGGATCGATGGAGCCGGCCTACAGTGGTGGGGGAAGCGCAATTTCCGCGGCTTGGGGCAGGCAGCTATACTTTTGAAGTGCGTGCCCGATTAGGTGAGCAAGGCAGATGGTCGAAGCCCGTAGCTACTTCGTTTGGTGTTGCCACCCCATTTTGGCAGACGTGGTGGTTTGCAGTAGTTAGCCTGCTACTAGCAGGAGCCGGAATTTTTGCTTTCATCCGAACCCGGGAGGCGACATTGCGTCGGCAGAAGTTTCAACTGGAAACTACAGTGCGCGAACGGACGCAGGAATTACGCCAGCAGAAGGCGCACATCGAGGATATGAATGCCGAGTTGGTAGTGGCACGCGACATAGCCGAAGCATCGCGCCGAGCAAAAGCGCAGTTCTTGGCCAATATGAGCCACGAGATCAGAACACCGATGAATGCCGTCATCGGCCTGACGCATCTACTACGCCAGACACCCGTCAGTTCGGAACAAAACGAGTACTTGGAAGCTGTGCAGTCGTCATCGCAGAACTTGTTGGTTATCATCAATGATATTCTCGATAGCTCTAAGATTGAAGCCGGCAAGCTGAGTTTGGAGCACACTGCCTTCCGCCTGCCCGAACTGCTGCGGCGCGTAGCCAGCATGTTCCAATTTGCTACGGAATCCAAGCACTTGTATTTTAAACTGGAAATAGAGCCTGCTGTACCAGCCGCTGTGTTGGGCGACCCGGTCCGGCTGAATCAGGTGCTCGTTAATTTGGTCGGAAATGCCATAAAGTTCACTACGACGGGCGGCGTAACAGTGCGCGTATATCCGACTACCGATGCAGCTACAAACCAGCAGGTGGTACGCTTTGTGGTGCAGGATACCGGCATTGGCATTCCTGCCAATAAGTTGGAGGCCATTTTCGAAGACTTCTCGCAGGCCAATACCAGTACCACGCGGCAATTTGGCGGTACAGGTCTAGGCCTAAGCATTGCCCGCAATTTGGTGGAACTACACGGCGGCAAGCTGTGGGTGGAAAGTGAAGAAGGGCATGGCTCTGCGTTTTCCTTTGAGATTCCCTATCTCGCCGCCGACCCTGCCGAAGTACCAGCGGAGGCAACATTGGCAGTCGGCCGCTTCGAACCCACACTACGGGTGCTGGTAGCCGAAGACAATGACCTTAACCAGCTTGTAGCCCGCAAAACACTGGAAGCCTGGAATGTGCAAGTCACTATTGCTGCCAACGGCAGGCTAGCAGTGGAAGCCGCCGAGCAAGCCACTTTCGACGCGGTGCTCATGGACGTGCAAATGCCCGAAATGGATGGCTACGAGGCCGCTCGTCAATTACGGGCGCGTTTTCCAGATGCCACTCAGTTGCCGATTATCGGCCTTACTGCCTCCGCCTTGCCCGAAGATCGTGCCTTAGCTCTGGAAGCCGGCATGAATGACACCTTGGCAAAGCCCTTTGATCCGGCTCTTCTTTACGCCCGTATCGCGCATTATACCGGCCGTACCACCCTGCCTCCGCAAGATCCGCCTACCGTAGTCGAAATTCCAGTTGTTGTTACTCCTGAGCAGAAAAGCCCTACTCCCGACTGGACGTTGCTGGAGGAATTGGCTGGTGGCAACGAAGCCTTTATCCAGCAAATCGTTAAAACTTTCCTCACGCAAGCTCCGCAGCTACAACAGCATCTAGAAGTTGAATTTGCAGCCGCCGACCTTGGCGCTTTGGCGCGCACAGCACACAAGCTAAAAGGGCAAGCAGCCTATTTCGGTGTTGAGCACCTCTATTCAGCCTTAGAAACATTAGAACACCAAGCCCGCCAGCAAACGGACCGAGAAGCCTTGGCTACTCTGGTTCAACAAGTTGAAAAGAATTTAGATCAGCTTTACCCACAATTGCAAAAGCGCCTAACTGTCTAAAGATCCTCACAAAAGATAGTAAGCCTGCTTTTTTTCAATGGATAGTATACCTTTGAAAATATGCCTGCCTCCCCTTCTCCCTGCGTTGTCTGATTGTTGACGATGACCCGCTTTCTGTGCAAGTGGTTGAAAACTGCATTGCCAGTACTCCGTTTTTGACAGCTGTCGGCAGTTGCGAAAGTGCCGTAGCCGCGGCCGAAGTGCTACGCACCCAAGAGGTCGACCTCCTGTTTTTGGATGTGGAAATGCCTCTTATGTCCGGCATCGATCTGCTCAACACGCTACAGAATCCACCGCTCGTTGTGCTGATTACCAGCAGCAAGCAGTACGCCGTTGAAGCATTTGAGCATGATGTGGTTGATTATCTGGTGAAGCCGGTCAGCTACGCCCGATTCTTGAAAGCTGCTCAACGCGCTTTGGAAGTAAGCCAAGCACATCCAACCGAAGCCGCAACTCCCGCCGATGCCGATTTCACTTTCATGAAAGTGGATACCAAGCTGGTGAAGGTACTTTTCGATGAAGTGCGCTACGTGGAGGCCCTTGGTGACTACGTGCACATTGTCACGGGCCAGAGCAAACTCATTGTGTACAGCACTATGAAAGCCGTGGAGGAAAAGTTTCCTGATACGTTGTTTGTGCGCGTGCATCGCTCTTTCATTGTCAATCTCAAACGAGTGCAGGCCATAGAGGATAACAACATTATCATTGACAGCAAGCACATTCCCATTGGTCAAACCTATATGCGGGAAGTGTTTCAGCGCCTTAATAAATTTTAAGCACTGAATTGGTATTCTTACAGTTGAAGGTGTGTATGGCGTGAGATTTTACTTTAGGCTTTTGCGGCTACTTCTTAGTGTAGCTGTTCTACTGTTCAACTTCTGGCAGAAAGCACACGCACAAGTAGCCGGTGATACTGTCAGCGTAATGTGTCCGCCACCGCGCGTAGTGGAGCTTTGTGTGGATCTAGATGCTAGCGCATCAGTAGACGCTGCAGCGGGCCCGCTTACCTTCCGCTGGCTAATGGGCGACGGCACCACCCTCACTGGCCCAGTTGTATCACACTGCTACACTGCCCGCCGCCGCTATACCGTCCAACTTGATGTAGTAGACGACAAAACGGGCGAAGTTCGGGAAGCTGAAAAAGTTATTCCTGTCGATTTCACCCAGGAAGTTGTTCTCAACTTCACTGCCGGTTCCGATACAATCCGCGTTGGGCAAACCGTCATCTTCGACGCAGTGGATTCGCAACTACCTCTGTGCGAAAATGTAGTAGTGCTCTGGGACTTTCGTGATGGAATAGTTGGGAATGGTCGACGCGTACAGCACGCATTCCGGCGTCCTGGGCAATACGCTGTTCGGATGGCGCTACGCGGCAATGGCCCCGACGATTGCCCCAGCAGTCATTGTGTGGGCCGCGTTATTACGGTACTCCCCGCCAAGACTCCGTAGTTAATTCAAGATTGAAAACAGCTGTTTACAATCATCCTTAGCTAGTAGGTTCAGTACTGACGACTAAACTCTTGGGCAGTTGCAGCAATTGATACCGCTCGCCTAAACCAAATGCCGATTCTCCTCCTGTACTAGTGCCGCTGTGGCCCTCAAAATTTCCAATGTTAGAGCCCACAGATTCTCATAAGGCACAATTTCGATTTCGGAGAATGCCTCACCAGGCGGCGGAGCCGCTTGCATCCTTTGCAAGAGAGGCTCAGCCAAACGTTGGCTCTCCGCAGGATCAAAATCGGATTTCACTGTAATAGCTAGTAACCGGAAAAACAGCTGGCTACGCAAGGCTCCGGCCTCCCGTAAATGCCGCTGTTGGTACTTGCGTAAGCTTTCTAAGCGCAATAGCACACCATCTAAGTCGCGCTGCCGCAAATAGTACAAAAACTGCAGGATCAATACGGCTACGTTGTAACCTTGTTTATCACGGCTATGCGTTGGCACCGTCTGAATAAACGTATTAAAGCTACGAATACGCAATGGAGAAGCCTCTGGTCGAATGAATTGCAGATACACTTCGTACAAATTCCAGCGCTCTTGCGCAGCAGGCCTTTGCTTAGCGAAATATAAACTTTTCCGAGCTGTCTGCAGCAATTCTTGCGCCTGCCCATACTGGCCTGCATGCAATGCTAGGAGCATGTAAATTTCTAAGAAATACAGCCAGTTATTTGATGAATAATGAAAGTCTTTGGCATATTCCTCGGCCAGTTTAAGACCTTTTTCTGCTTGCCTACTTCGCAAGTGAGCATACACGCTCATGTAATTGTTGTATCGCTTATCAAATCGGACGCGGTTAAGTTTTCCTTGTTCCCACTTCTTAGCAGTGGCAGTTGTAAGGCGAATAATTTCTTGATAGTTACCTACTAGTTCTTCCCGCGTGAGCTGTGTTCGATAGAGATAAAAAAAGCTAGTGAACGTTCCCGCTTCCTTGTACAACACTTCTAGTTGCTTGATATAAGCTTCTATCTTTTCTAGCATAGTACGACGGGCCCGAACCGTATAAGCTATCATTGCCTTTAATTCCCAGAATATCTTTCCAGCCTCTTCCTCTAGTGCTAGATTTTGCTGGTTTACGATTAGCTTTTTATTGTTGCTTCGGAATTTAGCCGGCTGTTGCATATCAGCATAAATGCTACGCAATAATTGCCCGCACATAACGGCATAGTTTGTAAATTCCATGCTTTCGGCCAGTCGTAATGCCTTACGCCCTAACCGTTCTGCGTTATAATACTCGCCCTCCCCATACAATGTGCTAACTTGATAATACAGGCTCAGACACTGTTGCTCATATCGGCGTGACAGCACATGGCGTGGGTCGGATTCGTCAAGGAAAAAAAGGTGGTTCAGCATTTTCTGCTGCACCCGTGACTTCAATTTACGAAAGGCAGTCTTGCTAGCAGCATCCGTTTTGCCATAAAGTGCTTTGATAATTTGCTGCTGAGACCTTCCCTGTCCTTCTACAAGAAACTGGATTAAGGCCATTTCTTTGTTAGCAGCCTGCTTTGTTGTGAAATCCAACAATGGCAACACTTTCTGGCGGCGATCTGTCACAATTCGCGCTAAATTATTCAACCCATCCATCATAAAAAGCGCCCTCAGTATTAAAAATGCCTAAGTGAAGTGGCAAAACTGCAAGTAAATAGCAGTCACAATTAACACTATTTTTTCCTTTACAAATATTACCTACCCCTTTAATCTTTGCATCAGGTGAAGTGTGTGTTTTTGGTAGATGTGATGTCACATTCTGAAGTATTATGTTCAACTAATTAATGGTTCCCACAGGGAGAGAAGCAGTGTTTAGCTAAAGGCTTTTAAAATTCGTTAGAATAATCAAAAAATATCTATCTAACATACAAATCACTTTTATACTCTACCTTTCCTTTACGGGAGACTAGGTCTGCTACACCTTTGTGTCACTCAACCACTTGACACAACTAATCTCCTACTACTATGCTTCATTTCCTTGCTTTCGCTCTGTTGCAGATTGCTTCTCCTGCCACGACTGCTACTTTAGCTAGCTCAACAGGTGTTCAAACAACCAGCTACACCGCTATGGCTGATCATGGCAATGGCGGCTGGTCGGGTATTGCTTCGGCTGATCATGGTAACGGGGGCTGGTCCGGGTTTGCCTCAGCCGATCATGGTAATGGTGGCTGGTCCGGGTTCACTGCAGTTTACCATGGTAATGGTGGCTGGTCGGGTGTTGCTTCGGTTGATCATGGCAACGGCGGCTGGTCGGGTATTGCTTCGGCTGATCATGGTAACGGGGGCTGGTCCGGGTTTGCCTCAGCCGATCATGGTAATGGTGGCTGGTCCGGGTTCACTGCAGTTTACCATGGTAATGGTGGCTGGTCGGGTGTTGCTTCGGTTGATCATGGCAACGGCGGTTGGTCCGGGTTTGCTTCGGCCGATCATGGTAATGGTGGCTGGTCCGGGTTCACTGCAGTTTACCATGGTAATGGTGGCTGGTCGGGTGTTGCTTCGGTTGATCATGGCAACGGCGGTTGGTCCGGGTTTGCTTCGGCCGATCATGGTAATGGTGGCTGGTCCGGGTTCACTGCAGTTTACCATGGTAATGGTGGCTGGTCGGGTGTTGCTTCGGTTGATCATGGCAACGGCGGTTGGTCCGGGTTTGCTTCGGCTGATCATGGTAACGGGGGCTGGTCCGGGTTTGCCTCAGCCGATCATGGTAATGGTGGCTGGTCCGGGTTCACTGCAGTTTACCATGGTAATGGTGGCTGGTCGGGTGTTGCTTCGGTTGATCATGGCAACGGCGGCTGGTCCGGGTTTGCTTCGGCTGATCATGGTAACGGGGGCTGGTCGGGTAAATCAGTTTGCGCGTAACAACTACGTAGGGACGTTCGCGCCAGGAATCTTGGCTATCTTGCTGGCTGATCTTGCTAGGTGCTGGTAACTGATGACGCGATACCTACGGAACATTCTCATATTCCTTCTGCTCAGTACCTGCGGAGTTACCGGTTGCACTTCTTCTCTCAAGTCGGAGGCTATCCGAATTCGATGGTCTACTGATCCACAAACTTTAGATCCTCTTTTGGCTAGCAAGCCTCAAGCTCAGGAAGTTATCAACCTGATGCATTGCAGCCTACTTGTGGGTGACCATAACCAGCGAACTGTCCCATGGTTGGCTCAAGCCTTGCCGACTGTAAGCCAGCGCGGTTCGCTAACCCTACTTACCTACACTTTGCGGCCAGAGGCTACTTGGGATAATGGTCAGCCTGTATTGGCCCGTGATGTAGCCTTTACGCTAAAACTTCTGAATTGCCCAGGACTGCCTACTGAGTCTGCACGCACCCAATACGGTTTCGTAACCGACATAGAGTTGGATGAAAAAGACCCGCGGCGCTTTACGTTGGTGTGTCGTACTGCTGCTAGTGGTATCATTTTTTCCTCCGGCGATTATGCGATTCTACCAGAGTATGCAGTAGATCCGCAGAAGCATTTGCAGGCAATTCCCCTGTCTTTGCTTCAAACCGATACCGTAGCCGCTCTACGCCAATACCCCGGGCTGCGTAGTTTCGCACGCCGCTATCGACAAAGTAATTACGGCCAACACCCGGAACGTCTCCCAGGTTGCGGTCCTTATACTCTGAAGGCATGGGCAAAGGGCCGTTATCTACGGCTCCAACGAAAAGCTAAGTGGTGGGCTACGAAACTTACAGCGCCCCCGGTATGGCTACAAGCCCATGCGCCCTGGCTTGACTACCAAATTGTCCCTGATAACGCGCAGGCCCTGTCGGCCATACGTCGCGGCGATATAGACCTCTACCCTATGCCTGCCGCTCGCGACTTCGACCAGTTGTGGCATTCGGCCGACACAACCAAGTTGACTTTTTATACCACTGATTCCTACGAAATGGTATCGGTGGGATTCAATACGCAGCGCCCTTTCTTGCGTGATGCTCTCACACGCCGGGCGCTTAGTTTGCTCTTTGACGTACCAGGGTTAATACAAGCCACCCAACCTGGGTTGGCTTATCGTAGCGTTAGCCTAGTAAGGCCTAACGACAAACCTGCCTACAATGACAGTTTGCTGCTGCTACCTTTCGACTTGCGTCAAGCAGCCGAGCTGTTGCACCAGGCCGGTTGGCAACGTAAACCCGATGGCAAGTGGACTCGTGACGCTACCGAAACACTATCTTTCGGTATCAGCTACCAAGCCAACTTGCCCGACCACGAGGCAGTAGCTCGGCAGTTCCGGGCGGCCGCTGCTCAGCTAGGCATCACTGTGAAGTTGAAACCCGCCGAAGAACAGGTGTACAGGCAACAGCTCATTCATGGTGACACCGATCTGCACGTTCGCACCTACCGCGGCAATCCGTTCACATACAACTTCATGCCAATCCTGCATTCTCGTGGTATCGGGATTAGCAATTTCACGCAGTATAAGTCGGAGGTAGCGGATCGATTGATGGAAGCTATTATGTTTGAGCAGAACGAATCTCGGCGCGTCAAGCTGCTGCGACGGTTCCAGCAGCAAATCCGCCAAGACTCGCCTCTTGTGGTGCTATTCTTCATCCGCAATCGGCTGATTGCCTCCAAGCGGCTGCACGGAGTAGAAGCTATTAGGGTTCGTCCTGGCTACGATGCGCTTAACTTATCGCTAGCTTTGCCGAGTAAGTAAATGGATGGCGCGCATGATCTTGCGACTAGTGCAGTGGGTATTTACGGTATGGGCTCTCGCCTCACTGCTCTTTCTGCTAACTAGCACGTTGCCTGATGAGCAACAATTGCTAGTTCGCTTCTCAGAAACTGTAGTCGGAAGCGAGACACCGTCGCAGGAACAAGCAGAAGCTGCTCAACAACTTGTCAAGCAACGATTGGGGTTGACAGAGCCTGTATTCTATTTTTCACCAGCTATACCTAAAACTTCGCTGGGGTGGCGTTGGCAGTGGAATGGGACGCACAATCAATACCATCGATGGCTACGTGCTTTGATGCACGGCAACTTGGGCAAATCTTACAGGACCGAGGAGGCCGTTAGCATTTCGCTTATTGAGGCTATAGCGGTTACAGTGCCACTTACTTGTCTGGCGACACTGTGCATTATTGGCATCTCGATTCCATTTGGAGTTTGGCTAGCGGCTCGCTCTAGCTCCCACTGGCTTTATACGGCGCTTTACGTGCTGGATGCGTTACCGCTTTTTGTGGTGGCGTTGCTATTGCTGCTACTGCTTGCCAACCCAGATTACTTTACTTTCTTTCCAGCTTTTGGGCTTGGCTTCGAAGAAAATGACAGTAATGCCACTAGCATACTTCTTCGGTACCCGTCGTTCATGGTATTGCCGCTCAGCAGCCTTGTCCTTAGTGGTCTTACCGAACCAACCTTGCAGCTCGCCGACGTGTTGCGCCACGAAGCCCAGCTCGACTACATGCTAACAGCCCAAGCCAAAGGGTTGACAAGAAAGCAAGCTCTTTGGCGACATGGGTTACGCAATGCCTTACTACCTATTTTCACTCTTTTTACGGAGCTTTTTCCCAATTTACTAGCGGGCTCTATCGTAGTGGAATTTGTATTCGCGTTGCCCGGGTTAGGACGACTGTTAGCCGATGCCGCCGCTGCTCGTGATTATCCTGTGATGCTAGGCGGCGTTTTTTTTGTGCTCCTTGCGCGTCAGCTTATGCTCTCCCTAGCCGATTGGCTCTATCAGCTCGCCGACCCGCGCCTGCGCGTTTCCGCCTCATGACGAGCAGACCCTATTGGATAAAGGAATTGAGCTGGCAGCAAAGATTGGCTGCCGTCTGGCTGTTAGCACTTTGCGTTGCCGCTGTTTTTGCCGGTTTGCTGCCAGAATCCATGCTGGCACCTGATCTACAGATTAGCAATGCTCCCCCGCTTACCCCTGGTCACTGGCTTGGCACCGATCAACTAGGGCAGGATGTAACAGCGGCATTGATTTACGGTGCGCGCACTACCCTGTTGATTAGCTTGCCAGCGGCCGGGTTAGCAACTAGTTTGGGTACCAGTATTGGTTTACTGGTGGGTTACTGGGGCAATACCCGACTACATTTTGCATTGGCATATTGGATAGCAGCAAGCTGTGCTGTATTAGGCTTTGTCTTGCTCGGAACTCGTCAAGCAGGAATACAGGAAGCTTGGTGGCTTCTCTTGCTAAGTGGAGCAACTGTTTTGCTCGGCAAGCTATTAGCGCGTTTTTCATGTATGCGGCGCTCAATAGCACTGCCGTTAGATTGGCTAATGCAAGCTGCTATTACGTTGCTCGCAGCTATTCCTCGGTTACTACTCATCCTTACTGTAGCAGCAGCCTTCGAAGTGACTCCGCTAAGCCTAGTGTTGTTATTGGCCTTTACCTCCTGGACGCAATCAGGACGGCTAGTACGGGCTGAGGTTCACCGCGTACGGCAGTTACCGTATTTCGAAGCTGCGCGTGCGGCAGGTTTACCCGCACGACGTATCATGCGCTATCACCTATTGCCCAATACTTTACAACCGATTGTCACTAGTCTGCCGCTAAGCATTGCTGCTTTTATCGTGTTGGAAACCACTCTTTCTTTTTTGGGGTAGGCTTGCCGGCAGAAACGCCGAGCTGGGGCAGGCTATTGGCGCTTAGCCGTTTCGCTTCCTCTTCTTGGTGGCTTTTTGTGTTTCCCATCCTATGCCTCCTCGCGACTACCCTTTCGCTTCGGCAACTACTGCTAATTAATAAACGCTAGAACTTTAGTTTACTCAATGTCACAAATCACGTGTTTATTTACCTAAAATATGAGTTATAGCAAAGGTAACCTATCTGCAAAGTCGCTTATATCAATGCCATAGATAATTGCCCCGTACTTAACCGTGCTGCTAAGTCACAATTATATTTGCATAATCACTAGTCACAAATAGCAGCGTATTTTCCTTTACTTCACTTGTGTAAGAAGCTAGTTTTGTAATGTGCTAAAGGATAAAACAGCACATAAAAGCCACTTCTTTTCGCTGTTTGCCTTAGGTACTAATGGCGTCACTACTACTCAAGCGTCGGCAGGGACACGCATTGCGTTACTTGCTTCTGGAGACGGCTGCTCGGCAACGAGTTGCTTCTACCACATTCGGATTTCAAACAATAGATGGGGAAATTGTCCCCTTCGTAACTGGTGAGCTAGCGCTACGTGCTGGAGAAGCAATGTTAGTCGGCGGCCTTTTTGTTGGAACAGTATTATTGGAATCTAGATAAAGGTGATTTTTATTACGGCTTTCCCTGCTAAGGGAGCAGGAAAGTCAGTGAACAATGTTGCAATAGGTGTGTGAAAACCCCGCTGGCTCTGCTTGCGGGGTTTTTGCGTTTGGTATCTGCGAATCAAGGTAGTGTATTATTGAATAGACCTGAAATACAACAGAATAAAATATTATGTCCTTAGGCTGTCTTTATGCAGTTTGACGTGCCAACAAAGCAATACCGCTCCAAAAATCGTGAGGTTGATAACCGAGTTCCTGCTGCGCTTTAGTGATGATGAATCCGGTGCGCGGTGGCCGTTTGGCTGGTTGCGAGAAGGTGCTGCCATCCACTCTAGTGATGAGAGACTTGTCAAGCTGAAAGTAGTCGGCTACTTGCAGCGCCATCTGGTAAGGCGTAAAAAGCTCACTGCTGCTGATGTGATAAATGCCCGAAGCAGTATGCTTGGCAGCAAGCCAGCATCCTTGGGCAAGGTCCTCGGCCAAGGTAGGCGTGCGGAACTGGTCGTCGACGACTTTTATCGGCTTGTTAGCGCGCAGCGAGTCCCGCACCCATAGCACAATGTTGGTACGACCGTAGTCGTGTGCAGTGCCATACACAAGCACGGTACGCACAATAGCCCACGAGACATGGCTGGCCTGCACAATCCGCTCAGCAGCTAGTTTGCTTTCGCCGTAAAAATTGATGGGAGCTGGTATGGCGTCTTCAGCTAAGGGCCCTTCTTCGCCACTAAAAATAAAATCAGTGCTGACGTGCGTGAGGTGAACTTTGTATGTGGCACAAGCCGCCACGACGTGTTCAACCGCCGTAACATTTTGCTGCCAGCAAGCTTCCCGGTTCAGTTCGCACTCATCTACATTGGTCATAGCCGCTGTGTGGATAAGATGCGTTGGCTGCTCCTGCGCTACTACCCTTTCCACCTGTTGCGGATTAGTCACGTCCAGCGGCACGAAGCGAACATCAGGATAGAGTTCGGCGAGTTTGTTGTGACCACGAGAAGTTGCTATAAGTTCTACCCCAGGCTGTTGCCGTAGCAGTACAACCAGCTTCTGGCCTAGCAAGCCGTTGGAACCTGTAATCAGAATGCGCATAACTGAATAGCTTAATAGGCTGGTCGTTCAGCGAGATATTGGACAGCTAGCCATTTAACAAGGCAGCCATCAGACGCTTCACTGGTACTGATACCCGTACAACTCCGTAATCTTCTTCTTTTTAACCTTCTCTACTTTCATCGTCATTTTGATGTCGGTCAGAGGCCGGTCACGTTCGTTTTTAGGTTGAGTGGCAATCTTATCTAGCACGTCGAGGCCGCTGATTACTTGGCCATACACCGTGTACTGGCCGTCGAGGTGAGGCGTGCCTTGATGGTTTTGCACCAAGAAGAACTGCGAGGAGCTACTAGCACGCTCCGGATTCACGAAATCGCCTTGGCGAGCGGCTGATACGGCGCCAAATTTGTGCTTGAATTCAGGTCGAATTTCAGCTGGAATAGTAGGAGCATCGGGCTGGCCCATACCGTCGTTGTCGGGGTCTGAATCTTTAGAGTTTGCATCACCTCCCTGAATCATGAAGTTCGGGATGACACGGTGGAAAGTAGTACCGTTGTAGAAGCCACTTTCGGCTAACTTCAGGAAGTTGGCTTTGTGCTTAGGAGTAGCATCAAAAAGTATCAGTTTGATGTCGCCGAGCGAAGTGCTAATAGTGACTAATTGGTCTTTCTTGCTGAATTTAGGACGCTTAGCAGCGTGTAGGACCGGAGCCGTCAGCAACAACATAACAGCGCAGAGCAACGCCGAAAATCGAGAAGTTAGATTCATAGTGTGGTAAACGCAGGGGGTTAGTGCGGCGAAATTAAGCTGTTTTGGTGGGTGGCACCAGATATTCAGTACTGCGCAGCTTGTACGTAGTGGCAAAGGAGAGTTACCGGTCGCTCCGCAAATCTGGAACTGGTCGCAAAATATATCCGGCAATTTCCGACGAAACTGTGGAGTTAGCGTATGGTGCGCCAAGAGCCATACTCAACGTTTTCGACTTTTCATGAGCGACACGCTTACGCTTTCAGCAACGCCACAATCGCACTGGTTTCCGAAGCTATTGCTCGCCTTGTACGCCGTAGAATTTATTGTACTAGGCATCAACCCCGTGGAACGCGGCACTTGGTGGGCCGAAAACGTGCCTATTTTCTTGATTGTGGTAGCCTTGGTGGTTTTGTACCTGCGCGGAGTTCGATTCTCGAACCTAGCGTATGCTTTGATGAGCGTACTGTTGTTTATGCACACCGTGGGCGGGCACTACACGTTTGAAAAAGTGCCGTTCGATTGGTTCAATAACTTGTTCGGCTTCAAGCGCAACATGTACGACCGGGTAGCACACTTTTCGGTGGGCTTCTATGCTTACGCCATCATCGAGCTAACCGACCATTACGGCACAATTCGCAACCGCGTTATCAGCTACCTGTTTCCGCTCTGCGTCATCGGGACGGTGGCTATGGCTTACGAGCTAATTGAGTGGGTGTACGCCGAGGTAGCCGGTGGCGATGCCGGTGCGGCTTTCCTCGGCAGCCAAGGCGACATCTGGGATGCGCAAAAAGATATGCTGGCCGATACGAGCGGCGCTGTTTTCGCTCTCCTTCTCTACGCGCTGTTCCATCGACGCAGAGAAGTATCCGCTTAGTGTTCAGGAAGCTGCTGGAAGCAGGTTTTAAAACTGGTCAGAAAAGAGCCCTCACGCCGCAGCAAGTGCAGCATGAGGGCTCTTTTCTGGATGTTGCTTTCACTGGATTTACGCTACAGCTACACTACAGTGCGAGCCTGACGAATACTTTCCAAAATCTGTTGGCCGCCACGAGCTAATATTTTCTCGGCCACTTGTACACCAAGCGCATCAGCATCGGTAGTTGGAGCTGACTGTACTTCTTCAAGCAGTTGTTCCCGTCGAGGCTGATGAGGCCGCCATGCAGCTGAACAGTACCAGCGGTAGTGAGCGTTGCCAAGGCGAAGGACGGGATACTACACCCGCCTTCCATGGTCCGCAGAAATGCCCGCTCTGCTGCTAGGCAGATATGAGTAGGGCCATGATCGAGAATTCGCTGGAGCTCTAGTTTCAATTCCGATTCCAGGCTGCGCGCGCACTCAATAGCCACACTACCTTGGCCGGTAGCTGGCACAAACTGCGTTTCGGGTAAAATGTGGCGGATAAGAGAATCATACTCCATGCGGTGTACTCCAGCGTACGCCAACACTAGCGCATCGTATTGGCCTTCTTCCAGCTTGCGGAGGCGGGTTTGGAGGTTGCCACGTGCTTCAGCGGTAGTGGTATTGGGCAAAAACCGTTTCAGCATGGCTTTCCGACGGGTACTGCTCGTGCCTAACACCAAACCGGGTTTGTGAAGGTTTAAATCAGTCTGAAAGCTCACTACCACGTCATTTACCTGCTCCCGCTCCATAAACGCCAGCAGCTCCAAATCAGCAGGGATGCTGCTTTGCACATCCTTTGCACTGTGTACCGCTATGTCGACGTGGCCAGTGCGTAAACCGATTTCTAATTCCTCGGTAAACACGCCTTTCGCTCCAATCTTGTCGAGCGAACGGTCTAGCACAAGGTCGCCGGTGGTAGTGATAACAACTATTTCGGTCATGATGCCGGCCTGCTCTAAGCAAGCGGCTACATGGTTGGCTTGCCATAGGGCCAATCTGCTACCTCGGGTGCCAATGCGAACGGTCTTTTTCAAGGGTGCGAAATCCAGTAGTTAAAAATACACCGGAGCTACTACTGTAGCGTCAGGCTATTCAGCTTATCAACTGTCTTGAACAGCAGACTTAGAAATAGATTCCTTTGCCGTTCGAGATTTGGGGAAGCTGTTTGAATCTCCGATTTTGTGGCTGGCAAAGATACTACTCGCAATTTGCAGCTGCTACCTATAGCTTGTTTAGCGCTAGCTATAGCTTTTTAGCAGACTGTATTTATTGCTTTTGCAGGCTTTAAGCAGCGTTTTTCAACAACTCAGCCACCCGCAACGACACGTCCACGAATACCATGCGCGGATTGGCATTGCGTTCTATATGGTAGTGCGCTTCGTTTAGCTCACGCGTGAGAGGATCGGCATTTCGGGGCGTAACGAACCGGCTGAAGCCCGTGACAAACTGTTGCTCGGCGGCCGGCAAGTGGGGCACAAGCTGCGGATCGAGACCGTAGAGCAGCACCTTGCGCAAGAGCACCAGCGCGAACTGCATGAATTCTTTTTGGTTTTCGCGGCCGAGCTTCTGAAAGTCGTCGCTGGTGACGAGCATTTCGCTCACGTTGTTGCTGTAGCAAAGACGCATCCACTTCACAAACAGCGTGAAATAATCGTGGTCGTCAGTGGCAGCGTTTTGGGCGGCAAGGGCGGTTCCAGGGTTGCCTTCGGATAATTGCGCCAACTGTCGCGCTTTCACTTCTGGTACTTGTTGTGTCGTGTGCAGCCAATCAGTGAGCTCGTTTTCTGAAAGCGGGCGCACTACCACGGGTTGCACTCTGCTGATGATGGTAGGCAGTAACTGCTCGGGTGCGTAACTCACCAACAAGAATACGGTAGCCGGTGGCGGCTCTTCCAGCAGCTTCAGCACGGCATTGGCGGCGGCTGGGTGCATCAGTTCGGGCAGCCACACTACTACAATCTTGAACTTCGCCTCAAACGCCTTCAGCGACACCAGCTTCAGCAATTGCAAACTTTCTTCTTTGGAAATACTGCCCTGTTTGTTTTCAGCGCCGATATGCTGCATCCAGTCGTTGAGCCCTTGGTAAGGGTTGGCTAGCACGAAACTGCGCCATTCAGCCATGAACTTGCTGCTGACAGCATCCTTGGTTATGGCCTTAGTGGTTGTGACGGGTACAATGAAATTCAAGTCAGGATGAACCAGCTTGTCGATTTTCTGACAGCTTGGGCATTGTCCGCACGAATCTTCATCCTCAGCGCCGCGCTGTTCACAGTTCAGGAACGTACTGTACGCCAGCGCTAGGGCCAACGCGCCCGATCCTTCGGCTCCACGAAACAGCTGTGCGTGCGCCACATGGTTGCGCCGCACCGACTGCACCAATACTTGCTTAACCTGCTGCTGACCCGGTATATCAGAAAAACGCATACGCTGTTGAATGGCAAATAAAGAAGCGAGGACGAGGATTAGACAGGGCAAGGATGCTGACGCAAGTTATTTCCCTGTCACTTCCTTGTTCCTCATTCCTCATTCTTGATTGCTTTCTCCCACACCCGGTCTTTGGCCGTGGCCTCGAATATGTGTTGCATGATGGTTTGCTCCACAGCGTCATATTCCAGTCGGCGACGGGCCATGACGCGCTCTGCTACCTCCGTAACTTTGGGCAGCTTGAAGGTTTCGAAGCCAGCGGCACCGCCCCAGCTAAAGCTCGGAATAAAGGTGCGCGGAAAGCCTGCCCCAAAAATATTGGCTGCTACTCCCACCACTGTGCCCGTGTTGAACATGGTGTTAATACCGCATTTGCTATGGTCGCCCATCATGAGGCCGCAAAATTGCTGGCCCGTATTCACGAAGCGCCCCGCTGCGTGGCTCCAGATTTTGACGGGCGCATAATTGTTTTTCAGGTTCGACGTGTTGGTATCGGCCCCTAGGTTGCACCACTCACCGATGACGGAATTACCCACGTAGCCTTCGTGGCCCTTATTGCTATAGGCAAAGAAAATGCTGTTGGCTACTTCACCGCCTACTTTGCAATAGGGACCCACGCTGTTGTCACCGCGCATTTTGGCACCGGGGTTGATGTGAGATTCCTCACCTAGCGCAAACGGCCCCGAATGATGGCTCCCTCATGAACCTGGGAGTTCTTGCCTAGATAAATTGGTCCATTTTCAGCATTCAGAATAGCCGCTCGAATCTTAACTCCAGGCTCGATAAAAATATTTTCCGGCGCATATACTATCGTGTGTGCATCGCCTACCGGCTCTGACTGGCGGCCTTTGGTTAGCAAGTCGAAGTCGCGGCGAATTTCGGCGCCGTTGTACAAAAAGAGATGCCATACCTGCTGAATAATGGTGATTGGCTCCTCTACTTCGTGTGTATTCTGAAAACCGTCCTGAATTAACTCAGCCACCATCGAAGCATCTGCTAAGTGAGCTGCTACTAAGGTTTGGTCGCTGTACAGCGCTTCTCCGGCTTGCAAGCGCTGCACTTGCTGCACAAGCATATCACTGGGGCAAATAGCGCCATTGATTACCAGCGCCGGTCCTTGGACGGAACCAGCCGGGTATTTTGCTTGCAAATAAAGTTCTGTGAGATAGCCAACAGGTAACTGCAACCGATGCTGCCATTTTTCGGCCAGCGTAAGTATACCGCAGCGCAAACCCGATATGGGCCGCGTGAACGTGAAAGGCAGCAAGTGCGGCCGGATGGCCGGGTCATCGAAAAGCAGAACGTGCATTATGGGAATTCCTAGTTTCTAATAGCAAAATGTAGCGTGAAGCATCAACTTTAAGGCGCTATTCGTAGCAAGCCCCAATTCAGGCGCAAATAAAAACTCCTGCCAGACAAAGCCGGCAGGAGTTATACAAGACCACCCATTCGGGGCCAGCAGACTGGCAGCGCCGAAACAAGCAGTTATTTTTTCTGGTAGCGGTTGCGGAATTTTTCTACGCGGCCAGCCGTGTCGAGAAGCACGTTTTTGCCAGTGTAGAAGGGGTGCGACTCGCTGCTCACCTCCACCTTGATGACGGGGTAGCTCTTACCGTCTTCCATCGTGACGGTCTCGTTGGAGTTCATCGTCGAGCGGGTGATGAATTTAAATCCGCTCGAAGTGTCCTGAAACACGACTTCGCGATACTCGGGGTGAATGTTCTTTTTCATGGTCGAAATGCCGTTTGTACCTGGTTGCCTGCCGATTTTGCGGAAGGGACTGCAAAAGTACAAGTTACGCTCAACTTTCAAAAGCTCTACGTGTCTTTTCTGCGTTTGCCCAGGCTCGAAGCGTGTGCTATTGTAAATTGTTTATTTTTGGCGTCGTTGTTAAATTATTTATTGCCTATTGATCTCCACTTTATCTTTCGTCATGCTTCAAAAGGCTAGTGTTTCGCTGTTTTTACTTGTGCTGCTGGGAGTATCACTGGCCTTCGGCGCGACTGTAACGCTCTTCCAAGCCAGCTACGATAATTCCACGGTGCGCGTGGTTTGGGAAGTAGCAAACGAGAGCGGTGTGCATAATTATGATCTGTATCGCAAAGCCAACAACGAACCGACTTTTACCAAGCTCACCACTCTTTCACCCTCCGGGCAGTCTCGATATCAGTACCTTGATGCCGACGTGTACCGTGGGCCAGCCAATAGCGCTAGTGCCTTGGGCAGCCCCTTTACTTACCGACTCACCGTGCGCACCACCACCGGCGACCAAAGCTACAACAGCACGCTAGGCCAGACCCCTAGTGCCGTTCAACGCTCCTGGGGAAGCATCAAGTCGATGTTTCGCTAACGGTTAAGCAGCTAACTGTTTATTATTGCTCTTTAATAGCCGGCTCGTCCGGCTTTTTTGTGCCTTGATACTTCCTTCTCAGCACCCCGCTGCTTCAGGATTATTGATCAATCATTCAACCATTCAGCCCATGCGTCTTTGCTTTGCTTCCAACAATTCTCATAAGCTTGATGAAATACGACCACTGCTACCGGCAGGCACTGAATTGCTGAGTTTAGCTGACATTGGCTGCCAAGAGGAGTTGCCTGAAACGCAGGATACATTAGTCGGAAATGCCCGGCAGAAGGCGCTGTATGTGTGGGAGCATTATGGAGTTCCGTGCTTCGCCGACGATACGGGCTTAGAGGTTACATCCTTACACGGGGCGCCCGGCGTGTACTCAGCTCGCTATGCTGGCCCGCAGCGGTTGGCGGCTGATAACGTAGCGAAGTTGCTGCAAGAATTGCAGGGTCACTCCGACCGTTCAGCCCAGTTCAAAACGGTAGTGGCCCTCGTGTTGCCAGACGGCACCGTGCACGAATTTGCGGGAGCGGTGGAAGGCACTGTTACGGAAACCCCGAGCGGTGGTGGTGGCTTTGGCTATGACCCGGTGTTTCAACCCCTAGAAGGTGATGGCCGCACGTTTGCCGAAATGACAACCGAAGAAAAGAATCAGATAAGCCACCGTGCCCGCGCCGTGGCAGGACTGGTAGCTTTTTTAAACCAGGCTACTTCTTGAATAGGGGCGTTAAGTAAATGGCTAACAGGTATTTTACAAGTTAAAAGTATTATACTTCAACACGCTTTGTTAAGGAACGGCGGGATTTGTGGAGTAAGCTGCGCAGAAAATTATCCGCTCAAGGCCATAAGCTCCTGAGTCCTCAAGGCTCGAATTCATTACTTTTGCAGGGTTGGCCCCGCCGGTACGGGTCATTTATTCGCCTCATGCAACATCCTTACATCGTCGGCATCACGGGCGGTAGCGCCTCGGGCAAGACCACTTTTCTGCGCCGGCTGCTGGCCTCCTTTCCTGAAGAGGAAATTTGCCTGATTTCGCAGGACAACTATTACCACCCGCGCGAAAGCCAGCAGGTTGACGCGCAAGGCGTCACCAATTTTGACCTTCCTTCTAGCATCGACTCAACTGCCTACGCAGCTGATGTGCTGCGCATTAGCCAAGGCCTACCTGTTCATCGGCTAGAGTACACCTTCAACAACCCCAACGCAAAGCCTAAGGAACTGGTGTTTCAGCCTGCCCCATTGTGGTGGTAGAAGGCATCTTTGTTTTCTATTTCGAAGCGGTAGCGAAACTACTTGACCTCAAGGTTTACATCGACGCCGAGGAGCACGTGAAACTGCAACGCCGCATTGTGCGCGACCGGGATGAGCGGGGCTACGATCTGGAAGATGTGCTTTACCGCTACACCAACCACGTAGCGCCCACCTACGAGAAGTACATCAAACCCTTCAAACAGGATGCCGACATTGTCATCCCCAACAACCGGCACTTCGACCGGGGCCTAGAGGTCCTAGTATCGTTTCTGCAATCCAAGATTGCAAAGTAGTTGCTCTGTTTGGCAGCCTTTGTGAGTTTTCAGAAAAACCACAAGGGCTGCTTCGGGTCAATGCGCTTTTGCTTGCTCAGATGGTGAGTAGCTGTAGACGATCAGTGTGCGTGTAGGTAACGTCTGTGTTTAGTTGATTGTAGTGCCGCAATACTTATTGCAAAGCAGGCGTGTTGAACGCGCTTTGCTCGAACGCCTTGCGCGTAGCTGCATTCCCGTCGCCTCCTGCAATTGATTCTATGAACCGTACCAAACAGTGTGTGCGGTTCACTTCTACTGTGGCTTGAACAGCAGAAGTAGGCTGTACAAAACCCCAAAATGTTGTTAGAAGCAGCACAAGTAGAATTAAGGCTTTTCTCATACCGATAAGTAGGCTAATAGGAACTCGACTATATATTTTCTCTTAAAAGGATTATTTCTGCGTGAATTTGCGAGGAGTTAATCAGTTATGCTTTACATGCCTTGTTGATTTGGTTATATTTGTAGCCCTGAGGTTGACTATGCTGCTGCTTATTACCAAAATTTTGCCTCGCTTGCGTTTTGCGCTGCTCACAGCCACTGTGCTGTTTTTGCTGTCGCTCAACCACCAAGCCGTTGCCACCTTCCGGGTGCCAACGAGCAAAATCACGCGCATAGGTCAGCCGGCCAAAGTAACCGTGGTGAAGCAAAAAGTGACGCTGGAAGCTGTTGGCACGGTGGATTTGCACACTGCGCCGCAGGCCGATGCTTGGCTTCCAAACCCCGCGCCGTATAGCTGGTTGCCGGCCGTACGCCGGGCCCTAGCGGTACCGCGCCCCCTTTTAGGTATTCGTCCGGCTGCGGTGTTCCGCACCCGGCTTCTAGTGGCGGCCCTCTCGCCGCAGGCTCCCTAGCGCCGCTTGGTCTGAGCGGCCGTCCGTGGTTGATACCGTGGTGGCTATTTGTTTGTCTTGCTGTTGCGCTGGCATTTTATGGTTATCCGGCGGAGCGTTTGAGTGGCAAGACCCTCCTTTCCAAGCTTCAACATTTACTATTTATCAATGCGTAATAAAGGACTAATCATCGGGTTGACGGTTATCGTGTCGGCCCTTTGTATCTACTTTCTGACCTTCACGTTCATTTCGCGGCGGGTACAGAATGATGCCGTAGTATACGCCACCAAAAACGGCCAAGTAAATCAGCCACTCCGTCAGCACTATCTGGATTCGGTGTGGCGGGCCCCCGTTACCAGCTTGCTCGGCGTTGACTACACTTACCGGGATGTTCGTTCTTCGGAGCTGGGCCTAGGCCTCGACTTGAAAGGTGGCATGCACGTAACGCTGGAAGTATCGCCGGTGGAAATTGTGCGCGCCATGAGCGGCAACTCCAAAGACCCCAAGTTCAACCGGGCCATCGAGCAGGCGCAGACTGCGCAGAAGGCTAACCCTTCGACGCCGTTCACCACGCTGTTTGCGCAAGCGTACCGCGACGTAGCCCCGGCGACAACTTGGCCCGCATCTTCGCTAACACCACCAACAAAAGCCGCGGCATCGATATCAACTCCACCAACGAGAAAGTGCTTGGCGCTATCGACAAGGAAGTGGAAGAGGCCATCGACCGTTCATTCAACATTCTCCGCACGCGTATCGACAAGTTTGGTACCAGCCAGCCAAGCATTCAGCGCGTGAAAGGCACGGGCCGCATTCAGGTGGAATTACCTGGTGTAGACAACCCGGACCGCGTGCGCAAATTGCTGCAAGGCCAGGCTAAACTAGAGTTTTGGGAAGTATGGCGCCAAGACGAGTTCGGTCCTTACCTCCAGCAACTCGACCAAGCCCTGATTGCGAAAGAGAAAACCGCTGCTACCCCCGCGACAGCCGCTGCTGGCACCACTGCCAGCGCTACCGATTCGGCCGCTGCTAAAGGTGATTCTACGTCGCTGGCTAGCCAGTTAGCTAACAAGAAAGCCGCAACTACGGCCAAGGCTGATTCGGCAAAGCCACAGCAAAACTCGGTACTGGCTCGTCTGTTCACGATGCCAATCCCGGGCCAGCTAGGTGTAAACCTGCGCGATACGGCCCGCATGAATGCCATTCTTAATTCGCAAGAAGCTCGTGCCATTCTGCCTCCTAACTTGACGATGCTTTGGAGCGTGAAGCCCGAAGTAATTGAAGGTCAAGAGTATTTGAAATTGAACGCCATCCGCAAAACGCCTGGTACTGAAGCCCCACTAGGTGGTGAGGTAGTAGCAGACGCTCGCCAGGACTACGACCAGGGTGGCCGCCCGAAGTGAGCATGGCTATGAACCCTTCGGGCGCTAAGCGGTGGCAGAAAATGACTGGCGCCAATATCGGCCGTCAGGTGGGCATCGTGCTCGACGACTATGTGTACTCTGACCCAGTGGTGCAGTCGGAAATTGCCGGCGGCAACACCAGCATCTCCGGCAACTTCTCGATTGAAGAAGCGCAAGATCTTTCCAACGTACTGAAGGCCGGTAAACTGCCCGCCCCTACCCGCATTGTAGAAGAAGCGGTAGTTGGTCCGTCGCTCGGTCAAGAAGCCATCAACCAAGGGTTGTATTCTTCGCTGGCTGGTCTGGTTATCATCATGGCGTTCATGGCGCTCTACTACGGTCGCGCTGGTATGGTAGCCGACGCCGCGTTGCTGTTCAACAGCTTTCTGATTTTGGGCGTACTGGCGCAGTTTTCCTTCGCCCTCACGCTGCCGGGTATTGCTGGTTTGATACTGGTATTTGCCTCGTCGGTGGATGCCAACGTGTTGATCTTCGAGCGTATTCGGGAAGAACTCGACCACGGTCTGACTTTGCACGATGCTATTGCCAAAGGGTACTCGCGCGCTTTCTCGGCCATCTTCGACTCCAACGTTACCACGCTCATCATTGCCTTGATTCTGTTCATCTTCGGAACGGGTCCGGTGCAGAACTTCGCCGTAACGCTGCTGATTGGTATTTTCACCTCGTTCCTATCGGCCGTGTACATCTCGCGCCTGATCATTGAGTGGCTGGTGAAAGGCAAGACGGTCAGCAAGATTACGTTCTCGACTTTCCTCTCGCGGAAGCTGTTCACCAACATGAACTTCGACATCGTGGGCAAGCGCAAGATTGCCTACGCCTTCTCTACCGTCTTCATTGTAATCGGCTTCGTGCTGATGGCTGTGCAAGGTGGCCCGAACTTGGGTGTTGACTTCCGTGGTGGCCGCGCCTACGTGGTTGATTTCGCCAAGCCTGAGGTAGCATCCGATGTTCGTGAGGCTGTGACCGAAGCCTTCCAAGGCGCGGGCACCGAAGTGAAAACGTTCGGTCAGCCTACTCGTTTGCGCATTACCACGGGCTACCTCGCCGACGATGAGAGCGTAGCGGCCGACAAAAAAGTGGAAGCTACATTGATGGCCGGCCTCAAAAAGTATGGCGCCGACAATCCACAGATCAAGAGCACCTCGAAAGTAGGCGCTACTATTGCCGACGACATCAAGCGGACTTCGGTGTTGAGCCTTGGCCTGACGCTGCTCGGCATTTTCGTCTACGTGTTGTTCCGCTTCGAGAAGTGGCAGTACTCGATGGCGGCGGTAGTGGCCCTGTTCCACGATGCGCTGCTGGTTATTGCCTGCTTCCCGATTGCGCGCCTGTTTGGTCTGAACTACGAGATGGACCAGATTTTCGTGGCGGCGGTGCTTACCATCATCGGTTTCTCGATGAACGACACTGTAGTTATCTACGACCGGATTCGGGAATACCTGCGGGAGAACCCCAAGCTCACGTTCGCTCAAGTAGTGAACCCGGCTTTGAACAGCACGTTCTCGCGCACCATGATTACGTTTACCACGCTGTTCTTAGTGGTGCTCGTGTTGTACATCTTTGGTGGTGAAACGCTTCGCTCGTTCTCGTTTGCAATGCTGGTAGGTATCATCTTCGGTACGTACTCGTCGTTGTTCATCGCGACGCCGATTATCCTCGATACCTACGGCCGTAAAGAAGCCCGCGAGCGTGGTACCGACCTCTCTACCAAAATTGCCGATGACGTTGACGCGCCTAAGTTGTCGAAGGCTACGGTATAAGTACAGAGTTAACTTTTGCAGAAGAGCCCGGCCAATTGGCCGGGCTTTTTTTGTTACAAACCCCTCGAACGCTGTAAGAGTGGTCTTTCTATAGCCTAGAGCCTATTAGGTTTTATGAAGCCGCGTAGGGGTGCAAGTTGATTTTTACTATATTTTCTATTTCTCAAGCAACCATTTCTTGGTGCCGTGCGAGTGGCCTTATGAATCTTCTCCCCGCTATTGTGCCTAGCCTTGAACTAGATTCTGCGCTGCTTACTGAAATCCTGACCGGCTGCCAAAGGCTGGAACAGGCTAGTCAGCGGCGGCTGTACATGCTCTACTATAGCTACGGGCTAAGTGTCTGCTTGCGCTACCTCCACGACCGGGATGCAGCCTTGGAAGCCGTGAACGATGGCTTCATGAAAGTTTTTCAGGATCTGCCGCGCTTCGACACTTCCCGTCATACCGACGTGTCGGGTTCTTTGCGCGGTTGGATTCGCAAAATCATGGTGCACACGGCCATAGACCGGTTCCGGGCCAATTCGCGGCACGCTTTCCAAACGGATTTGGATACGGTAGCTGGTTCTCATGCCGATGGCGGCCATTCTCCGCTCGATAATCTGTCTTTCGAAGAATTGCTGCAGTTGATTGGACAGCTCACACCGGCTTATCGGGCGGTGTTCAACATGTACGTCATTGATGGGTATACCCACGAAGAAATTGCCACGCAACTCGGCATTTCGGTGGGTGCCTCCAAATCAAACCTTTTCAAAGCGCGGGAGCATCTAAAAACTCTTCTTAAAAAAAATAAACACCATGCGTACGCCAAATATGTCGGATGAAGAGCTGGACGAGCTAGTCCGGCGCAGCGCCGAGGCGTACCCCGAGGAAATTCCTCTGGGCGGCTGGTTACGCATGGAAGACAAGCTAAACAAGGCCGCAACCGACCAATTGGTGCGCCGGAAAGTAGTGCGTCTGTTTATGCTTGAGGTAGCCATAGTGGCGTTGCTGCTGCTGCTGTGGCAAGGCTACCGGATAGCAACCACGGGCACTGAAGTAGCGCAGCAGCCAGCTCGCACGACTCTGCCTGTCACTAAAAAGGCTGCAACAGTTGCTACTTCCGCGGCTTCCGAGCAAACTGCTACTACGCTGAAACCTTCGGTTAGCCCCCACACCTGGTGCCGACCACTCCGAAGGCACTTGCCAGCCCAGAAGTAGACGAGTCAGCCTTAGCATCCATTGATGCATCAGCCCCTCATTCTTCCCATCGTGTAGCAACAGCGCGCCCTCGGGCAGAAGCCCCTGACAACCTATTTATAGGTGTCATAACGCCTCGGAAACGCCAGTTGATAGCTGCCGCCGATGAAGCACAACGGAACCTAACGGTCCAGAATTCTTCCGTTGAAGCCGAAGCATCAAATAACCACCCGGCCACAAACAATGAGCTTGCAGAGGCTGACCCGCTGCTTTCCAAGGAAGTGGCAACTACTTCTACCACCACACCAGCAATTTCTCAACGACCAGAATTAGCGCAGCTACCCACGATGCCGGCTTCGGTTGCCCCTACCCTGCCGGCCCAGGATACACTGGCGCAGAAACCAGTTGTTCCAACACCTGCGCCTGATTCAACGCAAACGAAGAAGACGGAACGGCCGCGGCTCGCGCATCGATTGGTGATAGGAGTGCTGGTGGCGCCCTCGTTTAGCGCGGTACGGCGCCTAGAAACTGCTCGTTTCGGCAACGATCTAGGATTGACACTTGAGTATCGGCTAACGTCACGGCTACGGGTCCGAACCTCGATAATCAGGAGCGTAAAGCAATATGGAGCAGCTAGTTCCGACTACACCATACCCGCCTCCTGGCCTTGGCGGCAGGGCGACTACGAGGTAAACGCCAACTGCCGCATGACCGAAATACCCCTGAATCTGCGCTTTGATGTTGTGAGCCGGCCGAAATACACTGTGTTTGCCAGCGTGGGGCTTTCCTCGTTGCTAATGCGCTATGAGTGCTACGACTACGATTACCAAGTAAATGGCCAGCCTCGAACGGCTGTTGCGGAGGTGTACAAGGGTAAAAACCATGCGTTTGGCTTACTCAACTTGTCGGGTGGCGTGGAGCGCCCGCTCGGGAGCCGCTGGTCGTTACAAGCCGAGCCGTTTCTGCAGTTGCCGCTGGGCGGGGTGGGAGCTGGAAAAGTGCGCTTGACTAGCGGAGGAGCCGCTTTTTCTGTGAAATACGGACTACTGCGTTGAACCTATTTCTTTTTTCAGCATAGCCTACGGGCGCTGTTTCCTTTGCTTTCTCTGGTCCTGTTCGCGACGGGGCCACTCTTTCAGGCTGGACTTATAGTACGTCTTTGCCGGGCCCGGTATGTGCGCTGCGTAGCCATCGAGCTAGCCTGACTTTCCTTTTCTGTTCCACCTTTTTTCTAAGAAATCATGCTTAGACAGCCTCTCTATGCCCTGCGCAGCCGCTTTGTTCTAGCGTGGTATGCCGTAGTGCTACTCATCACCGGGCTCACGTTTGTTGTCAGCAGTTGTAGCGACGACGATGATAAAACCCCTACTCCCACTGTCAGGCTCGTCGACAACACGACGCTTGGTCCTTACATGGTTGATGCGCAAGGCAACACCATCTATTATTTCACCCGTGACTTATCGGGCGCCAACACGTGTACGGGCGGCTGCGCCGCCGTTTGGCCGATCTACTACGAGCCCAACATAGTACCGGGGGAAGGCCTGAAAGCCGAAGATTTTGCTACCATCACCACTGCTGATGGCCAGCCACAAACCACCTACAAAGGCTGGCCCATGTATTACTACTCCCCCGCCGATGCCACAGGACAGAATGTGCGCGAAAAAGCCGGTGAGGTAAAGGGCGAAAACGTGGGCGGCGTATGGTTTGTGATGAAGCCCGACTATTCGGTGCTACTAGCTCGCACTACTGTTGTCAACAAAACCACCAACCAAAGCACCCTCAAGAACTTCCTGATTGACAGCCAGGGGCGCACCCTCTACACTTTCAGCCGCGACCAAACATCTCCTACTACCCAGCCGACCAACTGCAGCGGCAACTGCATTACCACTTGGCCAGTGTACTTAGAAGAGGGTCGCACGCTGCCTTCCAGCCTCAAAAGCAGTGATTTCGGCGTCATTACGCGGCCCGATGGTCCTAATGGCACCACGCGCCAACAGACCACTTACAAGGGTATGCCGCTCTACTACTATGCCCCCGACGGCGCGCAACGCAACAAGGTGGAAGGCGACGGAATCGGCAACGTCTGGGCAGTAGCAGCACCGTAGCGCAGGGCCTAGCTAGATCTGCTTGGCTACTTATTGATTCATCACCACATCCACTCGTTCTATGTACAATAAACTTATGCTTCTGCTAGGGGCAGGATTTCTATTCACTGCCTGCGCTTCCGAAAATGGCGAAGATCAAACGCCTGATGAGGTGCCAACGCCCACTTGTAACACTGCCGATGTTACGTACGCACTGACCGTGGCGCCGCTGCTCCAGAAAAACTGCACTTCCTGCCACAACAACAACTTTGCTAGCGGCGGGGTGAATCTGAGCACGTATGCCGCCACTCGGACGGTAGCCCTCAACGGGCGGCTCATTGGCTCGGTCAACCACGATGCCGGCTACTCGCCCATGCCCAAAGGCGGCGCCAAGCTCGCCGATTGCGACATCACGCAGTTGCGCAAATGGGTAACCGACGGGGCAGCTAATAACTGATACCTGGCTTTTATTTCTCCCAACATGAAGCATCAAGTAATACTTATCGTGCTTTTGCTTAGTGGGCTAACGGCCATGCCTGCATTAGCGCAAAGCAAGTTTCTGACGCGCACAGGCACTATCAGTTTCTTTTCGGCCACGCCCATCGAGGACATTGAGGCACGAAACGAGCAAGTGGGCGCCGCCGTGGATGTGCAGTCGGGACAAATTGCCTTTACGGTACCCATGAAGGGGTTTCAATTCCCTAGGTCACTAATGCAAGAGCACTTCAACGAAAACTACGTGGAATCGGAGAAGTACCCGAAAGCTACTTTTTCGGGGGCTCTTGTCAACTGGACTGCAGCCGCGCTGCCCGCAACAGGCCCACAAACTGTGCAGGTGGAAGGCGACCTGACCATTCATGGCGTAACCAAGCGCGTGCGCGTACCGGGCACGCTGGAAAAACAAGGCAACCGCCTACTAGTCAAGTCGAAGTTTGCCGTGGCTCCGGCCGATTACAACATTGAAATTCCGGCGCTGGTGCGCAACCAGATTGCCAAATCGGTGGACGTAACCGTGAATCTAGCCTGTAACCCAGCTCCCTAACCATTTCTTCTATGATTTCAATCTCAACGCTTTGGCGAGTGGCTGGCGGGCTAGCTGCCGTACTTCTGCTAACTCCTTTCAACACGAAAGCACAGGATCTGCTGAACCAGTTGGAAAGTGAAACCACGGATAGTTTGCGCCGTGAGTACGTATCGGCCACCTTCAAAGGCACACGGGTTATCAATGGCCACTCCATCGAAACGCCAGGTAAAGGCAGCTTGGTGTTCCTGATTTCGCACCGCTTCGGCACGTTGAACAGCGGGGCCTACGAGTTTTTTGGGCTCGACCAAGCTACCATCCGGCTCGGGCTCGAATACGGCCTCACCGACAACCTAGCCGTAGGCGTGGGGCGCAGCTCGCTGGAAAAGACCTACGACGGATTTGTGAAGTACAAAGCAATACGCCAAAGCAGCGGCCCGCGCCCCATGCCGATATCGGTGACGCTCTTAGCTACTTCAGCAGTTAGCACACTGAAGTTTGAGCCCCAGCCCGAACGCTCCACCACGTCGCGCTTCACTTACACGTACCAAGCCCTGCTGGCGCGCAAGTTCAGTCCCAATCTGTCGGTACAGCTGATGCCTACGCTGGTTCACCGCAACTATGTGGCCCTGCGCCGCGACCAGAACGACGTGTACGCTATAGGAGCAGCGGCACGGCAGAAACTAACGAAGCGCTTAGCCCTCACCGCCGAATATTATTACCTGCTACCCGGCAACACTGCCGACGACTATCGCAATTCGTTGGCTCTCGGCTTTGATATTGAAACGGGTGGCCACGTGTTTCAGCTGCATTTCACTAACTCACAAGGCATGATAGAGAAATTCTTCGTTCCGCAAACCACGGGCAACTTCTTTGATGGAGATATTTATTTTGGATTTAATATTTCCCGCGCCTTTCAGTTGAAAGACTCGAAATAAGTATTCCTAGTTATCGACATCACACAAGCCACCGTTCTATTCACTCACAGTCATGGAAAAGCCGCGCCTGTTAGGTGCGGCCTTTTTGTTTTCGTGAATAAATCAGTTAAATACTGATTAATAAAATCACTTACGCTCGCCTATTTTCTTAGCCGGCACTCCTGCCCATATTTCGTTAGCTCCTACCGATTTAGTGACTATTGCGCCAGCAGCAACTATAGCGCCCTGCCCAATCGTTACGCCTTTCAGCACCACCACGTTTACACCCAGCCACACATCAGGCTCTATGATAATAGCTTCTTTAGGGCCGACCTGCGTCCTCATCAATTCGTTGAGCGCCGTGCCGTGGTTATGGTCAATAAATCGGCACCCCGAAGCAATTAAAGCATCATTACCAATAGTAATTCCCTCACTGATATTGAACTCGCATCCTGAGCCAATAAAAACATTATCGCCAATTTTTATGGCAGATCCAGGCTGCCAAATACCATCATATTTGAAATAAATGTCGTGTTCTAGTTTGCAATTAACACCTAGTGTTACTTGGTGAGGCCACGTAATATGCAGGCGAGGCAGCTCCGTACCTTTTCCTACTTTCATACCTTGGAAACCCAACCATAGTTTTCTGAAAAAATGCTGAAACCGCGCGTAATATCTTTGTCTGAGAACGAAAGAACCGTGCTGGATTAAATAACTCATTTTAAACTTGGTTGGGCTTGGCAAGCTGCGTTGGGCTCGAAATATAGCGCAAAAAAATGCCTCCACTTAAAGTAGAGGCATTGTTCAGAAACCTAGCAAGGTTACGTTTCTAGGCTTCTATGAACAAAAGCCTTAGAAGCTTAAGGCAAAAATGGAAGGTCCAGTTTAGACAGTAACGCCTTCTGCTACCACTTCTTTCACCTCGGGCACCATACGCTTGAGCAGGTTTTCGATGCCTGATTTCAGCGTAACGGTAGCCGATGGGCAGCCCGAGCAAGAGCCTTGCAAATTCACCGTCACGACACCATCGAGGTAGCTTTTGAAGGTGATGTTGCCACCATCTTGCTCCACGGCTGGGCGCACATAGTTATCGAGCAGGTCGATGATTTTTTGGCTGGTTTGCTGATCAGCTTCCGACGAGTCGCCGGTGGCGGCAGCTTGCTGAGCGGCTTTTTGCTCGGCAGCTGGGTCAACGATGAACACGGGCCAGCCGCCTCGATGTACGACTTCAGGAAAGTGCGCAACTCGGGGATAAGCTGGGCCCACTGCAAGTCCGTGACCTTGGTGATGGTCACGAAGTTTTGCGCAATGAACACGCGGCCTACATAATCGAAATTAAATAGCTCCTGGGCCAGCGGCGAATTAGCAGCGGCTTCCAGGTTGGGATAGTCCACGCTCACACCGTCAGCTAGCAGCTGCGAGTTGAGCACGAACTTCATGGATTCGGGGTTGGGGCTGGCTTCGGCGTAGATTGAAACCGGTGCAGCGGGGGCAGTGAGTTGTTCAGCCATGTTTGAAAGACTTGGAGACAAGCGGGAGAAAGTCAGCCGGTTTCGGTACCGGTCTGTCATATAAAACCGCGCGAGGCGGGATTAGTTGCAAAGATAGAGAAGTCAACGAGGATAAGATAGCAAAGGGCAACCCATCCGACGACTGCCCCGTATCTTGCCAGTATGCTTGCCCGTCTCACTGCTGCTTTATTTCGCCCCATTGATATTGCCTGGCTTATAGTAGCTCGTATAGGTATAGGCAGTTTGCTGGCCCTGGAAATGGCCGGTAGCTTAGCCCTTGGCTACACCCGCGAGTACATAGAGCCACAAGTACATTTCTCCTATCTTTTTTTTGACTGGCTGCCGCATTGGTCGCCGCCCTAATCATTGCCATTCACTTGGGGGCTATCGCGGGCGGCATTGCGGTAGCAGCTGGCTGGCACTTTCGCTTGGCGGCCCTTCTCCTGACGCTCTGCTACACACTACTATTTCTAGCCGAAGAAACTCGCTTCATTAACCATTTCTACCTCTATTGCCTTGTAGCCGGAATGCTCGGGCTGACGCCGGCGCACCGTGCCGCCTCGGCCGATGTTCGTGCGGGCCGGGTACCACCGGCTGCCACTACACCCGCCTGGACGCGCTACTTGTTGCTGTTTCAGATGAGTTTGGTCTATTTCTATGCCGGACTAGCTAAGCTCAACGCCGATTGGTTTATGGCGCGGCCCCTCACGGTGTGGCTGGCCCCGAAAGCTCACTATCCTGTTATTGGCCCCATACTCGGGAGCAGTATCACGCCCTGGGTGATGAGCTACGCGGGCGTGGCCTTCGATCTGCTGGTGGCACCCCTGCTCTTGTGGCGCCGCACTCGGCCGTGGGCTTTTGCGGCGGCCGCGTTTTTCCACATTTCCAACGTCCTTGTTTTTGGCTTAGGTACGTTTCCCTGGTTTTCGCTATTCATAACGGCTGCGTTGTTTTTCCCGCCATCCTGGCCACGGTACACCCCCAGCCTACGCCGTTGGATAGCCACCCGCGTGCCTTTACCCGCGTCAGCCGTTACGCTTTCTGCTGCCACTATACCTCGTTATGCGCCCGTTTTGTTAACCGCGCTTGGCTTGTATGCGGTAGTGCAGGTGCTGGTTCCGCTTCGGCATTTTACGTATCCTGGTGATGTACACTGGACTGAAGAAGGCCACCATTTTGCTTGGCACATGATGTTACGCAGCAAAACGGGCTCGATTACCTACCGGGTGGTGTTGCCTAATGGCCGCATTGAAACCATTGCGCCCACAGCGTACCTTACGCCCCGCCAATACAGCAAGCTAATCGGCCAACCCGACTGTATTCTGCAATTCGCACATTTTCTAGCAGCAGATTATGCCCGACGCGGCCTTGGCCCAGTGCAGGTTTATGCCGATTCCTACGTGCAGCTCAACCAGCGTCCTGTTCGCCCCATTGTGGCGCCCACCGTCAATCTGGCCGCTCAGCCTCGTACTCTCCAACCCTATACCTGGATAACTCCTGCCCCACCTTTAAAGTAACTGGTTAAGGAAGTAAAGGCATCAACACTACCAAAAAATGCGACGCATCGAGCCATGCACGCAATGACGTCCTGCTAAAGCGTTACTCCGTCACTTTATTAGCCCGGGCCCGTAGCAGCATATCGGCCAGCACAAGGCTGGTCATGGCGTCGACGATGGGCACAGCGCGTGGTAGCACACAAGGGTCGTGGCGGCCCCGGCCAGCCAGCGTGATTTCCTCGTTTTGGTCGTTGAGGGTTTGCTGAGGCTGCAAAATGGTAGCTACCGGCTTGAAAGCAACGCGGAAATAGATGTCTTGCCCGTTGCTGATACCTCCTTGGATACCACCCGAGTGATTGGTGCGGGTGCGTACGGCGCCGGCTTCGTCGGTATAAAAGGTGTCGTTGTGCTCGGAGCCAAACAGCAGCGTGCCGGCGAAGCCAGAACCGTACTCGAAGCCTTTCACGGCATTGATGCCGAGCATGGCCCGGCCAAGTTCGGAGTGCAGCTTATCGAATACTGGCTCGCCAAGCCCTGCCGGCACACCAGTTATGACGCCGGTCACAAGGCCACCTACGGTGTCGTGCCGGTCGCGGGTCTGGCGGATAAGGTCGGCCATGCGCTCGGCGGTTTCGGGATGTGGGCAGCGGACCGGGTTGCTATCAATAAGCGCTAGATCGAGTTGTTCGTAACCCACAGGTACCTGCACAGCACCTACTTGTGACACATAGCTTTGCACCGCAATGCCGTAATGTGCCAAAAACTTTTCGGCTATGGCGCCGGCCGCTACGCGAGCAGCCGTTTCGCGGGCTGAACTGCGGCCACCACCGCGGTAGTCGCGGCGGCCATATTTCTGGTCGTAGGTGTAGTCGGCGTGCGAGGGGCGGTAGGCGTGCTCGATGTGGGAGTAGTCGTGGCTGGCCTGATCCTGGTTGCGGATATAGAGGCTTATGGGCGTACCCGTGGTGTATCCCCCAAAAATACCCGACTGAATTTCCACTTGGTCCGCTTCCTTGCGGGGCGTAGTCAGGTCACTTTGGCCGGGCCGCCGCCGGTCCAGCGCCGCCTGAATGTCGGTGGCTTCTACTGCCAACCCTGCTGGGCAGCCATCCACTATCACGCCAATACCCGGCCCATGCGACTCACCGAAGGTGGTAATGCGAAACAGCGTACCGAAGGAATTAGACATGAGACGAGCGAGTGAGTTGGTGAAACAGTAAGTTGCTATTCGGAAAGGCAAAGCTACCAGAACATCAACTTACAACCTCATCCACATGCTATTTCAACGTTTTCGCCACCAACCCCAGACCGCCACCCCCAGCAAAACAACCAAAATATAGTTGGCGTAGCGGCGTACGTCGTCGTAGGCATCGAGTGGTTGTAAAGTATTGTTGGCGTCGAAAAGCACATTTTGGTAGAACGGGTCGTCGCTGGGTGCGCGGAAGGTACTGGCATTGCGCACCGGCCCCGAATGATGGGCGCTAATTCAGCACGGAGCGTATCATACCGGCCAACCGTAGGATCAAAAAACACCAGACTTAGCAGACTATCGAGTTGCAACTTGCCGGGTTGGCGAGCCACCAAGCGGTAGGTGAACACCTTACGCCCACCAACCCTGCCGGCCTGCCGGGTTAGTTCTTGCTGCACATCGGGGCCGTATACCTCCAGACCTGGCTTGGGCGGCACAACCGGGGCGCTAACCGCCGCCAAGTTGCCTTCGCCTTCCACCCCGAAACTGTACGTAAAGGCCTGTCCGGTCCGAAACGTGGTTTGGTTGACGGCCTCGCGCAGCTGGTAATGGCCCACGGGCACTAAGTCGCGCAACGGATGAGGTGGCAGCGGCTTCACCCGAATAGTGCGAGCTGTGGTCAGGTAGGTTTTATATCCTTCGAGGCGGTTGTCGAGGCCTTCCGCTGGGTTTTTGGCCAGTCGGTATTTCACCATGCGCAGCGCCACAGACGGAAAAACCAGGGGCTCGGCGTTGAGCGGGTAGTACTCAGCTTCGTAGAGACGGTAGCGCAAAAAAGGCTTACCGCCCATCGTCACCGACTCCGGCACTATCTCTTGCTCATTGAAAGGCTCTTCCCAAGCCGTACGCTGCCGCAGCTGTTGCAAAATATCGGGCAACTGTCCGGCAAAGTTGTAGAAGTCGAGCAGGCCTTGGTCGGCGGGCGTGAGGTAGAAATACAAGCCTACGTGCACGCCTTCACCCACGAAAGCACTGGTTTTGTCGGGCACTAAGGCCAGGAAGGCATTGTCTTTCGGCTCCACGTATTCCTGCGGTTTCGGTTTGCCAAATAAGTTGTCGAGCAACCCGATGCCTTGCAAGCCGCCACCCGCTGGTGTAGTGGCTCCAGCTCCGGCCGTTGGTGCGGGCCCTACCCTCACCGTCAGGCCGTTGGAGCGCACCGTCAGGCCGTTGATAGTCATCGTGAACGGTTTCACGACAATCTCGCCCTCAGTGTAAGCCGCGTAGCGCTGAGTAATGGTCAGTTCAGTGGTGGTTTGGCCTTCTACTATGCGGGTGGTTGTCGTGCTCGACTTACCACTTTTCTTGAAGCCTTCTAAGTCGGGGAAAGCGGAATAGCGCTCCAAAGCCGCCCCACGCAGCCGAAAACTGATGGTGAAATACTCGGTAACTGGAAGTGCCGCAGGCCCTAGTTCTAGCTCTGCTTGTGCTGCTGGTGCTACCCCGACGGCTTGGCCGGCTGCTGCGCACCACTCAGCGGTGGCATGAAGCAGCAGCAGGAAAAAATAATTAAGCTGAAAAGTAAACGCAGCATAAAGCGAGTGGTAGCAGTTCAAAGCTACGCAAAAAGCCTTTTCCAAGCAGAAAAAGGGCTTTTTATGAATCACTTCGATAAGCTGGCAAGCTCAACGTTAGCATAGTCGCGGTTTCAGGTTCAAGAAGCCCAACAATAAAATTACGCCCTTACGAAATCCGCCTTCGCCTGCACCGCGTAAGTGCCTTCCAAATACCACATAGTCATTCCCAGAATTTTACAATACACAGCCCCACAAGAGCTGTGCAGGGGGCTTTGTTTGCTGAAATTTTCCTTTACTCAAATCATTCATCACATGTCCAACAATCTCAAAAAGGGCGGCGACGAGGCAGAAATTGCCAAGCCGCTTTACGTTCCCATCAAGCGTCGTTCGTTCTTCATGTATGCCGGTGCCACTGCTGGCGCTACGGCTCTGCTCCTTTCTGGCTGCGATGATGACGACACGGGCGGCGGCATGCCTGCTGGTACCGTTAGCTTGGGTTCTGGCGACGTAGGCGTACTCAACTACGCGTATGCTTTGGAGCAGCTAGAAGCCGCTTTCTACGCTCAAATTGTTGCTACCCCTTATGATGGCATACCCGCCGATGAAAAGGCTGCGCTAACCGCTATTGCCAAACACGAAGAAATCCACCGCGAATTCTTCAAAGCAGCCATTACTGCTGCTGCTCCTACCATGATTATCCCCGGTTTGACGCCAGACTTCTCGAAAATTAATTTCAAGGATCGGGCCTCGGTGCTAGGTGCTGCCAAAACGTTCGAAGATTTAGGTGTAGGTGCTTACAACGGTGCTGGCAAGCTTATCAAGGACAAAAACTATCTGCTGCTGGCTGGCAAGATTGTATCCGTGGAGGCTCGTCACGCAGCCTATGTCCGCGACTTGATTACGCCCGGCAGCTTCTCGGCTAGTGATGTAGTTAACGCAGCCGGTCTCGATCAAGCCCTTGATGTAACAACCGTGCTGACTGCAGCACAAACCTACATCAAGGAAAAAATCAACGGCGACAACGTCGGCAAGTAATCCACCTTCTCATAACTGACTTCTTCTGCATATGAACCTGTTTCAAATAATTTCCGAGTTGGAAAAGGTGGATCCTGAAATCATGGACCGCCTCACGCATCGCCGTAGCGCCTTCACTGCCCTCGGCAACTTTGGCAAAAAGCTGGCTCTAGCTGCTGCTCCTATTGCTATCGGCTCGGCCTTCAACAAGGCAGTAGGCCAAAACACTTTGATGGGCGTAAATGAAGTGTTCAACTATGCGCTGCTTCTGGAGCGTCTGGAATACAGCTTCTACGACCAAGCGCTGAAGGCCGCTACTCTTACTGTTCCCCTAACTGGTATTGCCCGTACAGCTATCGAAACGATTCGCGGTCATGAGCAAGCACACGTAGCATTGTTGACTGCTGCCCTTGGCACTAATGCCAATCCAGCTCCGGCCAATGGTTTTGATTTTGGTAACGCTTTCGCTACCTATGAGAGCTTCCTGATATTTGCTCAAGCATTCGAGGACACGGGCGTACGAGCATATAAAGGCCAAGCTGGTAACATCGATGCTTCATTGAACCCAACAATTGGTGGTGCTCAATATAATTTACTGCAAACTGCCCTCCAGATTCACTCGGTAGAAGCTCGCCACGCCGCACATATCCGCGTTATGCGCCGGGGTGCTACTGCTGGCAACCAGACGAACATCTTCCCGTGGATTATCAACGCCGAACCGAACGGGGTTCCTGCAGGAGTATATGGTGCTGGTAACCCGGTAGCTACTTTCCCTACTGAAGGCAATCTGGTACAAGGTGGTCTTACGCTTACCTCAGTAGGTGGCAAGACCTATACGGCCGAAGATGTAAGCGCTGCGTTTGACGAAGCGCTTGATAGCACGACCGTAACAAACATTGCGCGTTCGGTAGTGAAGTTCTAAGACAGTAACAGTATCAGCTTTAAAAAAGGCGTCTCCAGAATTGGGGACGCCTTTTTCATGCAACCTAATTCGTTGTTAGAGCATCCCACTATAAGGAGTTACCTTTGCTTACTTCCAAGCCGAGTTTGCTGCGGCGTTGTTTCGTGATTATCTGCTTATGTCAACCTTTCTTTCAGCGCGTGCCATGCAGCGGCGTTCTTTTTTTCGGGTGGCGGGTGCTACCCTAGCTACTTCGACTCTAGTACTAGCGGGCTGCAAAGACGATGAGGAACCGGTTACGCCAGTCGCAAGCAACGTGCTACGACTTGGAGTAGTTACAAGTGCTAGTGGGGCGGAGACAGTAACTCAAGAGAGTCAAGAGAATGGTGTTCTGAACTATGCGTATTTGCTAGAACAGCTCGAAGCTGCTTTCTACACACAAGTGGTAGCCGCCCCACCCGCTGATCTGCTGTCAGATGAATTAGCTTATCTCACCGACTTGCGCGACCATGAGCTTATTCATCGAGAGTATTTGAAAGCGGCTTTGGGTGCATCAGTCTACGACGCTAGCCTGAGCACACCATTAAAATTCAACTTTTCTTCCTTCACCCTTACCACCCGGGTAGGTGTTTGGACGGCGGCCCAACAACTCGAAGACATCGGCGTAGCAGCATACAATGGCGCAGGCAAACTGCTCACTGTAACTACCAACTTACTAGCCCTTGGTAAAATTGCTTCGGTAGAAGCGCGCCATGCTGCCTTGGTTCACGAGGTGTTGCAGTCCGATTCTTTCGCGTCTACGATAGGGGCTGATGGCCTCGACGATGCCAAAACGCCAACCGAAGTTATCGAGTTGATTAAGACCCTTTTGCCCATTGAAGTATCTGTAGCGGCCTTGCCGACTGCCTAAGGCTGTATACTGCCATGAATATTCTGAAGCTTCTGGCCGATTTGGCCGCCACTACTCCCGACCAGTTCGAACAACCTGCCGTGCGGCGCGATGCCCTTAATGAGCTAGGTCGGTTCGGGGCGAAAACACTTGCTGCTGCCTTGCCATTGGGGCTAGCGAGCGTACCAGCTCTGGCCCGCGACACACGCACCATTCTAGATTCGTTGCTGCTTGCCTTGCGGCTGGAGCGGCTGCAAAACGCTTTCTATACGCAAGCACTAGCCGCCCCAGCTACTTTCTTTCCTGCCGATGCCAGCATTCGAGCATCGATTGTAAAGATACAGGCGCACCAACAGCAGCATGCCACCCTGTTGGTACGTCTCATCAGCACTTCTAATGGCGACGTGCCCGCCTTACCTAGGTACGATTTTACGGGCAGCAAAAACAACACCCAGGCAGCCCTCTTCCCAAGCGTGTTCAGCAATTTCGACGAGTTTCTGAGGCTGGCCCAGCTGCTCGAAGACACAGCAGTACGCGCGTACAAGGCCATGGTGGAGTTCCTAGTGCAGGACAACTACATCTTGCAAACTGCTTTGCAGATCCATTCCACTGAAAGCCGGCACGCTTCCCGCATCCGTACCATACGGCGCCAGCGCGGAGCCGTAGTTAAGTCGTGGCCCAGCCCCGCCGATGCTGACATTACGGTGGCCAACAAAACTGCCGTTGTGTATGCCACTGAGCATGCCACTAATCAATTGTTAGCCGACTATACATCGGTGCCTTTCCGGTTGTTGCCCATTGGGTCTGGCCCCAACCTCCTAACGCAAAGCGTACCCGAAGCTTTCGACGAACCGTTGGCAGCTGATAGCGTAGATGGGCTGCTCAACTTATTCACGCTGTAAGCAAATTAGCCTGTTTCATAGCAGAGAAACCAGTTTGTTAATTTTTTTAGAAAAAAAGGAACTCAAAAGGGTTCCTTTTTTTTATGCACATCGAGCGGAACATAGCTGTATTACCTTATTAATAAGTAGCTCATCGTCTAAATCTTATACCGCTGCATGTAAGTAATTTTACTAAATTCCCTGGCCTTAATCCTACTACAAATAAGTTGCTCTACTCGGTCGGAACGCACCCTTTTTTCAGCGTTCCGTATACATGCTCACCGACCCAAAAATCTCACCCACAACCAAAAAGTAAATAAGCTTACTCCTATGTTGGAATATGCAAAAACCATCCTGCTCAAAGTGAGCTTTGATAAAATCCTATTCGAGAAAGAGCTCCGCAAAGCTCTTCGTATGTTAGTACCCGCTGAGCTAGCCCAATTCCGAGTGTGGTGTTACGAGCAGTTTTCCCGTATTTATCACCGCATCCTCAACCGCGTGTTTGCTCAGCCAGCACTTTAAGCTAGCTAGCCTTACCTATCAAGGGCCCCATTCCGGTAAGCTTCCGTTTCGACTGGCTAGCTTATCCAGAATGGGGCCCCTCTCTTTTATAGGATTGTGCGCTTATTTGTCGTCCGTTACAAAGCGTATATTCCGTTGTAGCCCGGCATATCCAGTCCGCTTCACCGCCGACTGCCGAAATAGCTCCGAGAATAGCTCGTGCGTAATTTCCTGCCAGTCGCCGGGGCGCAGGTCTTTCAGGCCCGGATGCGGGGTGAATTGCGGTTCCTGGTGGGGCTTAGAGAATCGGTTCCAGGGGCATACATCCTGGCAGATGTCGCAGCCGAACACCCAATTGCCAAATTTACCTTCCACTTCACGAGGTATCTGGTCTTTTAGCTCGATGGTAAAGTAGCTAATGCATTTGCTGCCGTCTACCACGTAAGGCTCGGTGATAGCGCCGGTAGGGCAGGCATCAACGCACTTAGTGCAGGTACCACAATAGTCTTTGATGGGACCGTCGTATTCCAGCTCCAGATCTATAATCAGTTCGGCTATAAAGTAGAAAGAGCCCGCACCGGGCGTGATCAGGTTGGTATTTTTGCCCATCCAGCCCGCTCCGCTCCGCTTGGCCCAAGCTTTGTCCATTACCGGGGCCGAATCAACGAATACCCGGCCGCCTACTTCCCCTATTTCCTCCTGGATAGCCGCCAACAGCGTTTTCAGCTTGTCTTTGATGACGAAGTGATAGTCGCGGCCGTAGGCGTACTTACTTACTTTGAGCGTATCGTCGGGCTGCTGAGTTTCCTCGGGCGGGTAGTAGTTGAGCAGCAACGAAATCACCGACTTCGCACCCTCCACCAGCAAACGTGGATCGAGGCGCTTATCGAAGTGATTGGCCATGTAACCCATCTGGCCGTGCATGTTGCGATTCAGCCAATTTTCGAGGCGCGGCGCTTCTTCTTCTAGAAACTCAGCTTTCGAAATACCGCAATACATAAAGCCCAGCTCCGCCGCGCGTTGCTTGATAAAGGCAGTATAGTGAGCGCTGGGGAGCATTTGATACAAGTACAACAATTACAAAGATACCTATTAAGCAGCGCAGCTACTCGTGAGGCCGTTGGCGTGAATATGCTAAAGGCTAGTTCTCATATAAGCAAAGCAAAAAGCAAGCAAACCAACAACAAATAGTATCAGCCCTAATATCAGATTAGCGTAACCGATATCCTTTTTCTCACGGTCGTTGGTCCGAATGGAAAGCCTCATTCCTAGCACAGTAAAAATGATACCTCCTGCTGCAAGTGGGAATAACCCCACAAAGAAGCCTCCTAAAAATAACCCCTCCCCGATTCCTAACATTGCCAAGATCAGGAACATAAAGGGTGTTACATAGCAGTATATAGCACGTTTATAAAGCTTAGATATACGCGGCCGGCTCATAACAACAAATACAGTAAGTGTTACAATCAATGGATACTATAATAGATGTTCTCAGCAATATTGACCTCACGGTATACTATTAGTAAATAGAAACGCACCGCTGAGAGCGGTGCGTTTCAACTATGACTGAAAACTTTTTACCTAGCTGAACAACTCGCCGGTGTTGCCGCGCAAGTGCTGAGGCATGAGCTTACCGAGGTGCTGATAGGCGTGCTCGGTGGCTTCGCGGCCGCGGCTGGTGCGCTTGATGTAGCCTTCCTGGATGAGGAACGGCTCGTACACTTCCTCGATGGTTTCGGCTTCTTCCCCGCAGGCTGTTGCAATAGTGCTTAGGCCTACCGGACCACCCTTAAACTTGTCGATGATAGTGGTGAGAATGCGCTTATCCATGTCGTCAAGGCCACGGGCGTCTACGTCGAGGGCATTTAGCGCAAACTGGGCTATTTCTACCGTGATAGTACCGTTGCCTTTGATCTGAGCAAAGTCGCGGGTGCGGCGCAGCAAGTTGTTAGCAATACGCGGCGTACCACGCGAGCGGCGCGCGATTTCAAAGGCCGCATCCTCATGAATAGGTGTGCCCAAGATTTCGGCCGAGCGCTGCACGATGCTGGTCAGCAGTTTGGAGTCGTAGTACTCCAAGCGTGAGCTGATGCCGAAACGAGCCCGCAGCGGCGAGGTGAGCATGCCGGAGCGCGTAGTGGCCCCAATCAGGGTGAAGGGCGACAACGTAATCTGTACGGAACGCGCGTTTGGACCCGAGTCGAGCATGATATCGATGCGGTAGTCCTCCATGGCGGAGTACAGGTATTCTTCCACCACCGGGTTAAGGCGGTGAATTTCGTCAATGAAGAGTACATCGTGCGGCTCGAGGTTGGTCAGCAAGCCGGCTAGGTCGGAAGGCTTGTCGAGCACCGGGCCGCTGGTCATCTTGATGCCGGATTCCAGCTCGTTGGCGATGATGTGAGATAGGGTGGTTTTACCCAAGCCGGGAGGCCCGTGCAACAACACGTGGTCGAGGGCGTCGCCACGACGCTTGGCAGCCGCCACAAACACTTTCAGGTTCTCGACTACCTTGTCCTGTCCCGCGAAGTCGTCGAACGAAAGCGGACGGAGGGCCTTGTCAATGTCCTTTTCGGAGGCATCCATGTGGTCGTTGCCGCCGGTGAGATAAGATTCGCGCATAGAGCCGAATGGAAAGGTTGATGTTGGAAAGGTAACACCTCTGCCTAACAAAATGTCCCTTTTTTAGCAAAAAAACATTCAGATACACCAATTAGCTAATTTCATTAGCAATAAGTTGGCATAACCCCTGTTTTGACCTTGATTTAGCCTGATTATTGCACCAAAATGAAGGCTTGAAGTTCTGCACAGAAGGCTTTGCGGGCTTTGATTTGCAGGCTCGTAAATCCCTTGATTGAATCCTTAAACGAAGGCTCCCGTAACTTGCAGCTTCCATTGCTTTTGCTGCTGCATGTCTTCTTCTGCTTCCAATAATTGGCTTGAAACGCTCCCTGCCGACTTTTACGACCAACTGGCACATTGCCTCTCTCTACATGGCATGGCTTGCCTAGAGTTGCTTAGTCGCTCACAGGATGCTTCTATTCGCCAACTCATGACTATTACTGGTCTCACTGTCGAGCAGGTCAACCAACTCAACACCGTTGCCAGCCACGAGCAATTAGTACAGACCCTCGAAAATCAACCCCGTCCTCTGTACGATCTGCTCCTGCTAGGCCGCCTCACGCTGGATACTAGTTTGGCAGTGCCCGTCATGGCGTATGTGCAGCGCCAAATGGGTGTTGGCATCGCGCAGATGCAGCAGTTGAAAACGTACTGCCAAGAATTGAGCGGCGCGTTTTTGGCCACGCTCGAGCAGCAGCTACCAGCGGAAATGCTTTTGGGCTTGCACCGGCTGCGAGTCGAAGAGGTGTTTCAGGCCTACGTAGCCGCTCATCCGGCACCAGCGCCCATGGCGGCTACCATCCGGTTTTCGGAGGCGCAGTTGCAAATGGTGCGTTTGGCGTTGCTCTTGGTCCACTCCCTGCCCGAAGCCGGTGACCATGCGTTTCTGCGCGCTGTAGCGGCTTTGCCCAACTTGCAGCCAGCCGCGCTGGAGCCGATGATTGAGCGCCTAGGCAAATTACAGGCCGCCGAGGAACTACCGCTGAGTTTAGCGGAGCTAGTACAGCTCTACCAGGCCATGCAGGTGTGCGGCATGGTGTTCGTGTCGGAAGTGCTGGAGCGGTTGGGGCTGGAAGGGCTCTTTCCAGCTCGGCCCGCTGAAGAAACAGCAGCTGCACCAGCACCCAGCCATCGGCAGGCGGTAGGCGAGATGGTGAGTGGCTTCACGCGGTGGGTGCAACACACCTTTCCGCAGGAGCCTGCTTTGCTAGCGGCCCGGCAGCAAGTGCTGGCCCTCGCCGATTGGCTATAGCGCGCTGCTGATCAGTACTGGTCGTTGTTATTGATTGCTAGGTAACAACAGCACTTCAATCTCTAAGTGCAGCCATTCTTCTTCCCAGGCTTTGTGGTTGAGACGGGCTTCGAGCGGGAAACTCGCATCCAGGAGCCGGGCCACGGTTTCGTTGCGGCCTTCAGGCAAGTAACCGAGCCACACGGGTTCGGCATCGGCAGTCAGAACGCGTACTGCCCAATCGTCGTAGGTGCTGTCGGCCTCGCGCACTAGCACTAGGCGCTGCCCAATTTGCAGCTGCGGTTCGTATTTGGGCAGGCCAGGGCGGTGGGTGGTGCCGGCCACCAGGCATTCAAGCAAAACAAGAGCGGAAGAATTGGGAGCGGCCATAGGAACGAGGCTGGTGAGGACGTAAAGTAAAGAAGTAGCCTTGAGCTTCGTAATAGCTTTCTAAAAATCTTCGGCCAGCCCTCTCCTACTCTCGTATTTAATTTGTTGCGGCCAAAGCTGCGGTGTTCACTACCTAGCCACTGTAGAAGGCCATCATGCCATTATGTACAGCAAAACAGAAGTCTCACAAATTCGCCAAGCCTTTTGGACTACGTTCGGTCAGTATATGGCCCCGGTGCCGTCGGCGGAGGGGGTTCCAACGAACTGGATCAACTACAAAACCGGCCTCAAGCACGTATATTTCCGGTTGCACGCCGACGGGCGTCGCGGTTCTATTGGCATCGAGCTTACGCATCCCGATGCCGGTATCCGTGAATTGTTTTTCGAGCAGTTCCGGGAGCTACAACCCATGCTTCACGAAACATTGGGCGAGACTTGGCAATGGGAACCTGACACCGAAGACGCCAACGGTCAATCTATCAGCCGCATCTACCAGGAACTACAGCCCGTCAACTTATTTAGCCGCGACGATTGGCCTAAGCTCATTTCTTTCTTCAAGCCCCGCTTGGTCGCGCTCGACGAGTTCTGGAGCACTGCGCAGTATGCGTTTGATGATCTACGGTAAGACTGGCCTTATACTTCACAAAAAAGCGGCTCCTTGATAGAAGCCGCTTTTTTATGCTTTAAGAATATCTTCCTTGATTAGCTTTTAGGATTGATTGCCGCTTTTGCTGCCTTGGCTACCGTCGCCGCTATTATCACCGCGCGGACTCTTGCTGGTGTGCGACGTTGGGGCGCTCGGAGTGCGCAAGTATGGCTCACAGCTTTGCCTCGCACCGATAGTAGCGCCTTGGCCGCCATCGGGAGTGGTATTTGCCTTTACTTCGTCCAAGTTGTGGTAGCGGCCCCCGTTGTTGCCGCCGTCGCCGCCTATGGTTTTGGCTATGCCATCGGTGGAGCCGGTTTCAGCTTGGCTATCGGGTGTGAAGTTGCCGTCGCCGGAACGGGTGCGGTCGTGGTGCTGCATGTTCGGATCCGGACCACCTTGGCCCATTTCGTTGCCTTCGTTGCGATACTGCTCTTCGTCATGCTCGCGGCGCTCCTGCCGACGCGACTCGGCATTTTCATGTGGTTGGTTGCTTTCTATGCTGTCGATATATAATGTTGAATATCAATATTATAAGGATTTTACTATCACTTGGCTACACAAAAACCTCCTACATATAGATCAGCAATGCTTGGTTAGTAGCCGCAGCCTCATGTACGAACTGCCTTAATTCCTTGAAAGTGGTTGTTAGCCATTCCACTATTTCCTCCAACTTTTCCTCCTTGCTCCAATCCAACGGGTAGATTTCCAATTCGTCCATTGTTGCACTATCGTAGCGCGCCTTGAAGTCTAATTCGGACAAACCAGCCAGCGCCGCAGCGAATCGGCTGACTGCGATGCTTGTCAGCCCACGTGCCGGACCATAGCCCAAGTCATGGTCTTCCTCATTACCGACGAACTCGCCGCCATCTAGTAAATATGCGAAAGGCTCCGGCCCATCCCAGTTTGAACCTGTGAGCATGAAGTGAAGTCCGTGCCATGCTTTGTCCAGATCTAACTCCTGATTGGCGGAAACCGGACTATCAACAAAATCCAGAATCAAATCAGGCTCATCCAGTAACTCGCGTAGCTGCTCGTCGCTTACTTTCCTAACTGTCATCGTCATGCTCATAAACGGATTGCTGTCAAGGTGAAATGAAATAAAAAACGGCCACTCTGCAAGCAGAATGGCCGTTTCAAGGTAGCTAAATCGGTAATTATTTGAACGCCTGGATACCCGTAATATCGGCGCCGGTGATGAGCAGGTGGATATCGTGGGTGCCTTCGTAAGTGATGACAGATTCCAGATTCATCATGTGGCGCATGATAGGATATTCGCCGGTGATGCCCATGCCGCCGTGGATCTGGCGAGCTTCGCGGGCTATATGCAAGGCCATATCCACAGAGTTGCGCTTGGCCATGCTAATTTGGGCGCTGGTGGCTTTGCCTTCATTTTTGAGCGTGCCGAGGCGCCAGGCCATCAGTTGCGCTTTGGTGATTTCGGTCAGCATTTCGGCTAGCTTCTTCTGTTGCAACTGGAAGCCCCCGATGGGTTTGCCGAACTGCGTGCGCTCCAGCGAGTACTTCAGAGCCGACTCGTAACAGTCGATGGCGGCACCGATGGCACCCCAGGCAATGCCGAAACGGGCGGAATCGAGGCAGGACAAGGGGCCTTTGAGGCCGTCGATGTTGGGCAGCACGTTTTCTTTGGGAATGCGCACATCCTCGAACACCAACTCGCCCGTGGTGCTGGCGCGTAGGCTCCACTTGTTGTGGATTTCGGGGGTGCTGAAGCCTTCCATACCGCGCTCCACTATTACGCCCCGGATGCGGCCATTGTCGTCCTTAGCCCACACGACGGCTAGTTGCGCTTCGGGCGAATTACTGATCCAGAGCTTGGCGCCGTTCAGCAGGTAATAGTCGCCTTTGTCTTCGAGCTTAGTTACCATGCCGCCGGGGTTGGAGCCGTGGTCAGGTTCGGTGAGCCCGAAGCACCCGAGCCACTCGCCGGACGCTAACTTGGGCAGGTACTTGCGGCGCTGCTCTTCGGAACCATAAGCGTAGATCGGGAACATCACCAACGAACCCTGGACCGAGGCTGTGGAACGCATGCCCGAGTCGCCCCGCTCGATTTCCTGCATGATCAGGCCGTAGCTGATGTAGTCGAGGCCACCGCCGCCGTACTCGGTGGGGATGGTGGGGCCGAAGGCGCCTACGTCGCCGAACTTCTTGACGATTTCGGAAGGAAAGTGCGCGTCCTGCGCCCACTTCTCGATGTTGGGGCTGATTTCCTTTTTTACAAAGTCGCGGATGCTCTGGCGAATCAGCTTGTGCTCTTCGGTGAGCAGGCCGTCGAGGTCGAAGTAATCGGTGAAGCCGGCGGCGTTGGTGGAACCGTGGACTTTGGTGGCTTTGGCCTGGGGCGAGAGGACGTCAGCTTGCGAAGACATGGCAGATTGTTGGGTGGGGATATAAACTCAAAGATAGGGGTTTCAGCCAGCAGAACAGGCGGCTACAAGGTATGGTTCGGGCCTTAAGACGCCGCCGCTTACGAGGCCGCCACTGAAATTTCTGCGGCTTCTCTTTCCAATAATTGGTTTCCTCCGTAGAGCTACCCATCCGCCCATCGACTTCTGTACTTACTACCTTATGAGCCACGAAAAAAAACTCAACGAATTAGAAGCCACCGCTATCTGCGGTAACGATATTTCGTCGTCGTGTCTGTACGTGTCGGCACTTTCTATTGCGTATGCCGGGCAGTATGCTTGGGCAGCACTGCTAGTAGTCGGGGCAGTGCTGTTTCTGTTTCGCCGCATCTATGGAGAAGTGGTGGGCGCACTGCCACTCAACGGCGGCGCTTACAACGTGTTGCTCAACACCACTAGCAAGCGCAACGCCGCCGTAGCCGCCTGCCTAACCATCTTGTCGTACATGGCTACGGCCGTTATTTCGGCTTCCGAGGCTATGCACTACCTGCATACGCTCTGGCACGGGTTGCCCATTATTCTGGCGACGATCCTGCTGCTTGGGCTTTTCTTGCTACTCACCATCCTCGGCATTTCCGAGTCGGCGGTGGTGGCAGTGGGCATCTTTTTGCTGCACTTGTTTTCGCTTACGCTGCTGGTTGGCGTCACGGCGTGGTATCTGTTTACGCACGGCATCGATACGCTGATAACCAATTGGCACATGCCGCTGAAAACCAGTTTAGTTTCAGCGTTATTTCTTGGGTTCAGTGCCGCCATGCTCGGGATTTCGGGATTCGAGAGTTCTGCCAACTTTGTGGAAGAGCAGGCCCAGGGCGTGTTTCAGAAAACGTTGCGCAACATGTGGGTGGTCGTGACGGTGTTTAACCCGCTGCTGGCGTTTCTGGCCGTGGCAGCGCTGCCTCTGGTAGAAGTTGGCCAACATACCGAGACCTTGCTTTCGCACTTAGGCAATAAAACAGGTGGCCCCTGGCTCTCGACGCTGATTTCAGTTGATGCTGTAGCTGTGCTAAGCGGCGCGGTACTCACCTCGTTTGTTGGTGTGAGTGGCTTGATGAAACGCATGGCCCTGGACCGCATCCTTCCGCAGTTCTTTTTGAAGGAGAATGGCCGCAAAAGCAACTACATCATCCTCATCACCTTCTTCCTGCTTTGCTTGTCGGTGTTGCTGATTACCAATGGCGAGCTAGGCCCGCTGGCCGGAGTATACACCATCTCGTTTTTGTCGGTAATGGCCTTTTTTGCGCTCGGCAACTTCCTGCTTAAGAGCAAGCGCCCCAAGTTGCCTCGGCCCGTATATGCCAGCATAGTCACGGTTTCACTGGCTCTGCTAGGCGTGTTGGCGGCGCTTTACGGCAACATCCGCATTCGGCCCGATTACCTCATTGTATTCCTGCAATACTTCCTTCCCTCCATGCTGGTAGTGTCGGCTATGCTCAACCGGACGGCTATTCTGAACTTGGTGCTAGCAGCCGCCGAGTCGCTGGCCAAGCATTCGCCTCGGATTTCAAGCCTTACGCAAGCCAACATTCGGCGGCAACTAGATGAATTGCACAAGCAGGAATTCGTCTTCTTCACCAAAGGCGACAACGTTTCCAACCTCAACAAAGTGATGGCCTACGTGGTGGAAAACGAGTTTACCAACCGCTTGAAAATCGTAACGCTGCTTAAAGAAGGCGAAACCTACCCCCAGGATTTGCTTAAGGACATTAATGTGCTAGACCGCGCCTACGAGCAAATTGAAGTGGATTTCGTCACGATCAATGGCACGTTTGGACCCGAGCTCATTGACCGGCTATCCAACGAGTGGCAGATACCGAAGAACTTCATGTTCATTGGCTCCCCCGGCAATGCCTTTCCTTACCAAATTTCCGAGCTAGGCGGCGTCCGACTCATTATTTGAATTGCTCTGCCCAAAAACAAAACGCCCTGCGCTGCTTCCTATAGCATCGCAGGGCGTTTTTGTGAGGTCTGTTTTTAAAACTTCACGCCCACCGACGCCAAGAAGTTGCGGGTGGCTTGCGGGAAATACCAGTTGAATGTTTGCTGGCGCCCGGTAGCATCGGGGTAGCCGTAGGTGTAGCCGTTGGCCACGTATTCGCGGTTGAGCACGTTGTTTACGAGCAAGCCCAACTCAATTTCCTTCACAAACGTCGGCCGGATGGCGTAACGCACCCGGAAGTCCAGCACTTGGTACGGCTTGATGCTGCGCTCCAAGCTGGCGGAGTTGTCGAGGTACTGGCGGCTGACGGTTTTGTAGAGCAGCGCCAGGCGTAGGTTCTTCACTGGCTGTCCTTCCAGCGTATGCGCCGACACGGCAGCGGGCGAGTAGGAAATGGTCGTGGTGCGAGGCTGCGCATCCACAATGGGGGTGTAGTTCTCGTCGTAGATGACGTTGCGGTAGTCTAGGATACGGTTGCGGCTCAGCGTCAGGGTGCTGCTCAAGCTAATCTTGTCGTCGGCGGAGGCAAAGCCGGTCAGCTCCACGCCCGTTCGGTAGCTGCGGGCTACGTTGGTGCGCAGGGCCGTACCCACGTCGTTCAGCTGGCCGGTAGCTACCAGTTGGTCGCGGTAGTTCATGTAGAAGTAGTTGGCTTCGAACCGCAACGAGGTTTTGGGTCCAAGCAAGCTAGCATCAGAACGAGTGAAGCGGTAGCCTCCTTCAAAGTCTTCGAGACGCTCGGCCTTGGCGCTTTGGTCGCCGGCGGGGCGGTCGGTAAAGTCGGAGCGGACGGGCTCCCGCTGGCCTATCGCAAAGCTGGCGTAGAGTTGCTGCCCTTCGGCTAGTGCGTAGGTGGCACCGGCTTTGGGGTTGAAAAAGGTGTAGCGGGCGCGGGTCGTTACGTCGTTCTGGTCGTCTTCTACGCCATCAATGTCGTACTCGATGTGCCGCACTTGCAGGTCGCCGTACACACCGAGCTTGGGCAATACCTGCCAGGTGGCGCGGGCGTAGGCGTTGTAGTCGGTTTTGGTGGCGTCGTTGAAGTAGTAGCGCTGGCCGATGGTGCTATTAGAAGCGTATTGCGCCCAGATTATTTCGCCGTAGTGGTCGTTGGTGAAGCGGTTCCAGGCGCCGCCTACTGTGGCCTGAAAACGGTCGTTGTCGTGGGGCTGATAGTTGAGGGCGAAGGTGCCGCCATAGAAATAGTTATCGAGCCACTTGCGGTCTACCAGGTTCGTGCGCGTGATGGTGTCGCCACCGATAACAACATTGGCTAGGTTGTAGTCTGAAAAGCGCCGGTTGGCGCGGTAGTTTTCATAGTAGCCGAAGCCGCGGGTGAGGTGCAATGCGGCCCCAATGTTCCAATCCTGACCTAACCCCTGCGTGAGGTGCAGTTGGTAATGGTTTTGCTGGTAGTTGTCGGTTTGGTTGTCGTAGGTGTAGTAGCTGTAGCGGCGGCCTTCCTGCTGTACTCGCGCTGCATCCGCTTCCGATAGTTCGCCGTTGTCGATGTACTGTTGCAAGAGCGCCCGGTTGCCGGTAATGGCCGGTTCGGGTACCCCGTTCCACGCCTGATAAGTTTTCTCGCGCCCCGAAAACGCAATAAACTTCAGCAACGTGTTCTTGGCCTGGTAGCCCGCCGCAAAGTAGTACGACTTCAAATCCGAGGAAGCCCGGTTCATGTAGCCGTCGGTGGCAATGCGCGATAAACGGCCATCCACCATGAAGTGGCCGCCGAGCAGCCCGGTTCCGAACTGCACGTTGTTTTTCCAGGTGTTGAAAGAGCCGTAGGTGTTCTGCGACTCCCCGTAGGCTTCGCGGCGGTTGTCCAGCGTCGAGATGTTGATGCTGGCCCCGAAGGCAGCCCCGCCGTTTTGACTGGTGCCCACGCCACGCTGCACTTGCAGGCTGCTAATCGACGAAGCCAGATCGGGCAAATTCACCAGAAACGACCCGTGCGACTCGGCATCGTTGAGCGGCACCCCGTTGATGGTCATGTTGATACCTGTGTTGCTCGTGCCCCTGATACGAATATCGGTGTAGCCTACACCGGCGCCGGCATCAGAGTTTACAACTACCGAAGGAGTCTGGTCGAGCAAATAAGGCAGGTCTTGGCCGAAGTTGCGCTTATTCAGCTCTTCCCGGCTCACGTTGGTATAGGCCGTGGCCGTGCGGTTGTTGGCGCGGGAAGCGGTTACGAGGGCTTCGCCGGTGAGTACGCCCCCGGCTGCAACGTGGTACTGAGGCGCTGCTCGGTGGCCTGCCCTTGCAGGCGGCGCAACAGGGTTTCGTAGCCAAGAAACGAGACGCGCAGCTCATGCGGCCCGGCGGGCACGGCAGACAACGAGAAAGTCCCGGTGGCATCGGTGGCGGCGCTGGCCGTGCCATCGAGCAAGATGGTGGCGCCGGGCAATGCAGTGCCGGTGCGAGCATCCAATACAGTACCCAACACTGGACCTTGTGCCCAGGCCGAGGAAGAAAGCAGAGGCAGCGCCAAAAGCACAGTCCCGGAAAGCAGTAAACTTTTCAAAAATGAAAACTGAAAAGGTAGAACGGGCCCTGCGCCAGGGGTCGGCACGTTGGCAGTATCGTTCGCGGATCGTCTGTTCCCTTCGCCGGCATTACCCGGATCAGGTTCAATGGGTATGATCTCAGCCTTGGCCTTATTGGCGTGGGGCACCCCTAAACTTCTGCTGCAAAGGTAACCCCTTTCCGCCTGTTGTTGCGAGCCAACCAGAGAATCTATATTCTTTCGTTGAAATGATTGTACTCGGCATAAGCGCTGCGCTTAGATCGGTAATCAGGAAGAAGAATTCGAGAGGTCTTTACTTTCGATTGATAATCAATTACCTTAGGAAGGCTTTCCATTTATCAAACCCGGGTGGTGAGAAAACAACAAGAGCCTTGGCGCCGTTATTTACTTGGCACCCACCGCTAGTCTGCTCGTTCGTCCTTTCATCCTACCTCCGACCATGACCCCCCTCGTGTACTTACTTGTCGTTCTAGCTATCACGATTTATTTCTTGCTGATTCCACGGCGGCGTTACCCCAATCCGCCCCAGCCCGACAGCGACGACGACGGGGAGAACCGCTCGACGATGGCCTCCCCGACTTGGACCTTCCGCCCGGTATCACCCGCCCCATCAACGATTGGGAACCGGATTACAACCGGCGGCCGCAACGACCCGTGCGCCCCACCGCGCCCCACCTTTCCTAACGTACGTTATAAATACTGCCTATACGGCATTAAATCCAACGACCCTTCCGGCGCTGTTTCCCGTTGTTAATCGTGGCTGATGCAACAGAAACAGACCTTGGAAGGGTCGTTGGGTTTAGTGTGAATGGAAGCTAAAGCAGATGCTAGTGTCGCCTAATCCCGAGCTTGTTGTCTACAGTTCGCGGCCCATTCGCACATAAGGAATCGGGCCTTTATAAAAGACGGATCCTTGAGGCAGCAGCCCAAAACGGGCGTAGAATTCGGCGCTGTCTTGGCGGGCGTCGCACCAGATGTGGGTGGCATCGTGGCGGCGCGCTTCGGCCATAACGTGTTGCAGCAGGGCGCTGCCGATGCCTTGCCGCTGGTAGTGGGGGTGCGTAGCAAATTTGCGAAAACGGGCTTCGGTGTTTTCTACGAAAAGCGAAATAACGGCCACTAGCGCATCTTTCACGAAAGCCCCAAAGTGCAGACCCGCCGCATCATTTTCCACTTTCACGTAGTCTAGCGGCTTGTCGGGCCATAGCACCTGGTGGCGCAGCGCGTACGTATCGGCGGGGCTAATGGAGCGAATGTCAACGGCGGGCATAACAGCAAGTGCTATTCGGCGGTGATACTGTAGGATGCCACGAACTCCTGGCCCGGCTGTAGCGTCAGAATACCTTCCTTATCGGCTAGGTCGCCGGAATCGCCGACGGAGCTGGCGATGCCGTGCCATGGCTCGATGCACACGAAACGGGCGCCGGGGCCCTTGGTCCAGAGGCCGAGGTAGGGAAAGCCGTCGAAGCGGACGCGCACAGCGCGCTCGGAGCGGCGGCTACGGAGCGTAACGTGCGTGAAGTCGAAGTTCTTTAGTACCAGCGCATCTTGCTCGAACAGCTCATACCGCAAAGGCATGGCCGTTTCTTCGTTCAAAATAGGCTCCGTCTGGCCGTTGAGCAGGCCACCTTCCAACAGATGTCGCTCGAACGTAACGAGGTGGTCGAACACGAATTCATAGTCCTCGAATTGCTCGTTGGCAAGCAGTGGGCACCGGAAAGCGGGATGTGCCCCAATGCCAAACAGCAGTTCGCCAGTCCCGATGTTGGTTACCTCCCACCCAATGGTAAGCATGGGGCCCGCCAGCCGGTAGCTAATCAGCAAGCTAAAATCGAAGGGAAACAGGGCGCGCGTAGCCTCGTTAGCGCGCAGTTCCAGCACTAGCTCGGCCGGCATTTGGCGCACGAGCGTGAAGTCTTGGTCGCGTGCAAAACCGTGCTGCGTGAGGCGGTAGCTCTGACCTTGATAGGTATACGTATCATTCGGCAGGCGTCCCACAATAGGGAAAAGCACCGGTGCATGACGAGCCCATACGGCAGGGTCGGCCTCCCATATATACTCCAAGTTGTCGAGGTCTTTGCGAATGAAGCTGCTCAGTTCGGCGCCGTTGGACTGTATGGTCACGCGGGACTGTTCGTTTTCGAGGGTGTAGGTCATGGGAGGGATAGATGATGAACTAACGATAATAGGCAGCGAAGAGGAAAAAGGTTGTGCAGAATCTAACCAAGCTTTCAAAAACTCACCCTGCCTGATCTGATATACACTTGCTACAGCGCCTCAGGCACTGACATCAAAGCAAGTATTGTCATGCTGAGCGGAGCCGAAGCATCTCGCTAGTGTGGTAGCTCCCACTACTTGCCCAATGAATCGGGCGAGATGCTTCGGCTCCGCTCAGCATGACAGTTACTTTGGCATTCGCATCGAGGCTTATCTGCCTAGCAACTCATCCACCAGCTGCCGGGCTTGCTCGAAACGCTGGTCTAGCGCCCCGCTGATTATAGAGAAGTTTGCTTTCTGGTCAACTAGGGCTTGTTGGTAGACTTGAAAGAAATGCTGGCGCAAGTGCGGATGTTCGCGTAGCGGATCGGGCTCCCACGGCAAATCCACGTTCAGCAACAGCGCCAAGTCGTAGAGTTGCTGTCCGATGCGCTGCAAAATCCAGTCGGGGCAGTGCCCGAAAGCGTGTTCGGCCCACACTTTTATTACCAGTAAGTCGGTGTCGCAGAAGAAAACAGCGTGGCCTTGCGCCTGCGCTTCGGCGGCGGCTTGCTCTTCTTCACGAAGCTGGCCGCGGGCTATTTCCTCTAAGTCAGGCAAGGTATAGCTAGGGCCTTTTTCCTCTAAGTAAGCACGGGCGTACTCGGGAGCCCACGTGGTATGGTAGTGCGCCGCTAGCTGCCGGCTAAGCGTGGTTTTGCCCGTTGACTCGGGGCCCGTAATGGCAACGCGCAGCATGTTTTTCAACAAGAAGTAGGTATGTAATGGCGAACAGTAGACTTTCTATTCTGCTTCCTGAATTTGTAGCTGCTCTTTGTGCATGGCGCGGCGCCATGCTAGGTAGCCATACACGGCTAAGCCGAGGTAGAGGGCGTAGAGGGCACTAGTCGGATAAAGGTGCTTGTACCACAGAATAGGCACGTAGATAATGTCCACCAAAATCCAGAGCCACCAGTTTTCCAGGCGTTTGCGCATAAGTTGGTATTGCGCCGCCATGCTGACCGCCGTAGTGAAACTGTCCCAATGCGGCACAGTAGCATCGGTTTTATAGTCTAAATAATAGCCAAAGCCGACCGTAAACGCCACCACAAACAGCGCACAAGCCACCCACTCCCGGCGCCGCGTGTGCGACACCGGCAACTCGGTTTTGCCGCGCCCGCCGTAGAGCCATTCATACCAGCCGTACACACTCAGCGCGATAAACATCACCTGAAGCATAGAGTCGGAATACAATCCGGCACGCAGATAAACCACGATGTAGAGGCCGCAGCTTACAATAGCAATAGGGAAATTCCAGAGCGACTCGCGGGCGGCCAGCCACACGCAGGCAAACCCCGTCAGCACGGCCACCCACTCTAGCGGACTATTGCCGACGGCGGCAGTCCAAAACTCGTATAACGACTGCACCAAAACGATAGGCTAAGAACTGAAACACTTTCCTCGCTGCTTACAACCAGCTTGCAGGAAGAAGCCAAAGCTAACGAGCCACCACCTAATTTTGTGCTTTCTTCTTTTTGTCTCGCTTTTCCTGCCGCCATGCTCCCTGAACTCACACCCGAAGAACTGAATCGACGCCTTTCCTCCGGCGAAGACATTCAGCTTATTGATGTGCGGCAGCCCGAAGAATACGAGTATTGCCGCATCGAGGGCAGCCACCTAATTCCGCTTGGTGACCTGCCCCACCGAGTAGACGAGCTAGACGAGACGCGCCCTATCGTTCTGATCTGTCACCACGGTGTGCGCTCCATGCAAGCCCTGGCTTACCTCCAGCATCGCCACGATAAAACCAACCTGCTGAATCTGCGCGGCGGTATCCACGCCTGGAGTTTGCGCGTGGACCCATCGGTGGCTGTGTATTAATTAGCGGATTTTTAGCCCGCACAAACACAATCCAGGTGCTAAGCTCATCTGCGAAAATCCACTGAACAAACTAGCCCGTGCACTTCCCCGACCTTCCCATAACTGCTGCACTGCCAGACCTACTTTCCGCATTGGCTACGCACGAGCGGGTGGTGCTGCAAGCGCCGCCGGGCGCGGGCAAAACCACTGTGGTGCCGCTGGCCTTACTCGAAGCTGCTTGGCGCGACGGAGGCCGAATTCTGGTATTGGAGCCTCGGCAACTAGCGGCCCGCGCGGCCGCCAACCGATTGGCCAAGCTGCTCGGCGAAACCGTGGGCGAAACGGTAGGCTACCGGGTCCGGTTGGAAAGCAAAGTATCGGCCCGCACCCGGATCGAGGTTATCACCGAAGGCATCCTGACGCGCCTAATTCAGGACGACCCGGCGCTAGAAGGGGTAGCGGCGGTAGTGTTCGACGAATTTCACGAACGGAGCCTGCGGGCGGATCTTGGGCTGGCCCTCACGCTGGATGTGCAAGCCGTGCTGCGGCCTGAACTGCGGATTTTGGTGATGAGCGCCACGCTGGAAGCCGAACGGTTAGGCAGCTGGCTAAATGCCCCTGTAGTTAGTAGCGCCGGCTTTCTGTTTCCGGTCGAGACGCACTACCTGAGTCCACGCCAAGCCGCTGTGGGCGGCACGCGGCCCGCTGAAAGAGTAGCCGCGCTGGTACCAACCGCGGTGCGCGAAGCACTTCGTACCCATTCTGAAGGCGACGTTCTGGTGTTTCTGCCGGGCCTTGCTGATTTGCGCCGGGTAGCTGACAAGCTAGAGCCTGCCCTACCCGAAACCACGCGCTTGCACCTGTTGCACGGCGAGTTGCCGCTCGAACAGCAAGACGCGGCCCTGCGCCCTGCGCCGGCAGGCTACCGCAAAGTTGTACTCAGCACCGCAATTGCCGAAACCAGCCTTACCATTGAGGGAGTACAGGTAGTGGTGGATGGTGGCTTTGCGCGGGTGCCGCGTTTCCAAGCCCGCACGGGCTTCACTACGCTCGAAACTGTACCCGTCAGCCAAGCCGCCGCCGATCAGCGCCGCGGCCGCGCAGGTCGGTTGGGTCCTGGCACCTGCTACCGCCTCTGGACCACCGCCGAGCACGCCGCTCTCCCTGCGCACCTGCCACCCGAAATTCTCACTGCTGATCTTAGTGGCTTGGCCCTGGAATTGGCGCTATGGGGTGCCACTCCCGCCGGACTACGTTGGCTCGATACGCCCCCTACTCCTGCCCTAGCCTTAGCCAACGACTTATTGCGTCGGCTCGGAGCCGTGGAGGCCACCGCCGATAAGCAACTGGACTCTGTAGTGAACGAGGACTACGCTGCTTCTACCGCAATTGCCAACGTTTCACCGTCCGTTCCTATCAAGCCCACAGCCCACGGCCGGGCGCTGGCACGGCTCGGATTAGCGCCTCGCTTAGGCCACTTAGTGGTGCGAGGTCACGAACTAGGACATGGCCCGGCTGCCGCGGCTTTAGCGGCATTGCTTTCCGAACGCGACGTGCTGCGCGCCGCCGATGCGCACCCTACCCCACCTGATTTGCGGCTGCGCTTTGAAACCATTGCGCATGGCCGCCCGGCCCTACCGGGCTTGCTGGTGCAGCACAACACGCTGCACCGCGTCCGGGATGCGGCCCGCAATTTGCGCCAGCGCTGCGGCATCCGCGACACGGCTACCTCCGCCGATGCTGATGCGGCAGGCTTACTCACGGCTCTCACCTACCCCGACCGTATTGCCCAGCGCGAAACCACCGACCGAGTGCGCCTCGCCACTGGTCAGCGCGTACTGCTGCCCGCCGAGTTTTTCGGCCGCGACGATCAATTTATGGCAGTAGCGTACCTAGAAGGCCCGCCCACCAATTGCGGGCCGCACTGGCTGCGCCCGTGAGCCGCCCGGAGCTAGAGCAGCTATTTGCCGACCAGATTGAAGCCCGCGACGAGGTCCGGTGGGACGCTGCTACTGGCCGCGTGCTGGCCCGCCGCCTCCGCCGGCTCGGCGCGCTAGTGCTCTCGGACACCCAACTCACTCAACCCGACCCCGAGCTACTAGCGCACGCGCTACTAGATGCCTTACGCACCGCCGGCATTGCAAGATTGCCGTGGAGCGAGTCGGCGGTTGAGCTACGGCAACGGTTGGCTTTTTTGCAACATCACTTCCCAAACGATTGGCCTGATGTTTCAGATGAAGCCCTAGCAGCCGAACTAGACGAGTGGTTGGAGCCACATTTGGTCGGGTTGAAGAGTCTGAACGAAGTAAGCCGGCTCGACTGGAACGAGTTGCTGCTCCAACGCCTGCCCGGTGGCTGGACCCAACGACAAGAATTAGACCGCCTAGCTCCTTCGCACCTTGCCGTGCCAAGCGGCTCTCGCGTGGCCTTAGACTATACCGACCCTACTGCACCTGTGTTGGCTGTGAAACTGCAAGAGGTTTTTGGCTTGCTCGATACGCCGTTTGTGGCGGCAGGCCGGGTGCCACTTACCCTGCATCTTTTATCTCCCGGCGGCCGACCGGCGCAAGTCACCCGCGACTTACGCAGCTTCTGGCAGACGGGCTACTTCGAGGTGCGCAAAGACCTGCGCGGGCGCTACCCCAAGCACCCTTGGCCCGACGATCCGCTCACTGCTATTCCAACCAAACTCACTAAAAAACGCTTCGAGGCCGGTCAGTAACGCAAGTAGCCTTAGGCTGCATCTAGGTAGATACGTTCCACTATTATCATAACAGATAACGTAAGAACCGTTATAGCGAGCGTAATCAAAGGCTCTAGGGTGCCGAGGTTGTCAAGGTAATCGTCTTGCTGAGCACAGCCGAAATATCTCGCTCGAATCGTTTAATAAGTTTACCAACTCAGCACGCGCAATGCCTCGGCAAGCGCAGCAGGACTTATCAAAAGGTGCATAATACTTTAGCTGATTTCTATGACGGTAGGTTAGCATTAGTAGTATGCAAAGTGCTTTTGCTATAGCACAGCTATCTGAATAGTACTTTTTCTATATAATACTTGATTAAACGAGCAAGCAACAAAACTTCGTAAGTAGCTGACAGGCAAAACACAAAATATAGTTGGTAACATTGGGATAATACTGTTAATGATTTCATAATATAGGTTTATGAAATCATTTTTACCCTCTCCTAGCATACAACTACTGGTTTTGTTGCTGTTGAGTTTGGCGAGCGGGGCGCAGGCACAAACGCACAGACTAACAGCTACTCCGCCCTCCTATCGGCGCTTCAACTCATGGCTGATGGTGAACAGCGACGCTCGCCTTAACGACAAGTGGGGCTTGCACACCGAAGCCCAGCTACGTGAGGTGAAAGGCCCAAACGCGCCGCAACAAAAGTTTTTGCGCATCGGCGCCAACTACTACGCGGCCAATATACTTGTGCTCTCGGCTGGTTATGCCTACACCATGTCGTTTCCTGAGGGCAACGATTCGGAACTAGGGAGCTTGCCCGAACACCGCAGCTACCAGCAGCTCCTGCTTCGCTTCGACAGCAGCCGGGTTCAGACGCAGCATCGGTACCGCTTAGAGCAACGTTGGGTACGTCGCCCTGGCAGCGGGCAATTCACCTATCTCAACCGCTTGCGTTATCAATTGCGCCTCACGTTGCCACTCAGCTCGCAAAAGAAAGTTCTACCGGGCACTCCCTACCTCACCGGCTACGACGAGGTATTTATTGGCTTTGGCCGCAATTCCGACGGCAATATTTTCAGCCAGAACCGTGCGTGCCTAGCTCTGGGGTATCAAATCAGCCATGCTACTTCGGTTGAAATGGGATACCTCAATCAGATGGCGTCACAAGAAGAAATGGCTTCTCTGGCCGCTAATCACATTCTTCATCTGGGCCTCAACTTCAATCCAGACTTCCGGAAAGGCAAGCTTACGGCTGAAAGCAACTGAAACCCTCTAGTGCTATCCTGAAATCTGGTCTTCTTCTAGGTTCGAGCGGTTTTGGTTTGGAGTAGGCGTGTAATGACGGTGTAGCCAACGGCTCAGGCCCCCGAGACCCGGAAAAAGTACCCGCTCGGTGATGTTGGCTTGGTCGAGCTTGTCCCGAATTTCCCACTTGAGCCGAGCCGGAATAATAATGCGAAAATAAAGCTCTGGGTGCTGTTCCAGCCACTCGTGCAAGGTAGCGCGGGCCGTATTCATCAACGAGAATAGTGCGTACTGATGCACAATACGGGCATCGAGAGACGGGGGCTCCAGAAACAGCAGAAACTGCTCGTCGCGCAACAATTCCAACTCCCGCAGCGTGGTGCAGAGGGGTTCTAGCAGTTCGGGCGTGAATACATTGGAGCCCTCCGCCCGTAAAGCTTCGCGCAAGCTCGGAGGCAACGATTCGGCAGCCAGCACATAGTTGATAGCCCAAATAACCCCGTCATCACCATAAGCCTCTAAGTCATCGGTGGCAAAGTGCAGGGCAACGTAGGGCGAATAGGTCCAGTCGAGGAGGCGGGTGGGAAGGCCGTGGTGCTGCGCCAGCGCCAGCCAGTTCCACACCGAAGCGCCGGGTTGGCTGAAGTCGCGGCCATACTTGCGGAAGTTGCGCAGCAAGTGGTTTTCCAGCTGCTGATATTCGCCGCCCAGGCGCTGCAAGCTGGTAGTGAGCAGCCAGTTGGAAGAGCGCAGCCCCCGGTACACGAAAGGCGAACGAAAACGACCGATACGCGGATCCCAAGTGTCGCGAAAAAGCGCCTCCTGCAAGTCGGTCCAGGAAGTGACGTGTATATCGTTGGCGGAAAGCGACACAGAAAATTGAGTTTAATATGTATTACGAGTGATGCCTAAAGTACAGCGCAACGACTTATCACTCATCGAATGATTTAGTGTTCACCCTGCTTGCTTAGACAATAAAAAGCGCCGTTGGCTACCCTACGCTTATATGTAGGACAACCAACGGCGTTTCAACTACCTCTTATTCGAATTTATTCTCCCTCCGGAAAATCAGCGGCGTCACCAATGGCGGCTACGCTTTCCAGCTCTTGCAGTAGGTTCGTGAACTTGTCACGGGCGCCTTTCACAGCTGCTTTACCGAGAGGCAAGTGCAACGGTGGATTCTCTTGGCGCACCAAGTCGAACATGGCTTTGGCAGCGCGCTGCGGGTCGCCGGGCTGCTTGCCACTGTAGCTCTGAATGCCTTTTAGGTTTTCGCCTACTGTGGCGCGGTAGTCTTCGATGGCCGTATCGACGAAGCTGGCGGAGCGGCCAGCCCAATCGGTGCGGAAGCCGCTAGGCTCAATATTGGTAACGTGAATGCCGAGGGGTTTCACTTGCTGAGCCAGACTCTCGCCAATAGCTTCAAGGGCAAACTTACTGGCATTGTAGACGCCTACACCTGGGAAGGTTTTCAGGCCGCCAATGCTCGTGATGTTAAGTATATGGCCACTTTTCCGCTCCCGTAGGTGCGGCAGCACCGCCCGCAGCACGTGCAGCGGCCCAAACACGTTCACGTCGAACTGGCGCTGTACTTCTTGGGCCGAAATTTCCTCGATGCTGCCCATGGAGCCATAGCCCGCATTATTTACCACCACGTCGATGTGACCGAGGGCCTGAATGGCTTCGGCTATGGCCTGCTTTACTTGCTGTTCGTCGGTTACTTCGCAAACCAAGCCACGGCCGTTTTCGCCAGCTTTCTGCGTGAATTCGTCGGCTTGCTCTTGCTTGCGGAAAGTAGCGGCTACTTTGTCTCCTTTGCTAAGGCAGTACTCGGCTAGCTCTTTGCCAAACCCGGTACTTACGCCGGTGATAAACCAGTTTTTGTTGTCAGTTGCCATAATTGAATACTAAAAGGAAGATGCCAAGCCTCAAGGCCACGGCGGCCTTTTCAACTCGTAAAAGGCAATAGAGGTTTTGATTGCAACAATAAAAGCTGACTAGTGGTGTACCAGCACGAGCTTGAACGGGCGACCTGATATGGCTATTTGCTTGCTGAGCCAAGACAGCTTGTAAGCAGTTAGCTACTTGGAAAACCATTGCTCATGCATCGTTCACTTTCGCGAGTTGATGTTTACAGCATTCCACTTATCACTAACGTCCGAAATGGAGCCTTCCAAATCAATTATCCTTCCCGCAGGCCACCAGTTGGCGGTGATAGGCAGGTAATTCATTTGGGTTATCCTAGAGCATACTGCTGCTAAACGAACGCAGCGAAAATGCACCGGAAGTAAGTCATAACAGTTTCTGCTTTCACTATACGGTACTAATACAAGACTACCACAGGCTATTGCAGCCTAGTAATAAGAACCCTGTCCCTGTTCTTCCCTCTCTCCATGGAAAAGCTCTGGCGTATCGCCGGAGCTTTTTTGTTTTTCTGCAAATACTTCGTCTAGGAGGCGCAAGCCTTGCAAAACAACCATTTGATAATCTGCATTCCAACTTTTCGTCGTAGCTTTGACCGGCAATAAGAGAAACCTAACTTCCTTGTTGCCATGGCCGATTACGCCACCTCCAATTCCAAAATCGCCTTCGAGGCGCTTACCTACGACGACGTCCTGCTGCTTCCCGCCTACTCGGAAGTACTGCCCCGCGACACCGATCCTAGCGCCCAACTCACTCGCAACATTCGCCTGAAGCTCCCCTTCGTTTCGGCCGCTATGGATACCGTTACGGAGTCGGAAATGGCTATTGCGCTGGCGCAGGAAGGTGGTATCGGTATCATTCATAAAAACATGAGCATCCGGGCGCAGGCTGAACTGGTGCGCCGCGTGAAACGCTCGGAAAGCGGGATGATTCTCGACCCGTTTGTATTGCAAGAAGCTGCTACTCTCGCCGACGCCAAGAAGCTGATGCGCGACAACAACATTGGTGGTATTCCTATCGTCAATGAGCAGCGCCAACTCAAAGGCATCCTCACCAACCGCGACCTGCGCTTCGAAAAGGACATGAACCGGCACGTAACGGAGGTTATGACCCATGCGCCCCTCGTAACCGCCAAAGCCGGCACCGAATTAGCCGATGCCGAGGATATTCTGCAAGAATCGAAAGTAGAAAAGCTACCCGTTGTTGATACCGACGGCCGGTTAGTGGGCCTCATCACCTACAAAGACATTCGGAAGCGCCGCCGCACCCCCAATGCGTGCAAAGACGAATACGGCCGCCTGCGCGTAGGCGCCGCAGTCGGTGTGACCCCCGATCTGCTGGACCGGGTAGCGGCCCTCGTGGAAGCGGGCGTAGACGTAGTAAGCGTAGACACGGCTCACGGCCACAGCAAAGGCGTACTGGACGCCGTCCGTGAACTGAAGCAGAAATTTCCCAAGCTGGAAGTAATAGCTGGCAACGTGGCCACTGCCGAAGGAGCCCGTGCCTTAGCCGATGCCGGCGCCGATGCCGTGAAAGTAGGCGTTGGGCCGGGTTCTATCTGTACCACTCGCATCATTGCGGGCATTGGCGTGCCGCAGCTTTCAGCGGTACTCGAAGCGGCCCGCGGCCTCGAAGGCACCGGCGTTCCGCTTATTGCCGATGGAGGCATCAAGTTCTCCGGGGATGTGGTGAAAGCCTTAGCCGCCGGAGCCAGTACCATTATGATTGGCTCGTTGCTGGCTGGCACCGAGGAGGCTCCTGGTGAAGTGACGCTCTTTGAAGGACGCAAATTCAAGAGCTACCGCGGTATGGGCTCGGTGGAGGCTATGGAAGACGGCTCGAAAGACCGGTATTTCCAAGATGCTGAAGATGACGTAAAGAAGTTGGTACCCGAAGGCATTGTGGGCCGCGTAGCCTACCGGGGCCTCGCTGCCGAAGTGCTGTTTCAGCTAGCGGGCGGCTTGCGAGCCGGAATGGGCTACTGCGGCGCCGCTACCATCGAAGCGCTTCAGCAAGCTAAGTTCGTGCGTATCACGGGGGCCGGCCTCCGCGAGTCGCACCCCCACGATGTGCAGATTACGCAAGAAGCTCCAAATTATAGCACCAAGTAAGCAGTAGCCTTGGTAATGTAGAAGCGGGCCGGCTCCTTGGGAGTAGGCCCGCTTTTTTTGCGCTAGGAGATATCTAGCCTTATAAATATATCCTGCTTGCCTAAGCGGATTCAGCTGCTTGCTGTATTCTCAACAGGTGGCGGCTGTCGTAGTTTTTACCTTATAAAAGTAAGACAGCGTAGGCGCAGTGTTCACTATGCGCGTTTTCAGCTCATCTTATTTACATATCCATCACGTGCCCTAGCTGCATTCCTTGGAACTGGAATGGCGGGGACGTGCGCAGGGAGATGAACTACGAACTGGTACCTCCAAAGGCATTCAGTTTGCGCAGCATCAGATTCGGACGTGGATTGCCAATATGACCAACATGCTCGTTATCAGCCCTGAGGATCAGGCATGGCTTAAGGCGAAATGGCTTCCGCAGCTTCGTTTGCTTGGCATCGAGTTTCTTGCCATCGTCATTTCCACTGATGCCCTCAGCCGCCTGAGTGTTCACAATAGTATGTGCGAAAGTGAACAAGACGGCCAGGCCCCATTCGAAACGGTTTATTTCACTTCGGTGCAGGATGCCCGGAACTGGGTACGCCAGGCTTATTCGCTACCTTGGGTAGCACGTCGGCACTAGCATAAAACAGTTTCTATTACTTCTTGCTTACTTATCCGGTATGCATTACAGCCAACAGCCAAGCGGTTAGCGGCTTTTATTATTTAAAGAAAATTTTTACTTAGGCTTGGTTGAAGCACGCAGGCAACAATATTCCTGCCGCACTTCTATCTTAGCGGTCCGTTTTTGCTAGAGCTTGCCACTTTTCTTGTTGGGCTGGCTCCGTTTCTTACTTTATGCCCTTTCGCCAGAAGCTGAAAGCTGTTACTTTTCCTCTCACCGTCCTTAGCTGGCTGTTGCTGCTACTAAGCACGCTAAGCAATACCAATGGCCGCGCCGCCGAGTGGCTAGGTGGTCCCTGGCCCGAATGGGTAACCTTGACTGCTCAAGCGGCTTTTGCTGCTGGGGCCTTCGTTTTCCAACGTGGCCGCCCCGACCCTTTGCATGGCAACGATTTTGTTGGCTTGCTTCGACGCTTGTTGTTAGGGCCTGGTATGCTGGCTACTGTCTGCGTAGGGTTGCATTTGCTTGAACGGCTTGTGCAGGCGAAGCTACCGACCGATGACCAAACCTTTTATGCCTGTATTTACACCATAAATCTGGCCTTGTTTGTCACGCTTCTGGCGTACACAAACTATTCTTGGCGCAGCTTGGTGCTTTTTCGAGCCTCCCCGCTTATCCAGCGCCAATGGGTATGGTTTGAAGTGTTGCTCGGCTTTACGCTGCTTTTTCGCTTGCTTGATTGGGTACCACCCCACCCCCTCGATTACGTGATAGTAGGTGGGTTGGGCATATTCGGGGTATATCTGAGCGGCAATCAGCAGTGGGTGGCCTACCTGAACCGTCGGCAGAAATGGGAAGCGGTGTTGCTGCAAATCGCCATTATGCTGGCTATGGCCGTGTTTGTGGCTTACTTCCTACGAATTCGCAACGACCTGAAATTGGTGGCTCCGGCACCGCAACATGCCTTCTTGCTCCTCAACGCTTTCTTCGCGACCTTCTATGCCTTTATGGGGCTGATGGTTACCGTCTTCAACCTACCCACGGCCGGTGTATTCGAGCAAAAGCGCGAAGAGATTTTGAGCATGCAGCGCTTGACGCAGCTTATCCAAAAGGGCCAGAACGAGGAAGAAGTGTACGCTATGCTTTTCGATTCGGCTGTCCAAACCATGGATGCCGACGCGGCTTGGCTCACGCTCGAAGAAGATAATGACGTGACTACCGTGCAACGCTACCGAGTGTCGCAGGAGCAGGTCAACGAAGTGCAGCGCCTACTGCAAGAGTACAAGCTGCACCAAATTGAATACCTCAACAACGACCTGGCGAGCAGTAGCGGTTTTCGCGAACTGAACTTACCTTACAATTCTTTGATTGTGATGCCGTTGCGCTCGGCCAAGCGCAGATACGGAGCGCTTTACATGCTGAAGGGACACCGATACGGCTTCGACCGCGAAAACTTGAGCATTCTTCAAACCTTCGCTAGCCAGACGGTACTTAGCATCGAGAACCTACAATTGGTGCATATCTCACTGGAAAATCAGCGGGTGCAGGAAGAGCTGAAAATTGCTTCGGCGGTACAAGACAGCCTCATTCCCAAGGACCTGCCCATCGACAGTTGGTTTGATATCAGTTCCTACGCGGCCTCCGCCAAAGAAGTAGGCGGCGACTTTTATGATTTCCTGCATTTGCCGGGCCGCCAACTGGCCATTCTGATCGGCGACGTATCGGGCAAAGGGGTAACGGCAGCTTTCCACGTGGCGCAGATGAAAGGCATTTTCCACGCGCTGATGCAAGAAAACCACTTGGCCCGCTCGGAGCGCGAGAAGTTTCCGGTGCCAAGCCGCTTCATGACGCAAGCCAACACAGCTCTCGCACGCTGCTTGGAACGGTCCGCTTTCGTTACGGCCTCTCTCTACATCATCGACTACGAGAATGCCGGGTTTGTATTTGCGCGGGCCGGCCACTGCCACACGCTTTACTACCACTCTATTAAGGAGGAGGTTTCCTATTTTCAAACTGCCGGCTTGGGCTTGGGCATCATTCGGAACGACTCCTACGAAAAGCACATCAAGAATCAGTTCTACGACTACAATCCGGGCGACGTGATGGTGATTTACACCGACGGAATTGTGGAAGCACGCAACGCCGAACAAGAAGAATACGGCGAGCAGCGTCTGCACGACATGCTAGAACAGACTTTCTCGATGGAGGCAGATGAAATTAAGGAGCATATTTTAAATGATTTAGCGCAGTTTAGTGCTGGCCAGCCTATGCACGACGATCAAACGCTATTGGTCGTCAAGTTCAAATCCGCTCAACCCGACACCTTGAACTGACGTACCCTGACCTTATGAAAATAACTCAACATTCTTCCGCCGGTACGCTTACTCTAATTCTTGACGGTGAACTGGATGCTAGCTCATCGGTATTGCTGGATACAGAGTTGGCTAAGCCCGAAACACTTCAGTTTCAGAAGGTGCTCATTAACTGCAAGCAGCTGAATTACATTTCTTCGGCTGGCCTTGGAGTTTTTATTTCTCACTTACAGCAGTTTCAGGATGCCGGTGTGAAGCTGGTATTCTTCAACATGCAAGACAAAGTGTATAACGTCTTTGAAATTCTTGGCCTCGACACGCTGATGACGATTGTGCCATCGGAAGAAGAGGCAACTGCCGCATAAACTTATTTTGAACGATCAGCAGGGATGAAAAACGCACTTCGGATTAGTTGTAGCCGAGTCAACCTGAAGGCTGTCCGCGACTTTGTTGCGGCTTCCCTGCTAGATTGCAACCTATCGAATACGCAGCTCAACCAAATTATACTCGCTGTAGATGAGGTAGTTGCTAACCTTATTATCCACGCTAATGGTGAGGATGAGTCGCAATACCTAGACCTTGCCATCGATATTAAGGATCAGTTATTCGCTATCGAGATATTCGATAACGCCGCTACCTTCTACAGCCCCTCCACCTACCACGAACCCGATTTGACGGAATTCATTCGCCAAGGAAAAAGAGGTGGGGTGGGTATGACCCTAGTCAACCGGATCATGGACCGGGTGGAATTCACGAGCAATGGCGGCCAGAACGTTTGTCGGCTGTTCAAGCACCTGGTGTATGAATGAGAGCTTGCGCTAGAGCATGTCGTCTACCGTGCCTTACTGTTTCTCCGTTCACCGACCTTGTTCATGTATAAGCTCAATGCCAAGACTCAGTGCTATTCCAGTCGGTGAAGCGTAAAATTTGCACGCTCACAGATTTAGCTAGCACCCAACGGCAAGAGGTAAAGTATCGGAAGCCAGTGGAAATAAAGGGCATGCAGTGGGTATTCCGCTATGGCTTTAACAAGAAGCTACTGCACTAGATGCCCGCTTAATTTAGCGAGTAGGCGGAAAAAATTACGTAAAATTGCGTCAGGCAGTTCGCTACGCCAGTCGACTTTGGGGGGCAATTGCTGCGTATTGCAGTTTCTTATACTTTATATGCACAAACGCATTTTGTACGCCGGCACTGTCGCCGTCGCGCTATTAGCCGCCTGTCAGGCTACGAAATCCACTACCACTGCCAAACAACCTGTTGTTGAAACGCTTGGCACCACTCCGGTGCCAGCTGGGGAGTTTGCGTACGTTTACCGCAAAAACAACAGTTCCGCTCCTGAATACGGCACGCGCGCTAGCGTCGCAGAGTACTTGGATTTGTACACCAACTTTAAGCTGAAAGTACTGGAAGCCGAGCAGCGCGGCCTCGACACCACGCAAGCTTTCAAGCGCGAGCTAGATGGCTACAAGCAGCAACTGGCACAACCTTACCTCACCGAGAAAAGCGTAACCGACCAGCTGGTGCGGGAAGCTTATGAGCGGATGAGCAAGGAAGTGAACGCCTCGCACATTCTAGTGCGCTTGCCCGCCGAGCCCACTCCTGCCGATACGCTTGCTGCCTTCCAGAAAGCCGTGGCGTTGCGTCAGCGCGTGAGTAGCAGTGCCAACTTCGAGCAGATAGCACGGGAAGTGAGCGAAGACCCTTCGGCCCGCGAAAACGGCGGACGCCTGGGGTACTTCACGGCTATGCAGATGGTGTATCCTTTCGAAACTGCCGCCTTCAAAACTCCGGTAGGCCAAATCTCGCAGCCAGTGCGGACACGCTTCGGATATCACTTGATCAAGGTGAATGATGTGCGGCCGGCTCAAGGCGAAATTAAGGTGGCGCACCTAATGATTCGGGCGACGCCCGGCATGCCAAAAGCTGACTCGGTAACGGCGAAAAAGAAGATCGACGAGCTCTACAACCGCCTCACGCAGCGCAAAGAGAACTGGGAGAAGCTGGTCGCGCAGTTTTCGGAAGATGCTGGCTCGGCTGCTAATAGTGGCGAACTACCTCCCTTCGGTACGGGCCGTATGATTCCCTCGTTCGAGGAAGTTGCCTTTAAGCTCCAGACGCCAGGTCAAATTTCGGCACCGGTCCAAACGCCCTACGGCTGGCACATCATCAAGCTGATCGAAAAGCAGCCGGTGCCAACTTTCGAAGCTATGGAGCCCACCCTCAAAAGCAAAGTGGCTAAAGACTCTCGCTCTGAGTTGAACAAAGCCGCTTTCCTGAAGCGCGTACGCACCGAAAACCAGTTCACCGAAAATCAGGCAGGCAAAGACTACGCCTTTACCAAAGCCGATACTTCGCTGGTGAGTGGCCGCTTCAAGTACGCAGCTCCTGCCACTGCTGCTACCACCGGTAAAGCCAGCAAAGGCGCCAAGAAAGTGGAAGGCGATGCGCAAACCTTGTTTAGCATCAAAGACAAGAGCTATACGGTATCTGATTTTCTGACCTACGTGCAGAAAACCCAACGGCCTCGGCCCGGTGCCGAGCCCCGCTTTGTGGCCCAGCAGCTCTACGATCAATATGTGGAGCAAAGCCTAACTGATTTCGAAAAGAACAACCTCGAAAACAAGTACGAAGATTACCGGATGCTAGTAAAAGAGTACCGCGACGGTATCCTGCTGTTCCAACTCATGGATGAGAAAGTATGGAGCAAGGCCATTGAGGACACGGTGGGTCTACAGAAATTCTTCACCGAAAACCAAAGCAAATATCAGTGGGAAAACCGGGTGCAAGGCACCGTTATTAGCGCGGCCTCACCGGCTCTGCTAACCCAGGCGCGGCAGCAGCTCCAACTCGGCCGCTACGCTGTACCACGCTTGGCGCCCCAGCCTATTGGCTTTACTGGCAATACCGATAAGCTTACCAAAAACGCAAGCCTACCGCTAGATGGCCTGACTGGTGCCCTACAAGCCGACACCGCATTGAGCGTTACGGTTACGGGCCGCGCCAAGAAAGGCGAAGCTGCCGGTATTGCGCGCCGGCGGGCCGCTGCTGTTGCCGCTTACCTGACCAGCAAAGGCGTACCGGCCAGCCGCATCAAACAAACCACCCAGGCTAATGCAGCAGCCAACAACACGGCAGTTGCCACTGTATTCAGCTCGAATACGACGGCCCTGGAAGAGCAGCTGAACGCGCAGAATCCACTGTCGGTCCAGATTATGCAGAAGGCGTTTGCCAAAGGCGACAACAAAGTAGTAGATGAACTGATGAGCCGCGGACCTGGCTCGTACGATGTGCAAAAAGATGGTCGCTATTACACGGTTGTTATCGACAAAACGCTACCTGCTGGCCCTAAAACGCTAGCTGAGGCACGCGGCCTTGCCACTTCCGATTACCAGAACTATCTGGAAAAAGAGTGGATAGGGCAGCTCCGCACTAAATATCCGGTGCAAATCAACCAGCCTGAAGTAGACAAGTTGGTGACCAGATAACACCATGCTCAAACTTCTATAAGAAAGCCCCGGTCTCGGCCGGGGCTTTTTGTTTTAAGGTAATTGAACTGTCAAAGAGCTCTTCAGAAATGCGCTACGATTCCTACATGGTAGGAACCAGTTACTATTTCGACGCAGGAGAAATCTGAGTTAGGCCGCTCAACGACGCTATTCGGGCTTCTCCTGCGTCGAAACGACAGATGTCCATTTGCATAAGATATGGCCTTCCACTGCGGTTCATGTGCGGCAGTTAGAAGCTTATCCAGAGCTATTTGGGCGTTTTGAAAAGTTGCTTTGGCAGCCATGCAACGCGGCAGGTGGTTCCCGTCTCTTTGCTTTAAAACCCGGATGCTGGCTGGTTTTTGTCAGAGAAAGGATTTATGTTGAAATTTACGCGTGGCTTTCTGCGTTCTGTAAGCTGCCTGGTTCGGTAGTATTGTTGCTCGGTACCGGACGTACCCCTTGAATCATCCCATGACTCATTCTATTGATGTATTGAAACGGGCAGCCCTGCTGACCGTATTGCTGTTGGCCGGCACCTTTTCTGCCACCTATGCCCAGTTGGGTGTGGGTCGCCCCGTCGGCCAAACCATTGTTGATGGTATCATTGCCAAAATCGACAACCAGATTGTATTGCGCTCTGACCTGGAGACCATCATGGCACAGGAAAAGGCGCGGGCCGAGGGTAAGCCTCTTCCGCCCGATATGCAGTGCCGCGTGTTGCAAAGCTTGGCCCTGAATAAGCTGCTGCTAGCCAAAGCCGAAACCGACTCGGTGGTAGTGGAAGATTCGCAGGTGAAAGGCGAGCTAGACCGCCGGATGAATTATTTCGCTCAGCAGATTGGCTCGGAAAAGAAGCTGGAAGAGTACTACAACAAGCCTATCAAGCAGTTGAAAGAAGACCTACGCTCCCAGGTGAAAGAGCAGTTGGTTCAGCAAAAGATGCAGGAACAGATTTCCGGCAAAGTGACCGTAACACCTCGGGAAGTGCGCCAGTTTTTCAACCGCATTCCTAAAGACAGCCTCCCTTACTATTCTACTGAAGTGGAAGTAGGCCAGATTATCAAGTTTGCCAAGGTAAACACCACTGCCAAGCAGGCCGCCCAAGCTAAGCTTAACGATTTGCGGGCGCGCATTCTGGCCGGTGAAAGCTTCGAGACGTTGGCCAAGCAGTTTTCCGAAGATCCAGGTTCAGGAGCACAAGGCGGCTATCTAGGCTTCTTTGGGCGCAAAGAGCTGGTACCTGAGTACGAAGCCGCCGCATTGCGCCTAGATCCAGGAGGCTTGTCGCCAGTGGTGGAGTCACAGTTCGGCTTTCACCTTATTCAGCTGATCGAGCGCAAAGGCGACAAATACAGCACTCGCCACATTCTAATTAAGCCAACCACTGGCAGCACCGACGTCAACGAAGCTGCTAAAGAACTTACCAACTTGCGCCGCCGCATTTTGGCCGACAGTATCACGTTTGCCAAAGCCGCTAAAGACAACTCCGACGACAAGCAGTCGGGCGCGAATGGGGGCCTGCTCCAGAACCGCGAGGACGGCAGTAGTTATTTGCCGCTCGATAAGCTGGACCCGGCCATCTTCTTTACCATCGATACCATGAAGGTGGGCCACGTAACACCGCCTATGCCCTATCGCACCGACGATGGCAAAGACGCCATGCGCATCATCTGGTTGAAGTCGAATACGCCGCCTCACCAAGCCAACTTCAAAGACGACTATCAGAAGCTAGCCCAGGCTGCTTTGTCGGAGAAGAAAAACAAGGCGCTGGATGAGTGGTTTGAAAAGAACCGCGGCAGCGTCTTCATCGAAGTCGACCCGCAGTATGGTGGCTGCAAGCTGCTCAATACGGTAAATTAATTGCTAATTGTTGAAGAGTTGATTGTTGCTTTGCCGAAGCGGCGTGAGCGACAATCAACTTTTTTTCGTAACAAGTAACGATCAATAATTAGCCTCTAACACTTATAGAATGCGCACATTTTCTTCTGATAAAGAAGCCGCCGACGCCTTGGCTCAGTCGTACCAGACGCTACGCAAGGAAATCGGCAAAGTGATTATTGGTCAGGACGAGGTAGTACGGCTGGTGCTGACCGCTGTATTTTCGCAGGGGCACTGCCTGTTGGTAGGGGTACCAGGCTTGGCCAAAACGCTGCTCATTCAAACCATTGCCGACTCGCTGGACCTCTCGTTCAACCGGGTGCAGTTCACGCCGGACCTTATGCCTTCCGACATCGTTGGCTCCGAGACGCTTACCCAGCAACGCGACTTTCAGTTTGTGCGAGGTCCTATCTTCGCCAATATTGTGTTGGCCGACGAAATCAACCGCACCCCGCCTAAGACCCAAGCGGCCCTACTGGAATCGATGCAGGAATACGCCGTGACGGTTGCCGGTCGGCGTTACCCTTTGGAGCGGCCGTTCTTCGTGCTGGCTACCCAGAATCCCATCGAGCAAGAAGGTACTTATCCTCTACCCGAAGCCCAGCTCGACCGGTTTATGTTCAATATTGAGCTAGGCTATCCGAGCTACGAGGCGGAGTTACAGATTGTGAAGAACACCACTTCCGACAGCAAGCCTACGGTCAGCAAAATTCTGCACGCCGACGAAATTCAGGCGTTTCAGCACCTTGTGCGCCGTGTGCCCGTAGCCGACAACGTGGTAGAGTATGCCGTAGGTCTGGTACACAAAACGCGCCCTAACACTGGCCGGGGCGCTGCCCGTGCTACGCAGCTTTTGGAATGGGGTGCCGGGCCACGTGCCTCGCAGCACCTTATTGTGGGAGCCAAGTGCAACGCTCTGCTCAATGGCAAGTACTCGCCCGACATCGAGGATGTAAAAGCGGTAGCCTTGCCCATCTTGCGTCACCGTTTGGTCCGCAACTTCAAAGCCGAAGCTGAGAACGTGTCAGTAGAGCAAATCGTAAAAGAACTGCTTTAAGCGCTTGACTTTGCATTAGCTGCCTAGCCCTCTATTCAAGAAAATTCAGAAATACGTCCATGGAAGTTTCCGCTTATTACCAGCAATTCGAGCGCAACATCTTTATCATACTCGATGCCTTAGCTGCTGGCCTCGACTTGCGCACCACTGCCCTGAATACGTCTCTGCCCCTAGAAGTGTACGTGCTGTGCGAAGTGCTCAACCAAGGTGGCGGTCAGTTCCGCTTAACCACTGAAGGCTTAGAGCGGCTTCGTGAGTTTCAGGCACAGTATCAGCAGCGCGAAGCTGACACCGAAGCCATCATGCGTCGGATCTTGGAAGACAAGCGCGCAATGATGCGTACCCCTGAAGGCCGTGTTCTAGTCAAAGAAATGTTGATTCGTCGCCTTGAGTTTTTCAACGAAGCGGCTCGGCAGGTGAACGTAATGCGTATTCAGCAGTCGTTGGGCAGCCCACCGCAGTACCGTTCTGGTATTGGTGCCGCATTGCAGAAAGCCGAAGTCCATAAGTAAAGCGTAGCGGTTCACGCTGCTTGCTAGTATACCAAAAAAATGAGAGCGGCTTGCCATATGGCAAGCCGCTCTCATTTTTTAATTGTCGCCTGATTCTAATTGACCATAGTGCCGGCCGCTGCTTCCCGGATCTTGGTGTTGCCATCTTTGGCATGCTTCAAGTTCAACTCCCCCTCTGGCTCACGGCGCAAATGGCTCGGAACATCAGCGCCGGGGGTGCCTTTAGAATTGGTGATACCACCATCCACGAAGTAGAGTGCGCCCGTTACGTAGCTGGCTTCATCAGAGGCCAGGAACAGGTACACGTTAGCTACTTCTTCGGGCGTGCCGCGGCGGCCCAACGGTGGCGCGTCCACGTTCTGCTTCTCCATCTTGGCGCTCATCGGGCCTGTTTCCTTGTGGGTCCAAGCAGTATCGATGGGGCCAGGGCAGACACAGTTAGCGCGGACGCCGTACTTGGCCTGCTCCGTAGATATTCCCTTTACAAAAGCGTGGTTGAATGCTTTGGTGCCGCCGTAAGGTGTGTTTTCGGCAATACCCATCCAGCCTGCTTCCGAACCAGCTGTCACGATGTTGCCGTGGGTTTTCTGCAAGTAGGGCAACGCCGCGCGCGTCATCATGAAAGTGGAGTAGATGTTGTTCTTGATCATGTACTCGAAAGCATCTACCGGATACTTATCTAGTTCGGCGGTAGCCGGAAACACGCCAGCGTTGTTGATTAGAATATCCAGCTTGCCAAAATCGCTGATGGCTAGCTGCACGCATTCCTCGGCATTTTTTTCGTGCGAAATGTCGCCGAGGTAGCCTACGGCAGCTCCACCACGCCGTTGGATTTCGTCCACCACTTTGCGCACTGGGTCGCTTTCCAGGCCTACCACCACTACGGCAGCTCCTTCATTAGCAAATTTCTTACAAATGGCTTCGCCAATGCCCGAGCCTCCGCCGGTCACAATGGCTACTTTTCCTTCAAGTCGTCTCATAGCTAAGTGGTAAATGAAATTGAGCGAGTAAAACAGATCCATCACCATTGCCTCGATTGGGCGAAGGGTAGTCTGGCTCTGAAACTAACGACATCGACTTGTCAGAGTTACTGCCACGTATTCAGCCTCGCCTTTTTTCAGCGCTAATACGTTGCTGTGCGTAGGTACTTGCATTGTTTTCCCCAAATCATACACGCCGCTTTGCCTCCGCCGCTCACGCCCCTTACCACTGCCCGCCTCACGCTTCGCCCTTACCAACCTACCGACGAAGCCGACTTCTTCGCCGTGCTCAATCAAGACCGCCGCCGACTGGAACCGGCGTTTCCGGCCCGCGTGGCTGCCGTGCAAACGCCAGCCGATGCCACCCGCACTATTTCTCAATTTGCGCAGGACTGGCGCACCGGTCGCCTCTACGTGTTCGGAATTTGGCACCGCGAAACCGCCACTTACCTCGGCGACATCAGCTTGCGGCCCAGCTGGCAAACCCCTCTAACCGCTGAAGTTGGTTATTATTTGGCGGCCCACGCCGAAGGCCATGGTTACGCGCGTGAGGCGTTGGCTGCCACTGTGCAATTCGGTTTTAGCGAACATCTACAAGCTCACTACTTAACGCTACGTTGCCGCCGCAATAATCCGCGTAGCTTGGCTGTAGCCGAGGCAGTAGGCTTTCGCCCCATCAACACTACCCGGCGGCGCATATGGCCTTTGCGCGGCAAGGAATCAGAAATCGTGCATTACCGCCTGGACCCTACTGCTTGACAGTTCACGTGGCCCCACCTTAGCTGATGGGCAATGATAGCCCTGCTTTACTATGATGCTTACTCGCTTTGCCGGAGCGTACCAAGCAAAAACTCGTAATTAAAGTTTAGGTAAGCTCCGAATGAAAACTCGATCTGCTTGTTCTGCAAATCGTAAAAAGGCTCGAAACGAGTACTCAACGTAACGTTGCCGGGCAGATGATAATCTTTAAGGAAGCGCAGAATCAATAGCTGACGCTGCCGCTCCGTGTAATTGGGATTGTTGACGGTACTGGAAATGGACTGATAGAGCTTTCCCCCCTGCGGGGCCACAAACCCGTTGCCCGACCAATAACTAATCATTACGGTGGAAAGAGGGGTGTCTACACTGGCATTGAGATATAAACCAGTGCCGCGCTTGTAGGGCAATACTTCTTCGAATGAGTAGTCAGTGAATCGGGTGACGTAGCCGTCGAAATACAGCGCTGTGGCAAACTCGGAGTTTAACCTGCGCCGCACACGCACGCCGGTAGCAAAGTTGAATAGCGTTTGCAGCGGGACATCAATGGTGTCGAGTTGGCCACCATGATGAATCGCCAAGAATTGCAACGGCACCACTCCTACGCGCCAGCCCGACGAATCCTGATACGCCGTGAATTCAGAGGTGAGCCCACCAGCTACTTCTTCTTGAAAATTACTGTACCGATACTGTTGCCGCTGCCAATCCACCCAGGCATCGAGTTGCAAGCGCGACGTCTGCAGCCGATACTGCATGCCTTCCTCTAGCCTGTTGAGCATCACCCGCTCGAAATCAAATAGAGGCTCTATGTAGCCATGGTTCAACTGTCCTTCAATATTGCCGAACAACAAACTGTGTGGGCCGTTCTGATATTTAGCCGTAAACACTGGTCGTACCTGTCGCAGTCGGGGTGTACCATAGTCTTTGTAGAGAAAAATACCCGCCTCTAACCGCAGATTACCGCTCGGAAAGTAAACCAGACGGGGGGCAAGCTGTGTTCCATAAAGGGTTTTGCCTTCGTTTATCTTGTTGAAATACTCGTTGTCCTTGGAAAACAAAAACCCTTGCACTGCCACCCGAAGCTGCCCACTATTCTCGGGCTTGATAGGTAAACGGTATACAAAGGCTTGATTGTTCAGTTGACCCCAAGCTGCATTCAGGCCTCCCAACCAGCTTACCAACGTCAGTATCAAGGCGGTAGAAAACGAGCTATTTCCTAAAATTTTTAGCACAGAAAAATTTCCCTAAATTCAACGAAAATTTTTAGCATTGCGGGGACAAAATATAGGTCAGTGACGTTACCACTAGCCTACCCCAAACAGAGTAGCTTGGCACGTTGCGAAGCCACTTCTGGGTTGCGCAGGCAACCTAAAACGCCTACATTCACCAAACCTAAGCATTTCCCCCAAACCCTATTCTAATGGCTGCTACTACTGACAAAGCCGATAAGGTTGCCAATCCTCAAACCGAGAAATTGAAGGCCCTCCAGCTCACGCTGGATAAGCTCGATAAGAACTACGGCAAAGGAACGGTCATGAAGCTGAGCGACAACAAAGTTGTTGACATTCCGGCTATCAGCACCGGCTCACTAGGCCTCGACATTGCGCTGGGCATCGGGGTCTGCCCCGCGGCCGTGTGGTTGAGATCTACGGTCCAGAATCGTCGGGTAAAACTACGCTCACGCTGCACTGCATTGCCGAAGCCCAAAAGAAAGGTGGCATGGCCGCTTTCATTGACGCCGAGCACGCCTTCGACCGCAGCTACGCCGAGAAGCTAGGCATCGACACCGAAAACCTGCTCATCGCGCAGCCCGACAACGGCGAACAAGCCCTTGAAATAGCCGACCAGCTGATTTCTTCAGGTGCTATCGATATCATCGTTATTGACTCCGTAGCTGCTCTCGTACCGAAAGGTGAATTGGAAGGCGACATGGGCGACTCGAAAGTGGGCTTGCACGCCCGCCTCATGAGCCAGGCCCTCCGTAAGCTGACCGGTACTATCAACAAGACAGGCTGCTGCTGCATCTTCATCAACCAGCTTCGCGAAAAGATCGGTGTGATGTTCGGTTCGCCCGAAACCACCACCGGTGGTAACGCGCTAAAATTCTACGCTTCGGTTCGCCTCGATATCCGCCGCATCGGTCAGATCAAAGAAGACAAAGACAACGTAACCGGTAACCGTACCAAGGTGAAGGTTGTGAAAAACAAAGTAGCGCCACCATTCAAAGTGGTGGAGTTCGACATCATCTACGGCGAGGGCATCTCGAAAGTGGGTGAAATCCTTGACCTCGGCGTTGACATGGGCATCATTGCTAAGTCGGGCTCGTGGTTCTCGTACAACGGCGACCGTCTGGGCCAAGGCCGTGAGGGTGTGAAAACCATCTTGCAGGACAACCCCGAGCTTGCCGACAAGATTGAAGCTCAGATCCGCAACTTGGTGAAAGGTGAGCCCGAAGTAGCGATGGCGGCCATTCCGGTAGACACTACTGTTGAAGACGACGACACGCTGTAAACGCTTGCTATTAAGATAAGATCAAGAGGTAGAAAAGTCTCGCTGGTAATCCGGCGGGACTTTTTACGTTATAACCTATACCTCAGAGAGGAGATGCGCCGTAAGTGGAATGGTGGTTTCGAAGAAAACTCAGTTGGTTGTAAATCAACTGTTCCGGCCCGTCAACACATTGCGTTATATTTGCTGGCACCTCTTTTGTCTGAGGCATCCAGGAGCCTGTTTTTCCTGCTTATAACTCTATGAATCGCCGTTGGCTATTATCCTTTTTTGTTCTTTTACCACTGGTGGGCTTATGGGCCTTCCAACCTTCTGGTGGTCTTCGGTCAATACCTAATACCAGTTTTACCAAGGGGGAGGTACTCCAGTATAAGGTGCACTATGGTCTCATCAACGCGGCCGAAGCAACCATCGAAGTAGATGGTGGCCTGCACCGTATCAACGACCGAACTTGTTTCCGGGCTACCGTCACGGGCAAAACCACAGGTTCGTTCGACGTTTTTCTGCGCATTCGCGACACTTGGCGCAGCTATATCGACACGACTAGCATCGTGCCCCAGCGCTTTTTCCGCAACATCGAGGAAAATAACTACCGTCGGCGCGAGACCGTTGATTTCGATCATTTCACCGACATGGCGCAGATGGAGCGTCACGGCAAAGACAAAAACAAGATCAAGCGGGGCAGCTACAAAGTACCTGACAATGTGCAAGATATCGTAAGCGGCTTTTATTTCTTGCGCACGCTCAACTACGACCAGCGCCACATTGGTGAAGTGATTCGCGTGCAGGGCTTCTTCGATGAGAGTGTATTTTCGATGGACGTAATCTACAAAGGCCGCGAAACAGTGGAAACGAAAGCTGGCACTATTCGGGCTATTAAGCTGGTTCCGAAAATGCCGAGCAACAAGCTATTTAAGGGGGAAAACGCTATTTCAGTTTACCTCTCCGATGACCGGAACAAGATCCCGGTCCTTATTCAAGCTGAAATGTTTGTTGGGGCGGTTAAGGTGGATATGTTCAAGTACCAAGGTCTCAAAACTCGTCTCAACCTAGTAGCTCGTAATTAACAACTTGGAAAGCGGCCACGTTGGGAGCCGCTTTTTTTGTGCCCAGTTCCTGCTAATCGAAGCAGCGGTTAACGAAAAGGTAACATTCTAGACTCAGGCGTGGCGGTACTTTTGTCTGCGCTTTCTTTTTTACTTCAAACACCTCGTACCGTGCAAGCACCCGCTAATCCCAATGCGTACAAGATTTTGGTAGTCGATGATGACCCTGATATTGTGGAGCTACTCGAGTACAACCTGCGCAAGGAAGGCTACTCGGTAGCATCAGCACCCGACGGCCGCCGGGCGCTGGAAATTGCCCCCCAATTTGCGCCCGACATCATCCTGCTGGACGTAATGATGCCTAACCTCGATGGCATTGCCACCTGCCGGCACCTGCGCGAACAGCCCAAGTTCAAAGACACCTACATTATCTTCCTCACGGCGCGTGCCGAGGAGTTTTCAGAAGTAGCCGCCTTCGAAGCGGGTGCCGACGATTTCATTGCCAAGCCAATCAAGCCCCGGGCATTACTCAGTCGCCTCGCTGCCTTCGTCCGCCGCGACCGGGACCCGCAATCCGTGCAAGACACCATCGAAATCAACGGGCTCAAGATTGACCGCACGGGTTTCTCGGTGTATCAAGAAGGCCGCAAGATCACGCTACCAAAAAAGGAATTCGAGCTACTTGCGTTTCTAGCGGCCACACCACACAAGGTATTTGGGCGCGAGGAGCTGTTGCAAAACATCTGGGGCAACGATGTATTTGTGCTGGCTCGCACCGTGGATGTGCACGTGCGCAAAGTGCGCGAGAAAGTAGGCGACCACCACATCCAAACCATCAAAGGAGTCGGCTACAAATTCAATACGGATTAACAATCAGCAATCTCGATAACAAAGGCCTCTTTTGGACGGCAGAGCGGTACTTGATAGAAGTGTCCTCTGGTTCGAAAGAGGCCTTTTCATATTGCTCTAGCAGTTCTCCTGGTAGCTGAATTGGCCTTCACTACAACCGTGGAAAGCTTATAATCATCATTTGATCATTTATCTTTAACCTTGAATTAATTGTTGTGTTTGGCTTGAATATCTCATCGCGCATTATTGCCATCATTCTGTCGTTGCTCGTCGCGGCTGCGCTAACCACGCTAGCGTGGGTAGGCCCTACTATGGAGTTGCGCGAGGGCGTTTTGGCGGCGGGCATCACAGTGGCCACATGCTTTTTGCTGCTGTACTTGATGTTCGAGGCGTTGATTTTCCGCGAAATCAACAGCATCTATTCCAGCTTGGAAAATGTGAAGCGCAAGGAATTTCGGAAGCTGTCTAACAAGTTTCTGTTCCGGCCCGAGCCCCTCAAGCGCATGCGCGACGAGATAGTGGAAATGGCCGAGCGCAAGCAAAAGGAAATCGACGAACTGAAGCGGCTACAGGCGCTGCGCCGCGAATTTCTGGCCGATGTATCGCACGAGCTGAAAACGCCCATATTCGCCGCACAAGGCTTCTTGCACACCATCCTCGACGATGAGGATGTAGACGATTTCACCCGTCAACGGTTTCTGCAAAAGGCCGCCAAGAGCCTCGATTCATTGGATACGCTGGTCCAGGACCTCGTTACTATTTCGCAATTAGAAAAAGGAGTAGTACGGATGCGCCGCCACAGCTTCGACTTAGTGGCCTTGGTGCAAGAAATTTTCGAGCAATTGGAGTTGAAAGCTACGCACCGCAACGTGCGCTTAGAACTATTTCCACCCGCCTTACCCGAAACTGGCGTGCGCGTACTGGCCGACCGTAACCGCATTCGCCAAGTACTCGTCAATTTAATTGATAACGCCATTAAATATGGGCGCGAGCACGGGCACGTAGTCGTCTCGTTGCAGGAAAGCGGCAAAGCAGTGCGCATCTCCGTGCGCGATGATGGAGCAGGCATCCCAAAGCAGCACATGAATCGCATCTTCGAGCGATTCTACCGAATCGACAAAAGCCGCTCGCGCGACTCGGGTGGTTCTGGCTTAGGCCTGGCTATTTGCAAGCACATAATCGAAGCGCATAAATCGACCATTCGGGTGCGCAGCGAAATGGGCCAAGGCACTACGCTCGAGTTCAAACTGATAAAGCCCAAGAATGCGCTGCCTGAAGTGAAAGAAAAAAGTGATGAGCTGACCTTCGATGGGCAGATAAGCGACAACGAGTTATCGGAAAGCAGATAGCGGGCCGCAAATAGATGGCACCTTAGTGCTTACTGTTTTGTCAGGTAGGAGCCGTCACTTCATTCCGCTTACCTTTGCGGCTTCCTTATGAAGCTACCTAATTTTCAAGACCTCGTTCTGTTTGAAGACGAAGACTATGTCGTCATCAACAAACCTCCTTTTCTAGCTACTCTCGACGAGCGATTCGGCGGCGCACCGAACATCTTACGTCTCGCCCGCGAGCAGTACGATGACGTGCAGGCCTGCCACCGTCTCGACAAAGAAACGAGCGGTTCGTTGGCACTTGCTAAAAACCCGGCTGCGTATCGCCATTTGGCTATGCAGTTCGAGGACCGCAAAGTGCGCAAAATCTATCATGCTGCCGCTTGGGGAGTGCACCAATACGAAGGCTTACGCGTAGAGCGCAACATCGAAACTACCACCAAAGGCAAAGCTCGGTTGGCCTACAACGGCAAACCTGCCGTGACACTGGTGCGCACCTTGGAAGCATTTGCCCGCCACACGTTGCTCGAGTGTCAGCCTATCACTGGCCGCATGCACCAGATCCGTCTGCACCTAGCCTATCTGCAAGCCCCCATTATCGGCGACAAGATGTATGGCGGCGAGGATTTCTATCTGTCTTCCCTGAAGAAGAAATTCAACATGAAAGAAGGTGAAGAAGAGCAGCCCTTCATCAAACGATTCGCGTTGCACGCCGCCAGCCTCACATTTGCCAAGCTTGACGGAGAGAGCGTTACCATTGAAGCGCCATACCCGAAAGACTTCCGGGTGCTAGTTGATACACTACGACAGTATCAGTAGGAAGCCATTAGAAATTAGAGTTGAGAGGCCAGCATTCCTTCCTTGAAATAGAGAAGGGAAACCAGCTTCTTGCCACGCTCTAGTTGCTGTCTTAGAGCTGCTTCCTCGACACAATTATTAATCACTATGTTGTAAATCCGACGAAAGGCGGTAACTTTGTGTCCGTTTTTCCCGGACCTAGTTCGGTTTCATCTCATTTACAAACGCTTACCTTCCTCCCAATGGATCATCTGAGCTTCAAGACGGTATCCGTCAACAAAGCCAACGCCGATAAGGCCTGGGTTGTGGTTGATGCCAGTGTTGCGCCCCTGGGCCGTCTGGCCAGCCAGATTGCCAACATACTGCGCGGCAAGCACAAGCCATCGTTCACGCCCAATTCTGATTGCGGCGACAACGTTATCGTCATCAACGCCGACAACCTGCGTGTGACTGGCAAGAAACTGACCGACAAAATCTATGTAACCCACTCGGGTTATCCAGGTGGTCAGAAGCGCGTAAACCTGCGCGACAAAAAGGCCAAGAATTCGGCTAGCGTAATCGAGCACGCCGTGAAAGGCATGCTGCAAGGCAACCGCCTTGGCCGCGAGCAGTTCCGCAACCTGTATGTGTACGCCGGCAACGAGCACCCCCATCAAGCACAGCAGCCACAAGCTGTTGAATTGAAAAACCTTTAAGCCGACCTTCGGCGTCTTTTTTCTTTAATTTTTTCACTTAATGGAAATTACCAACACCTCTGGTAGAAGAAAAACCTCGGTGGCCCGCATCTACATGCAGGCCGGGCAAGGGAATATCACTATCAATGGCCGGGACATGAAGACTTACTTCGGTAACGAACTCCTGGAAAACATTGTGAATCAGCCGCTCGCTATCGTAGAGCAGGTTGGTCAGTACGACATCAAGGTGAACGTAGGCGGTGGCGGCATTTCGGCTCAGGCTGAAGCCATCCGTTTGGCCATCTCGAAAGCCCTCGTAGGGAACAGCGAAGAAGTTCGTCCGGCCCTGAAGAAGGAAGGCTTCATGACCCGCGACCCGCGCATGGTGGAACGCAAGAAATTTGGCAAGCGCAAAGCTCGTCGTTCGTTCCAGTTCTCGAAACGCTAATCCCAGAGGAAATTCATCATGGCTCAGTCCACATCATATAAAGATCTGCTTGACGCTGGTGCCCACTTTGGTCACCTTACGCGCAAGTGGGACCCGAAAATGGCTCCGTTCATCTTCATGGAGAAGAACGGTATTCACATCATTGACCTCAACAAAACGCTTGTTTCGTTGGATCAGGCAGCGAATGCCATCCGCAACATTGCAAAGAGCGGCCGCAAGGTGATGTTCGTTGCAACCAAGAAGCAAGCGCAAGAGATCGTAACTTCCGAGGCTACCCGCCTCAAAATGCCTTTCGTAACTGACCGGTGGTTGGGCGGTATGCTCACCAACTTCGCTACGGTTCGTAAGTCGCTGAAGAAAATGAGCACCATCGACAAGATGGTGAAAGAAAACACGGCTTATGCTGCTCTTGCTAAGCGTGAGCGTCTGATGCTGTCGCGTGAGCGTGAAAAGCTGGAGCGTGTACTCGGTGGTATCGCCGATTTGAGCCGCCTGCCCGCTGCCCTGTTTGTGGTAGACGTAAAGCGCGAGCACATCGCTGTGAAAGAAGCCAAGAAATTGGGTGTGCCAGTATTCGCTATCTGCGATACCAACTCCAACCCTGAATTGGTAGACTTCCCAATTCCAGCTAACGACGACGCTTCGAAGTCCATTCAGCTCATCGTAGGCGTGATTGGCAAAGCCATCGAAGAAGGTCTGTCGGAGCGGAAAGTCGACAAAGAAGATGCCGACAAGAAGCAAGCAGAAGACGAAGGCATCCAGGAGAAACTGACGGCCGACGAATAAGCTCTTTAGAAGCGAGAAGTAAGAAGTCAGAAGCTAGAATCCGATGGTGCATACCAGTTTCCGGGTTTTGCTTCTGACTTCTTCTTTTGCCGTTTCCACTCATAAATATCAACACAAGCTAGTAGCCACTAGCATCTAACTTTTCCCAAGAATGGCAGCAATTACCGCCCAAGACGTGAACAAGCTGCGCGCCATGACCGGCGCCGGCATGATGGATTGCAAAAAAGCCCTGGTAGAAGCCGAAGGCGACTTCGAAGCTGCCCGCGACATCCTGCGCAAGCAAGGCCAGAAAATTGCTGATAAGCGCTCCGACAATGCTACCTCCGAAGGTTTAGTATTGGCAAGCGTAAGCGAAGATGGTACCAATGGCAAACTGGTAGCGCTGGCTTGCGAGACGGAGCCTGTTTCTAAAGTTGCTGACTTCCGCAACTTGGTGCAGCAAATCCTGGACGCGGCTGTGAAGACCAATGCTGCTACCAAGGAAGACCTGCTCGCTTCTTCGCAAGAAGACGGCCGCAGCCTGCAAGACCACATCACCGACCTGATGGGCAAAATCGGCGAGAAGCTGGACGTGGTAGCTTATGCTAACATGAGCGCTGAGAAAGTAGCTTCTTACATCCACTCCGACGGCAAAAAAGGCGTATTAGTAGGCCTGAAGAACGTGAACGGTGCTGATGTAACTACTGTAGGCCGCGACGTGGCTATGCAAATTGTGGCCATGAAGCCCGTAGCCGTTGACAAAGATGGCGTAGACGCTGCTACCGTTGAGCGCGAAATCGAAATCGGCAAAGAGCAGGCGCGTGCTGAAGGCAAGCCCGAGGCTATGCTGGAGAAGATTGCTCAAGGCAAGCTCAACAAGTTCTACAAAGAGAATACCCTGCTCAACCAAGAGTTTGTGAAGGACAATTCGTTGACCATCGCTCAGCTGCTCGACAAAACGTCAAAAGGTATGACAGTAACTGACTTCAAGCGTGTAGCTATTGGTGCTTAAGCTTCAAGGCTGATCACAAAAAGCCCCGCTGGCATTGTGCCAGCGGGGCTTTTTGTAATTTGCGGCCTATGGATGAACACACGAAAAGAGCTTACCGATACTTGCTATATCACTTCTTGCAGACTATCCGCAAGCCACCTCGTGAGAACCCAGCAGAAAGGTTTACCGATGAGCAGCGTAGGCGTTATATCAACTACGCAGGGCCAGTCGCTTATCTGCTTCATAACCTAGCGTTATTAGGAGCAAATGACTTTAAAGACTTCGATGAAAAGGCATTTTGGAACGGGTTTGATGATTTCAGTCAACGCTGTCCTGAAATAGATGTGAGTCACTTCAGAAGAGTTTTTGAATCCGAGTTGCTCCGGCATTCCAACGATTAATGTCCTACCTGCCGCTCGTACGCTCGCACTCGTGCGGCTGCGTTTTGCCGGATATTCATGTAGAACAGGGCGTAATCGTCGAGGTGAAAAGAATGACTGAGTTCCGGGTGGCCAGGAAGAAGAAAGCGGGGATAACCGAAAGGCTTAGGCCGGTGAATCCAAAGTAGCCCGTTGTGAACTTTGGCATCGACTACGGCGGTATCAACAGTATTGAATGCGTAAGGAACACCCCTAAGTTTAGGCTAGCCGGCGCAGTGACTGTATCGCGCGTCCAGGTGAGCGGATTGGTGACAGCGCCTTGCTGATAGGGAGCGTATTCCTGGTCCCAATCCACGGTATTCCAGGCAACGTAACAACCAGTTTGCGTGGAGTCTTCGCAGGGCCGAACAACTTGCAGCGCATTAGTGGGCACGTTGAAGCCAACAAGGTAGGCAGCAACCAACTGGCGACGCAGCGCAGGACTCTGGTCGAAAAAGTCGTGGAGCAGGTGGGTGAGGTGACGCGTGCCTTGGCTATGGCTAGCTAGTATTATCGGCCGGTTTTGGTTGTAATGCGCGAGGTAATATTGGAAAGCGGCTTTCACGTCTTCGTAAGCCAAATCAATGGCTTGGTTACCGTTGCCAGTTTGCTCATCAAAGAATGAAAAGAGTGTGGCCTGCCGGTAGCGTGGAGCATAAATGCGCCCCACATTATTGAAAACCGAGGCTTGTCGGCGGATGGTACTGATGTCGGTTATGTGATTAATTTTTTGATTGTTAAGGTCTGCATTCCAACCGGCTCGGCCTAGGTAAGTGGTCGGGTGCACGAAAAACACGTCGACAGTGGCCGTGGCTTGCGCATCCTGCAAGCCTGAGTGGCTAGGCACTACATCGGCAGCATCGATACGGGTAGGCAGTGCCGCCCAACTGGTAGACAGGGCGTAGTCAGGGGCAGGCGGTGTGGGGCAGCGGGTGTATTCGCGGTTTGGTTTGATAACGTTGAGGCAAGAGCAAAGCAAAACAGGTAGGATCAGCACTAGCCGACACAAAAGGCGATAAATAGCAGAAATCATAGAAAGCCGATAGCACTACCAAGGCGCCGCTTAAGCATAGCGGCACATTTCATTTATGGTACAGTAAAAGTACAGCAGAAGGCGCAGGTAATCAGGTGGTAAAAGCAGTGAAATAGTAAGTCAACGAGATTTTAATTCAAAATCTCTTACTTGCATTACCCCGCCAGCGTTAGCTTTTGCGCCATCTCGCTCGATACGCTTTTATGGTTATACCTAATCAGGAAGGCCGCTCGTTTGAAACGTTTACTGCTCGATTAGGCATTGGACGCCATTCTCTCTGTAAACGAGAAAACAGTCAACCTTGTACTTTCCGGTTAAGCTTAACAATAACTAATAAGCAGATTACATTTTTTAATGCGCACGCCACGAAGCACATAGGTTGTAGCCCTCTTTCAACCTGAACTGAGTGGCACGATATTGCCTTGACATTTTTTGCTTTGCTAGTCCTCGCCTCATTTACCAACCAACTCTCTAGCCGGAATGCATTGTCAGCGAAAGCACCGAATGAACGTATTAGCTAGTCAGTGTCTTTCCTGTACCTTACTTTGCTTTCATTCCTTCATGGCCTCGACAAGTAAACTCCACCTATCTTTTTGGGCCTTTGGCTTGGCTTTGCTGCTAAGCGCCTGCGATGTACCTGGTGAGAAGCGAGCCGCAAGCAAGGCCGCTGCTACAACTCCTACTGCTTCCAAAAACGAAGAAGCGACCACCAAAGCCACGGGTTTGCGCCAGCTCAATGTATTTGTTGATATATCGGGCGGCATGCAGGGGTTTGTAAGGGCTAACCGGCCAGGTGACCTGGGTAGCGAGTTCCAGCGTACGGTTACAGCTCTGCTTTCCGATGTGCAAGGTCGCACCACCCAAGGTACCACAGCGGGCTACTATTTCGTGAAGGAAGCTCCTGTGGTGCAGCCTACCTCCTACGCTGAGCTTAGCCAGACCATCAGCCGAGGTATCGAGAACCCGGCGACGGGCACTGAAATGCCCGATATGCTGCGCGAAGTACTGAAGCTACAAACGCAGAAGCCTGGTACGGTTAGCATTATCGTTTCAGACTTCATCTACGGTCCCAAGGACCCTACGCAAACCTGGCGCGTGCGTACCGATGTGAAAGATGCCTTGACAACGGCCAATCCGGCGGAACTGGCCGTGTCGGTGTTTGCAAATACATCTGAATTTCGGGGAAATTTCTATCCTGGCAACCGGACCAAGCGGCAAACACTAGCCGGGACTAAATTACCGTATTACGTGTGGGTGCTCGGGCCAGCGCCCTTGGTGGCGCAAGTGAATCAGCAACTGATGGGCCGGCTAGACCAGCAGCCCCAAGTGCATTTCAATGCCAAATATGAGGCGCCGCAATACGGCGTCGTGACGGGCTACCAGGGGAAAGGCGAGTGGTACGCCGAGCCTGGGCCGCAAGGGGGCAAGGCTACGGGCGTGTCGTTCACTTCTTTATCGGCGAAAGAACCCGCGCAGTTCGTAGTAGGATTTGATTTAAAGCACTTGCCGCTGGCGGCGCAAAAGAGCTTTTCCGGGGCGCAGCTACGCCTGGAGCCTGGCAACACTGATGCCAAGCTAGTAAGAACGTGGGCTGCCGCCGGTGGTCCGCCGGTACCCGCCGCGGGCCGGGCGTATACGCATTTCTCTCAAATCAGCGTTTCGAAGCTTCCTTCTACGGCCTCGCGCCAGAAGCCACAACTGCTCCGGTTGGCATTACCGCCTACAGCTCCCACTTGGGCTGCCACCTATTCCACCACCAACGACAGCAACATAGCCAGCCAAGGCCCCAAAACTTTTCTGCTAACCGAAGTACTGGCGGGTGTAGCTGAAAGCTTCGGCAGCCAATCCGCCACTGGACCTATGCTCTTCGACGTGCCGGTGGCCTTACGCCGCGACTAACAACCTGTCTGCTCTTCTATTCTCGTTTACCGCTCCTTCCTTTCTCTTCCAACTCTATGCTCCAATCGTTTTTCACTGCGCTTTACCAAGCTTTATTGGGTAACCCGGACCCTTCCAGCCTTATTCCGGTGTACCGCCAGAGTATTTTCCCGGGAGTGGGGTTGACTACCTTCTTCGTGGCTTTGGCTATGGCGCTTTTGTTTTATGTGGTGCTAAACCGTGTGGTCACCACGTCCTTTTTCAAAACGCAGCATTGGGCCATCATGCTGTTACTAACGGCAGTACTCGGCGCCATCGTGGCTTGGCAACAGGCCGCCGCCGCGGTAGAAGCACAATTAGCCGAAACGGGCGAAGAATTAGCAGTAGCGCAGGTTTCCACACTGAAGCGCTACCTGTGGGGATTCACGGCCACGAATACGTTAGTAGCCGTCCTGTTTTTCATCCTGTGCTCTTTCGCTGTGAAGAGCCTTTCGGTAAGCGCCCGCACTACGCCAGTCCGCTGGCCTAACTAGAGTATCATCTTAGTAGACCGTCTTGCTGAGCTTGCCGACGCATTACGGCAGAGTAGTACACCCTGACGCATGTTCACAACAGCTCGAGCAACCTACTTCAGCTTCGCTCAGCAAAACAGTCGGGTATAATCCTTCAAATAGGGCAGATACAGTGCTCAGTGCTGTTTTAGCCACTTCCTTTTACACATGGCAACGCTTTATATTTTCGGCATCGGTGGCACTGGCTCCCGGGTCATCCGTTCGCTCACGATGCTACTGGCAGCGGGCGTAGAACTCCAGAACTGTAATCGGGTAGTTCCCATCATCATTGACCCCGACGCGCTGAACGGTGACAAGCAACGCACCATTGAACTGCTGAAAACGTACCAGCGCCTGCGCCAGCAGTTGCGGCCGGCACCGGAAGCCGGGCAGTTCTTCCACACCGAAATTGCTACGCTGGCCTCAATGGCCGCCACGTCGGGCCAGGAACGCGACCCGCGGGTGAAGGAGACGTTCGAGTACAACTTCAGTGGTATGGACGAGCCGTTACGCGACTATCTGCACTATAACTCGCTACCGGTTGAAACCAAGCACCTCGTTGATTTGCTGTTCGACCCGAAGAGCTTGAATGAGCCGCTGACGGTCGGTTTCAAAGGCAGCCCGAACGTAGGGAGCGTGGTACTGAACCAACTGATGAACTCGCCGGAAATCGAGTTTTTTGCCAATGGCTTCGGACCAGACGACCGGGTGTTTTTCATCTCGTCGATCTTCGGTGGCACGGGGGCGGCGGGCTTCCCGCTGCTGCTCAAGAATCTGCGCAACCCTAAGGGCAATTTAGCCAAGAAGCACTTGCTGAACACGGCTCCAATGGGCGCGCTGACTGTACTGCCCTACTTCGACCTGAAAAGCGACGAAACCAGCTCCATCGATTCCAACACCTTCATTACGAAGACCAAGGCGGCCCTAGCCTATTATCAGCGCAACCTGCCCGACCTGAACTCGCTCTACTACGTGGGCGACCAAGCACAGAAACAGCAGGAAAACCGCGAAGGCGGCAACCAGCAGCGCAACGATGCCCACTTCGTGGAATTAGTTGGCGCACTGTCTGTGCTGGACTTTATGCGTCAGTCGGCTGCTGTGCTCCAGAACGACACGCATTTCTACGAGTACGGCCTGGAGCGCGACGACAAGGAAGTACGCTTCGAGAGCTTCGACCCCAACCAAACGCGGCCGTTGCTCGGTCCGGCTCTTACCCGATTCAAATTCTTTGCTACGTGGCTGGAACATCATTTCCCCGAAACCGACGACGCGGTGTACGCCAAGAATATCAACTTGAAGAGTGCCTGGCAAACTGCCCCGTTCTTCCGCGACCTGCGCCGCTTCCTATTCGACTACAACTCGCCTGAAGGCCAACCCATCAGCTTCAAATCCTGGCTGCGCGAACTGCGCGACAACGCCCGTCACTTCGTGCCGTTCCGCCTCGATGAGACTGATTTCGATAAAATCGTGCAGGGCCAGGAAGTGAAGAAAGGCTTCTTCAACTCCGACACCATCAGCCGGAGCTACGTGCGCGAACGGCTAGACAAGCAACTGCGCAAAGTGACCGAAGCGGAAGCACCCGGCGAGTTCGTGCGGGCTTTCAGCGAGGTGATGGAGAATGTGGTAGAAGCCAAAGTACCCGGGTTTTAACCCCACCCCCGGCCCCTCCCCTCCGGGAGAGGGGTGCCAAGCGACTTTTATTTAAGCTAATGCCTCACTCCAAAACGCACCCCTCTCCCGGAGGGGAGGGGCCGGGGTGGGGTACCAACGAAACGCACTACATGAGTAATATCTTACAGCTGCTGGAGCGCGGCAATGCTAACCTGCGCGGCTGGCAGGAATCAAATCAATTGACGGCCTTAGAAGCCGAGCGGATGCTAGACCCCGCCGGTGGCAATTCCCGTCGCACGGCTACAGCCATTCCGACGCCTTTTGGCCGGCTGCATTTGCTGGAAACCGCTTTCAAATTTGTGAAGCAACAGCCGCAAGGCCACTCGTTGTACCACCGGCAGGTGTCGCAGTGCTGGGACTTGCTGGAACTGCTGTTCTATAGCAAGCCCACCGACGAGTACCAGCTACGCTTCGTGGCGTGGCACAAGCAGGAGCAGTTGCAGCAGTTGCAAGGCAGTTCCGATTCCCGCGTGAAGCTGCTCGGCGACACGCTAGCGCTGTATCTGGCCGACGAGCATTTTCGCGAGGTAGACGCGCTGTACCTGATTTTCGCGGATCGGCAGGATGCCAGTGGGCGCCGTACCACGCAGTTGCTCGGTGGCACGTCGCCGTTTACGCTGGTATTTGTGCACCCGGAAGTACGGCCGCTAAACACGCAGCGCAAAGGCGGCACTGGCTTCTATTTCGACAACGAAGTAGTGCCCCTGACCGCTCGGAAAGCTGATTTTCAGACGTACATCTTCGGTCTGTTTGAGGTAGAGAAGAGCTTGCGCAGCAAAGACTTTGCAGGCAGCGTGTACGACTTCCTGACGGCGCTGGACCGGAGTCGCATGAACGAGCTGGCGGAGCTAAACCAAACGGCCTCTTCCTTCAATCAGCCTTACGAGCCGCTACGGGATGCCCAAGGCAACGCCGTGCAAATTCGGGGTGTGGAGTTGCGGCACTTGGCCGAAGCGCAGCAACCCATCAGCAGCGACTGGTTTGTGGCCGCTACGGTGCCACAGTTAGGCAAAACACCGCTGGCGCTGCTGCCAGGCCTGGATTTGCGCCGCGGCAACTACTTCGGTGGCACGCCCGGCACCGATTCCACGGTCATCAAGTGGAATTACGACGAGGAACTGGACAAGCGCCGGCTGGAAGGCTTGGGCGTGCAGTACCCCTTCCTGACGGTGAACGACCTGCTGGAAGACATGCTGGTGGAGGTTCCGTTTGCGGTGAACACCGAGCGGTTCCACTTCGGCACGGTACTGCCGGAGCCGGGCACGCGCCTGGAGGACCGACCGTTCCGGTTCCTGCTGCCGCTGAAGCGTCGCTACTTCGACTACTTCCGCCCGAGGACCTGGACCGTTACCTGCGCCTCACCGTTTTCGACAACCACGTGCTGGTGCAACTTGCCATACCCGTCACGAGCGGGCGCGAAGTAATGTACGAGCGGCGCTATTACTACCGCCCTGGCCCCGGCTCCAGCGCCGACCAGACGGTGGCCGCCGTGCCGAGCGACAACGCCAAGACGCCGTACAACGGTGGCCGGGTGAGTGCCCGTGTGAACGTGGGCGTGTTCCCGTTCTACAAGTTTCCGAATATCGCGCAAGGTGGCGGCAGCAGCCACTACTATGTGCAGTTAGCTGACCAGAACGAAGGTGCCGACTTGGCACGCCTGCGCTTCTACGCGGGGCAGCAGGCGCTAGCTCCGGCGGGTGCGGGCAACCTGCGGGGTGTGCGCACGCATCAGCGCATGGGCCGCAACTCCCGCGGGCCGGCCAGCACCTACTACGAGGTGGTAGGTACGCATTTCGACTTTATGGAAGTGGAAACGCCGGCGGCTGACTTTGCGCGGCCCGGCCGGGCAGTGAGTGGTTTGCTGGTGCCGCGCTGGCAGACGGCCGTAGGTGGTTCGCAGCGGTTCACATTTGCCGTTGACTTTGGCACTACCAACACACATGTGGCCTTCGCAACGGCAGAGCGTGGCGAGCCGCAGCCATTTAGCATCACCAAGGAGAAAGAGCTGCAAGTTGTCACGCTCAACAAGCCCCTCGCCACTTCTGACTACTTGTTGCCGGTTCGCTACGGCGTGGGCAGCTTGGGCACCATGCCGCTAGCCGACACCGTGCGCAACCGCGAGTTTGTGCCCGCCTTCATTGGTACTGATGGCGCTGACGTAGCCTTCCCAATTCGGACGGCCACCTGTGAGTCGCCGGCGTTTGTGGGTGAAGGCGACCCGATGCTGTTCGGTAGCATCAACATTGGCTTCCACCTCAGCCGCGACGGATCATTGTACAACCACCCGGAGGATGGGCGCTATCAAACCAACCTCAAATGGGATACGGAAGGTGCGCACCGCGCCGCCGGGGTGCAGCGCATTCGGGCGTACGTACGCGAGTTGCTGCTGCTCATTAAGCACAAAGTAGCCCTCAACGAAGGCGACGTGAGCCAAACCCAAGTGGTATGGTCGCGCCCGCTGAGCATGAAGAAGAGCGGGATTAGGGATTTCGAGGAAATCTGGCAGGAAGAGTTTTCACGCATCTTCGGGCAGGAAGCTGGTACTCGCCTGGCGCACATCAGCGAATCGTGGGCGCCGTACCTGTACCTGACTGACCCCCGTACCGACGGCGGCATTGTGCCGACCGGCGACGAAAATGTGGTGAACATCGACATCGGCGGTGGTACTACCGACGTGCTGTTGTTGCGAGGCCGGCAGCCGGAAGCTACCCTCTCGTTCCGCTTTGCCGGCGACGTGCTGTGGGGCGACGGAGCAGGCGGCGGGTCGCGGCAGCAGAATGGCTTGCTGTATTATTACGTGAGCCGCACGGCCAACAAGCCTATCAGCCAGGAAGCGTGGGCGGCGCGCGAGGTGGTGAAGGCAGCGCTGGAAAGCAAAGCCGGTTCGGCCGACGTGGTGAGCTTGCTTTTCGGGTTCGATAAGCAGTTGGAATTCTCGAAAGAGCTGCGCGGCGCCAAACACCTGCGGGTGGTGCTGTTCCTACACTTTGCGGCGGTGGTGTACCACGTGGGCCAGGTGTGCAAAGCCCGCGGGCTGGATGTACCGCGCCACTTGTGCTTCAGCGGCAAAGGCAGCACCTATTTGCGCATGCTGGATTTGAACTCCAACCTGTCGGCGCTGACGGAGTTGGCAAGACTGGTGCTGCAATTTGCCTCCGGGCAAACCGCACCGCGCGACTTCCGCCTCACGCTGGTAGGCCAGCCGAAAGAAGCTACCGCCAACGGGGCTGTACTCTGGAAGATGAAAGACGGCAACCACCTCAACGACCCCAAGGAGTTCGTGCTGCCCGGCACAGTGCCCGCCGACGTGGAGCCGTTTGCCGCTCCGGCCCCGACCTCCACGCTGACGCTAAGTGAAGCCACTGCCCTTCGCGAAGACGTACTGACCAACGCCCGTCGCTTGGTGCGTTTCCTCACCCACGACTCGCAAGAAGTCCGCGACCTGCTCGACGATTTGAACGTGGAGATGAACTCGGATTTCGTGTACAGCTTCCTGGATGGACAGCTCAAAGACAGCTTAAACGCCGGTCTGAATTCCTTGCTCAACAACGGCGCGAAGCCGGACGACCGACTGCCCGAAACGCTGTTTTTCTTCCCCTTCCGCGACGCTCTATTCCAATTGGGCCGCGAGCTATTCAAACGGCATTATGCAGCGCAACCGCAATAAGATTTCGGCCGCAAATCAGTGGCTGTTTGCAGTATCCATAACCGCTTCATTGCTAAGCGGGCCAGCAGTACTAGGGCAAAACAGCGGCAGCGCAGCGGGAACCACCGAAGTGGTTCCCGCCAACGCCCGCGCCCAAATGTGGGCTGCCACCGCTCGGTTTGTTTATACTGACGACCCGGTGTTGAAGCCGATTCAGGCCGAGCTACTGAAGACTATTCAGGACAAAAGCATCTCCGCTTTCAACCAAGGAGCGGATGCGGCGGTTGCCCTAGAAAAACAGAAGCTTCAAGGGCAACAGCGGGTACTAAAGTTTCGGGGCGTTGTCGATGCCATTCAAGACAAAGTCAACCCGAGTGACTACGGCGGGTTGGCCCAAGCCATCGTGGCGGAACTACAAAAGAACCCGGACCGTATGGCGGACTTGGAGCGCAAAAGCAGCCTCACGGCGCTGTCGAATCAGCTCAATCAACTAGCTACGGGTACTGCCACTACCGCAGCCGAAGCAGCCGACACCGCTCCTACTATTGCCGACGTTACGGAGGTAGCTGCCACTCCGGTTCAGGATTCCGGGGCTGATCCGTATGCCGTGCCCGAGGGAAAGCAACAGCCCGAAGCACAAACTGATATTCCAAATCCAACTCCTGCTCCAGTTATGCCCGCTCCCGCTACTCCCCCACTGCTTTGGGCTGCCTTGTTGATGTCGGGCCTGAGCTTGCTAGGCGTGCTATATCTATTGCTGACGCGCGGCAAATCTAGCAGCGGGCGGCAACGTTCATCGTCGTATTCGCAAGACAGCAGTAGCTACGACAGTGACCCGAGCAGAACTTCAACTCAACGCCAGTCTCTCTCGCAAGACTCCCGCTTAAGCAATGCGCAGCTCATGGAAGTGCGCGAAGTGGTGTACAAGGCCCTAACCGAAACCCGCTCGCCTTCGGCACCAGCAACACCAGCACCGCAGAAGGCGAAGCAAGCTCCTAAGCCGCCTACTCGCCAAGCACAGCCCCAAGTGTCGGCACCCGCGCCGGTAGCACCTCCGCAGCCCGTAGCCTACACAAATGCAGAACCTGAGCACAATGACGATTTATTTGCAGTAACACCACCCGCTCCGGCTCCTGTCGAGCCTGCTGCTCCGCGCGTGCACGTCATCTACGCCAATCAGCAGCCCATCAACGGTGCTTTCCTGCGGGATAATCTGGCCGATGCTCCCGCCTCCTACACCATTTTCGAAATCATGGTGGATGAGCGCACACCCGACCAAGGCACTTTTGTGGTGACGCGCAACGAGAGTGGCCACGGCGGCTACATCGGCAGCCATATGAGCATCTTGGAGCCAGCTTGTGTTTACAACTACCCTACCGGTCCGGTTTCGCGCATCATCACCGAAACACCCGGCACCGTGCAGCGCACCCCGTCCGGCGACTGGCGCATCAACCAAAAAGCGCGGATTTATTTCGCCTAGACAGGTGTAACTTTGCTAAGGAACGTCATGCTGCTTGTCGTGGCATGACGTTCTTGTTTAATCTAGCGCAGTGCGCGCTTTCAAAGTAGCTCGTCTGCTGACGTTGTCAAACTATATCAGTCATGCTGAGCGCAGTCGAAGCATCTCGCTAGTATGGTAACCTCCTTCTTCTACCGCAACAATTCGAGCGAGATGCTTCGGCTATGCTCAGCATGACAATTACTTTGGCAGGCGGACGCTAGATCGAATAGCACGTCTTACCACTCACACTTCTCTTAAATCGTACCTATCCATGATAATTGCCCTGCTGGAACTGCTGGTTGTCATAGGCATTCTGACGGTGCAGATACTAGCTTTCCGCCGTAGCCGGCTGGATATCGAGCGACTAGCCACCCTGTTCCCGACGGCCAACCAGTTGCGCCTACGCCGGGTGGAAGACGCCACCACCGGCCAGCAAGTAGATACGCTGGAAGCTCCCGCCGCCTCCCCTGATTTCAAGGATGTACTGGTGGATACCAACTCGTATCTGCTCAAAAACAAGGGCACCGCTAGTTTCGATATTCTGCAAAACATTGCTGAGCGCCGGGCCGAGGCGCTGGATAACGAAGTGCAGCAAGGCACTTCTACGCCCCTGTACGTCGGGTTGATGGGCACCTTCTTAGGGGCCATTCTCGGGTTGGGCAGCTTACTGCTGAGCGGCGGCAAGTTTGATGAGGCCGCTATTCAGTCGTTTTTGCAAGGTGTGGCCATTGCGATGGTCGGTAGCTTGCTCGGTCTGTTTTTCACGCAGTGGGCCGGGGCTCTTTATCGTGCCGCACACCGCCAAGCCGAGGAGCGCCAAAACGACTACTACACCTTCCTGCAAGTGGAGTTGCTGCCCATTCTGCACTCCGACATGGCCAGCAGCCTGAGCAACCTCAAGTCCGTGCTCGACAGCTTCAACAAGGAATTTGTGGACAAAATCTACGAGTTCGGTCCGATCATCAACGCGCTGAATGAGAACATCAGCACGCAGAAGAACTTCCTAGAGGAATTGCAGAAAGTGGGCTACACCCAAATGGCCGATGCCAGCATCCGGGTATTTGATAAGGTGGCCCAAAGTGCCCACCACTTCGAGAACTTTCTAGTCTACCAAGACAAGCTGAATGCCACCATGATAGCCGGCAACGCCGTAGCCGACCGGGTTTCGGGCTTGCTCAACCGCCTCACTAATCTAGAAAAAGGCTTGAACGCCGTGCCGGAATTGGTTTCACAGCACGATGGCACAGTACGGGCACAACTCCAATTTTTCCAGCAGAACCAAGCGGAAATGGCACGCATGGCCGGCCAGACGCAGCAGTTTTTTGATGAGCAGTATCATCAATTGGCCGATGTGATGCGCCGCCGCATGGGGCATTTCCAGAAGGAAGCCGACGAGGCCGCCAACCTCTGGCAAGACCACTTCAAGACGCTCAACCGCGACAATATCTACGAGAAGATTGTGCGCTACATGGAGCCGTTCAAGAACTTGCACCATCAACAGGCGCAACTCAACGCGCAGCAAGACCTGCTCAGCCAGTCCATCAACCGCACCCATGACCGACTGATGCAGAAAATGGCTGATGATGCCGCCATCAACACGCAGCTTCTCCAGCAGATGAGTACACTCAATACCTTGCTTGAAAAAGCCACTGCCAAAGGACCAGTTGGCCGCATGATGGAGAAAGTATTTGGTGCTCCAACACCTGCCAAGCCCAAGGCCCGATGAAGACCACCGGCCGCAACAACTTCTTCTGGCCAAGCTACGTGGACCTGATGACGGCGCTGTTTCTGGTGATGCTGGTCTTATTCGTGCTTAGCTACAAACGCTTTCAGGATCAGCAAAACAACAACGAGCGCCTGATTGCTGAACTGCGCGTGCAAGTGCAGGAGAAGCGCAAGCTTGACGAAATAAAAGCCGCTCTCCAACGCCTGGAAAGCGACTATTTCACTTACAACCAGCGCTACAAACGCTACGAGCTAAACTTTCCCGTCACGTTTGCGCCCAAGAGCGATGCGTTGCCCGACGTAGCCCGCACGCCCCTCACCCAAGCTGGCCGCTTCCTGCAACGCCAGATGCAGACCCTCAACAACAACGACAACGTGCAGTATCTCATCGTGGTGGAAGGCCGCGCCGCCAAAGACCTGCGCTACCCCGACGACGACCCGCGCAACCTCGATGGACCGGCCGTTCGGCAGCTTAGCTATAACCGCGCCTTGGCCGTTATCCGTCTGTGGGAGCAAGCCGGCGTCCGATTCCCCGCCAACTTAGAAGTGGTAGCCGCCGGCAGCGGATTTCGGGGTTCTGGCCGCTATACCGGCGCCGAAGAAGGCAAAAATAAACGCTTCATCATCCAAATTCAGCCGAAAATCGGCTCCTTGGGCAAGTAGCAAACAAAAGCCCTACACAGAAACGTCGTGCTTCACCTGATGGCGAAGCACGACGTTTCTGTGTAGGGCTTTTTGCTTTACTCAGTGGCTGGAGTTGTGCTAGGAGTCGTAGCAGTAGGAGGATCAGAAAGGGTATTTTCTAGTAGACGCTCCTGCTTTTGGTACACGATTTTGTAGTCGGGGTTGAGGCGCAAGCGCATTTGAGCGCGGATGTACTGGTTTTTCTGGAGCGACTGGCGGAAGCCGCGGCCTCGTTCAATGTAGGTTACCACGCGGGAACCGTCGTTGGCGGGTGGGCCTACCTTGAGAGAGCCTGGCTCCACTTGGAATTGCGCGTCTTTCAATTCCGCAAACCGATTCTGCTCTAGCCAAGCACTAATGGCGGCCGGCGTGGTATTGCGCAGAATAACGAACAGCTCCACTTGCGGGGCAAAGTATTGGTCGGCACTGAAAGGGGGCGCTTGAATATCAGCGTAATAAGCGGCCAGCACGTCGCGCACCCGGTCAGTTGCTTCACTGGCACTTGCCGCCGGTGCCGTTTCGGTGGTGGCAGGCACGGTGGCAGTTTGGGTTTCGGTGGTGCTGCTACCGGCTGCCGTGCCTGTTGCAACAGAATCGGTGGTGGCAGTAGGTGGCACGACAGGCGCTACACGCACAGTTTCGGGCGCAACGGCGGGCGGCAGATCCAGCTGCTCGGCCTGCGGACCTGTTTCGGGCGCCACGGCCACGGTATCGGCAGCGGTTTGGCTGATGCTGGTTAGGTGCTCACTCGACCTCGATTGGCCCATAACTAGGTACCAAATCAACCCCAACAGCAGCAATGCGCCGCCAATAGCTAAGATCTTCCCTAAAGGGCTCTTGGTGGGCTCCTCTACTTCGTCGTCATCATCGAGAGGTTCCGTTGTTTGCGCCTGCGGCCGTGTAGTTACGGGCGGCACAGGAGGTGGCGTCGGGCGCACGATAGGTTCCACCGGAACCGTTGGTTGGGTTCTTGGCGGGGAAAAATCGGGTGGTGCGGCCGCAGGTGGCGGCGTTGTAGAAGAAGCGGGCGGGAAAAACTGCGGCGTCTCTCTTGCAGGTGGCGGTGGAGGCGGCGTATTAGGCCGGGGGGAAAGGACTCGGGAGCGGCTGTTGGTGCCGCGGGAGCGGGCGGCGTAGGCGGGGTGTAGGGCGCTGCGTAAGGCGCCGGTTTTTCTTCTCGCACCGGGGCAGCCGGTGGTGGCGGAGGTGATGTACCTGGCGTTTGCGGTTGCTTGAAGAAATCGAGCAACGGCGGCAATTCTTCCACTGGAGTAGGAACCGGGGCAGGCGCAATAGGAGGCACTGGTACTGGTTCGGAGCGCACGGGTTCAACTGACGAACCTGTGGTTGCCGGTGCGGTGAAGGTAGGGTTGAGTGGAACCGTCGGGGGAGCCGACGGCGGAACTGCCGGTGCCGCCAGTTGGTCGGCCAGCAACCGGGCCTTCAGCGTCTCGAATTCTTGCGGCGTAATAGTGCCGGCATCGAGCAGCTCCCGGAGCTGGCGAAGCGTATCGAGGGGTGAAGAACTTTTATCCATGTAAACAGGGCGTATGACGAAGGTGGAATGATCCACCCTTTAAACGGTAGTGAGTGAGTGACGTTATTTTACAGTAATCAACTCGAAATGAAGCGGCTACAGCAACTGGTCTCGGGTTATTTTCGGTCGAGAGTGGAAAGCCGGTCTTTGCGCCGCTGAAGCTTGGTTTTGCGTAGCTCCAACTGCTGAGCATTCACGATGAGCTGCGCGGAATCTTGACTGGCTTTGGTCTTGTTTTCGATGTTTTGCTTTTTCAACGACTCAATCTTCTCTAGGTTGCTTTCCGTGTTTTTGGCCAAGTTTGCCCGCTCTCTTTCCAGCCGTTCTTTTTCTTTCTCGGTTTCGCGCAATTCCTTTTCTGCCGCCTCAATCTGCTCCCGATAGGCCTTGAGCCGGGCGGCCGTGGCAAAGTTTTGCGCCATCGTGCGCATGGCCGCAAATTCAGTGGGCGTATTCTCCGGGCTGAAATACGTTTTGGCATCGTAGCCGCCAAATACGGCCAGTTCGGTAACGCTGTCCGACGGCGCCGTTACCATGGCGTAGAGGTCGATAAGCTTGCCCGACACGCTGGAAGCGGGTACTTGCTTGGCAGCTAGCACGTCGCGCTTGCCTACCCCGAAGGTGCCGTTGCCTTTCGGTTTGATGTTGTAGGTGTCCTTCAACCACGACTGCCAAAAATTGCGCGTCCACTCGGGCGTACCGTCTACTAGCACTTTGGCGGCGGCCCGCTCACTCTTTTCGTAGTTGACGCTGTTGTCGCGCACTTCGTACATCTGCGCGTTGGCGGAACGACCTGTTAGTACGCATACAAGCAGGCCAAGCAAAAAGGCGAATTGATTTTTCATCGGAATTGAAAGCAGGAAACACTGGAAAAGCCGCTCGTATGGGCGGTACTACGGGGCGCTAGTAGATATCGTGGCGCTCGAAGGTGGCTTGCAGGTCTTGGTGCATGAGCTGAAACCGGTTGATAACGGCTTGCATAAACTCGTCGTCGAGCAGGCTACGGACTTCCTCGTCGCTGGTCACGTCCATTTCGCTCACCTTATAGGTTTGTTCGAGCGGGCCTTTTTCGAGCTTGATGAGGTACTTTCCATTCCATGAGAAAAGCGTGATTTTAACCTCTGGGTGCGGAATATCGGCAAGCTGGCGCATGGCGGAATCGGGAAATGAAAATGAATGCGCGAAGATAGGCAGGGGCGCTCTACTAACCGGTCAAGCTCGACATAACACCCAACCTGAAGCGTCGTACCAATGCAAAGCACACTGCTTCTTTTTTGTTTCACTTTCACCACCTTGCACTATGGCACAAGGAGATAAGTTGGCGTACACCGACAAGCAAAAGCGTAAAGCCGAGCACATTGAAGAAAGCTACGAGAAACATGGCGTACCCGAAGAAGAGGCCGAAGCTCGTGCCTGGGCGACCGTCAACAAACAAGATGGGGGCGGCAAAAAGAGTGGCTCTGGCCGCAAAAAGCCCGCTAGTCGCGCCAAAGACGGAGAATAGACAAGACTCAAACTGCTCCACTGAAGCGCTGCTTCGCGGCCCCGGAACGCCTGTTGTTCTGCTGCCCGCGAAGCAGCGCTTTACGTTGTATGAAACTGCTGCTGCGCGTACAGCAGAAACCGTTGTGCTGGCCGGGCTAGTGGCTGCCCTTGTAGCCACAACGCCTCGAAGTTGCGGGGCAGGCGCAGTTGCTGTATCGGTACCACTTCTAGCAGGCCAGCCGCCAACTCGCGTTCCAGCGCCCGGCTCGATACAAACCCTAAGGCTGCGGGAGCCGCTTCGAGGTAAGATTTGATGGCCTCGGTGTTGTCGAAGTAAAAAGCCACTTGCAAGTCGGCCAGCTTAATTTTGTGTTCGCGCAAAGCGAATTCCAACACTTCCAGCGTGCCAGAGCCTCGCTCCCGCAACACCAGCGGGTGGGCCACAGCTTCGGCCAGCGGCATAGGCTCAGCGGGTGGCCCTGCGGGCGTGGCCCGGCGTACGGCAACGAGTTCATCGGGCAACAGAGGCTCGTAGTGCAGGTCGCGGCTCTTAGAACGGCCTTCCACAAAGCCCAAATCAAGTTGACCAAGTGAAATGGCCTCGGCAATATGCTCGGAGTTGGCATTGACCAAGGTCAGTTCTACTTGAGGATAGCGCCGCTGAAAACCGGGCAGAATGGCGGGTAGCACGTATTGGGCCAGCGTAGTGCTGGCCCCGAGGCGCAACCGACCGGCCGCTTCGCTGTGCAGATTGTGTAGTTGCTCGGTGAGTTGCTGATGCAGCCCTTCCACAGCGTCGGCGTGTTCGAGCAGTAGGTTGCCGGCTTCGGTAAGGGACACCCGGTTGCCGCGCCGCTCAAATAAGCGCTGCCCGTAGCTGCGTTCCAACTCCCGAATGTGTTTGGTAATGGCTGGCTGGCTGATATACAGTTCCTGCGCAGCCCTAGTAAAGCTTAGGTGCCGGGCCACCGACTGGAAAACGCGCAAACGAAAATCAGGCATACGCGCAAGGTAAATGCTGGAACAGTGAGTCCGGATGTTTTGCTTGCGCAACCATGCAGTCCAGACGCCAAACTCACTTATTCCATTGTCACTTTTTCTGCGCTACTAGCTTCACTAGCCGCATCTGTTGCAATCCAAAGTCGCCCACGCCTACATTCTCTTCGTAGCGCACTATCGTGAAGCCGGCGGCGGTGTACAGCTTCTTTAGCTCGTCGGTATCGAACACGACATTGCCCCCGATCTTGCGCTGCTTGGTAGCGTCGCGGTGGAAACCTTCGATAACCACCAAGCCACCCGGTTTTAAACTCTGGTACACTTTATCGACGTGGTGGCGGCCGCCGGAATAAATGAAGGCCACCAAATCCCACCGGTTGGTGCCGAAGTCGAACTCGGCATCGTCCTGGACGAAGGTGGTAATGCGCAGATTGGCTTTGCGGGCGTTGTCTTGCGCCAAGTTTACGGCCTCGTCGGCAATATCAACGCCGTAGGCATCCCACCCGTGTTGGGCCAAAAACAGCGTGTTGCGCCCTTGGCCCATGCCCACATCGAGAGCCTTGCCGGGCTTACGCCCCGGATAGTTTCCGCGAGCAACTTGTTGGGATTGGTGCTAAACGATACGCGGGTTTCTTTGCCGGTTAGCACGGCGTTCCACTTCTGCCGCTCCAGTTCCTTGTTTTCTTTCGGGTTTGGAGTCGGCTTGGTGGTTGAAGCAGCTTGTTGCGCAAAGCCCGTTGATAGCACCGACAGCAACAGCGAAACTGTAAACAAGGATTTCATAGTGGTAAAATAGCTAACCAAATGTATACTTAATGAAACCGCTATTGCGCCATGTACTCGGTCAGGATCCAGTTTTCCTGGCTGAAGTTGGATAACGCGAATGCAGCTACCTTAATCAACGTAGCACAAGCAACCATTAGTTTTCGTTGATATTGAATTATCAGCTTGGCCCCTGCCCCATGGATGCAGCCCTACACGACCACAGCACGGTCTCGAAACTTGCATTGCTGAAGCTAACCTCAGGCCGGGTTAGCTACCCTCTCCCGGAAAGGCCAAGGAACCGAGACAATCCCTTTCCGCTTGTTTTTTATTCAAGGGCAAGACGCGCTTAACCCTATGCTTCCTTCCTAAAATTGCTTTAATAAGCAGCAGAGTACAGACAAAGAAGCGGCCCGGAAATCCTCCGGGCCGCTTCTTTATGCTACTGAAAGCACCTGACAAGGCCTTACGATTTACTGTACTCGGTGATGAGGCGCACCAAGAGGTTGTTGAGGTACTCGACTTGATAGTCGCCTACTGAGGCTTCTAAGTGGGTGTTGCCAATGCCGCTGTGGTTGGTGATGAATACATAGGTGCCGCCGGTGCTCAAAGCCAGAGTGCGCATCACAAACTCGGTGCTGGTGTCAATGCCGCTGGCTGTTATCGGAATAAGCCGGATGCCTTGGCGGGCGGCCGCGCGTGTAAGCTCCTGGATGCGGGTGCGAGCTTCATCGTGGGGCGGCGCATCAAGTACTAGAAACAGCAAGCGGCAGCGGGCCTCGGTGCTCCATTTCTGTTGTAGAGCCACGCTCAGGGCCTCGTCTACGGCTTCCGGAAAGTCGCCGCCACCGCCGGGGCCCTGGGCCTGCACGAAGGTTAGCAGTTGGTTTACGTTTTGGGTGAAAGGCAGTGCGCGGGTCACATATTCGTCGCCTTTGTCGCGGTAAAACACGCTGGCCAGGCGCAAATCGGCAGCTGGCACTTGGGCTTCCGCTCTCGTAACTACGTCGCGTAGCTCGGTTTTCAAATAGTTGATTTCGTCGCCCATCGAGCCGGTGGCATCTACCACAAACATGATATCGACGGGTGTGGCTACGGTTGGGGTGGCAGCAACAACCCGGGTGGCTTGGCGCTCGGTAGCCGGCACGGGTGCTGGCGTGAACGTCCGGCCCTGGTAGCTTACCTGTATCGGCAAGGCTGCGCTACTGCCCACCGGCTGAAACAAGGTCGGGAATAACTCGACCCGGCCCAGACGGTCGGTGACGCCGGCGGTAACGCCCGTTGCTGCCGGGTTCGGGCCCACGGTCACGCGCGCACCAGCCAGGGGCTGCCCGGCGGCATCGGTGAACGTGAGAGTATAGCGCTCTGCGGAATACAGTTGCCACTGCGCTGGCAACTCCGTCCACGCGGGCCGCTTAAGCACATCGAGCCAGAATCCCCAGTTGCGCAGGTCGTTCCACTCACCGGCCGTTATCACCCCAGCCTGACTGGAACCGCCGGGGTTGTTGCTGCTCCCCGACCCACCAGAGCCGCCTGGTCCACCAAGTCCACCCGGTCCCGCGTCAGTTAAACTGTACCCCGACGATGGGCTTTCGCTGCTATCATCAGCATCGGCACAGCCCTGCAATAGCGGCAGAAGCAGAAAAGAGAGAAGAAGTTTTTTCATCGATAAAAGCGTAAGATGTGTGGTATATAGCCTCCCGAGGAAGAGCCACATGCCGCGCCGTGAGTTGCAACCAGCTACTCATTTTTTCTTGGCAGCCACATTCTTACGCCTTAGTCTCTTGTTTCTAGCGCCATTGTGCGGTTACAACACCCTTAGGAGTTGCGGTAACAAGCCTCTGTCAACGGGTTTGCTCCACCCTGTGCGCATTATCAGCAGGCTTGGGCTATTGATTCAGAAGCGCGCTTGTCAGATAAGCAATACAACGAGCAACTACTTCTTTGATAGCAATAATCATCCTTGAAGTAAATGGCTTCAAAAATTCTAAGTACTACCACTTAAAATATTATTTTACGATAATATTATTGCATTATGTCTTTCATACGTGTCCTATCACTAATAGAAACCGCCTATGCTGACACGTCTACTAGGCTTTTGGCTGTTTACAAGCTGGCTTTTGGGCAGCAATGCCACTGCGGCGGTGCCTTTGCCGCTTCATGTGCTAGCAGATACTCTTTACCTAAAGGAGTCGAACGGTAAGCATCTTTCCGAAACGTACCGGTACTATACCGAGCCTTTCAGGGCTCCAGCTAACGCCCAACACGCCGATTCGCTGTGGCAAGCTGGTAAGTTCCAGGCCGGGCCGTGGCACCGCACGCTCAACCTTGGCATTGTACACCGCCGCTTGTGGCTACGACTCGTGGTCAAAAACACTTTAGCTGAGAGCCGACGTTTTTTGTGGAGCGTATACAACTACACCGACAGTGCCACTCTTTACTGTCGGCGGCAAGGCGAGACAGAGTTTCATCGAATAGCGGCCGCTAGCTCCCGCGTGCCAGCCGCTGAACGAGTATTTCCGGCGCGGGGTCTGTGCTTGCCTTTCGAGTTGGCTGGCGGCGAGGGCGCCGAATTGTACTTGCGCATCGACCACCATGCCGGGGCCCTGTACCTGCCTACCGACGTAACGACCACCGAGGATTTTCTGGCCTGGGAAGTGAACTACGTTTTCCACAAACACTGGATTTGGCTGGTAGGCTTTTACCTCAGCAGCGCCCTGTTCAACCTTGTGCTATTCGCGTTCCTGCGCGACCGAATACATATCTGGTATATCTTGTACGTGGTGTGCACTACCATTTTCCTGCTCATGGAAGATGGCCTGGACGCCCTGCTCCTGCCCACGGGTCCCTATCAACTGCTGTGGGATATTGGGCAATTCAACTTTATGCTGCTGGCGGTGGCATGCGGTGTGCGCATTATGCAGCTGTTTCTGCGGCTCCGAGCTGGCTGGCCCCGGCTGTACCAAACTGGCAATGTGTTGGCGGTACTGGCTTTGGTGTTTGTTGGCGCATATTCGGTGCTGTACCCAGCGGCGGTACGTAGCCACGGTACGGGCCTCTTACTTCTCAATGGCGGCCGTGAATTGCTGCTGGCGGCCATATTCCTGTATGGCTGGGCGGTACTGCTGGCAACGCTGCTCACCAAGCGGCGCCGCCGGTTAGCCGCCTACTATGCCCTCACGTACTTCTTCTTCTTCACTGGGTTTAGCCTGTTTTGGTTCAACCACATCGGTCTCACCAATCTGCACCTGATGCAGCCCAATGCGTTGGCTTGGGGCCTGTTTTTCGAATTGCTGGTGTTGAGTGCCCTGCTTACGGGGCGTTTCCGCTACACCCTTCACCAAAACGCGCAGCTCCGTATCAAGCAGCTGCGGCAACGCAATACGCAGGGGGCCAAGCTCATTGCAGCTCAGGAAGAAGAGCGTGAACGATTAGCCCGAGAGCTGCACGACGCACTAGGGCCCAACCTGGCCGCCTTGCACTTAGCTTGGCAGGGCCGGGCGGTGCAGCAAGCCATTGCCAGCTCGCCGGAAGCCGCCGCCGCGGGTCGTCATACCGAGTTGCTGCTCCGGCATCTGCGCGACGAGGTGCGGACCTTCAGCCACGCTGTGCTACCTGCCGAGCCTGGCTTGGGTGGCCTCGCGGAGTCGGTGGGGGCACTGGCCGAGCTGCTCAACATTTACGGCAACCCCACGGTGCGTACCTTCTGCGATGAAGGCATCGACCAGCTCTCGCAGCCTCTGCAAACGGCGGCCTATCGTATTGCCGCCGAACTGCTCAATAACGCCGTGCGCCACGCCAACGCTACCGAGGTGCAAGTACAGGTGCTGCGGCATTCTAACACCTTGGAAATAATGGTGGAAGACAACGGAGCCGGATTCAAACCGAAAGTTAATGGTGCTGGCATCGGGCTGCGTGGCGTATATGCGCGGGCCGAGTATCTTCGGGGCCAAGTGCATATCGATAGTACCGACCGAGGCACCAGCATTGTGGTGCGTTTGCCGTGTTGAGGGCAAGAAGAAGTTTAGCGTAAAAGCTAATGGTTGAGTTGGGGAATCGAGATTTGATGCTGAATTTGCTGTCTTGGGTCTTCGCTGCTCAGCGCGCCTCCTAGCTTATCTATTCGTAGTACATCATTCGCCAGTATGCTTATGCCGTGTCGCTTACTCATTCTGGATGATCATCCTATGCTCATGCAGGGGCTAGCACGGCTGGTAGCCGAGCAGCCTGACCTGCAAGTAGCCGGGCAGTTTAGCTCGGGCGAGGCACTGTTGGCTTGGTTGCCTGCCTCAAATCCGGCTCCGGCCGATGTGCTGCTGCTGGACCTACACTTGCCTGGCCTCGACGGCCTAACATTACTGTCCCATTTGCGACAGCAATGGCCGGGCATGCGGGTGCTGGTATTCAGCACTGCCTCTACTTTAGAGTTAGTGGAGCGCCTGCAGGTATTGGGCGCGAGTGGTTTCGTACCCAAATCGGCCGATGCCGACCACCTACTGGCGGCTATCCGGGCGGTGTACGCTGGCAAGCATGCCTTTCCGCATGCGTATCAGCCCGTAACTCAGCAGGTCCCGAGCAACTCAAACATGGCGATACTGCACCGTCTATCTGCCCGCGAACGGGAAATTATTGGGCTGGTGCGAGCAGGGTTAACCACCCGTCAAATTGCTGACCGTCTTTCTCTAGCGGAATTTACGGTGAGTACGCACCGCCGTAATATTATGCACAAGCTTGAGCTACACAATACTGCCGCCCTGGTTCAGTTTGCGCACAACCATGGCTTGCAGTAGCAGATCCGTGGTGGCCGCCACTGCTTCAAGGTTATTAGAGCCCAAGCCCAGATTATGGGTGGAACCGACGTGCAGCACCTCACGGTAAGTGGCCTTTGAGCTGGTAGTAATTGCTTGGTTATTCTGCTGTTTCGGGCACTGCAAGTACTGGTGATGGGCGCAGCAGCCAGACCAAGCCAAGCACTACTACGCTGCAAACTAAGCCGAGAATGGGCACGGTAATAAACTTCAGCAGCCAGCCCGTGAAGTAGGCGCCACTCACGCCACACAAGTTCACGAGGGCCATGTACGTGGTGAACTGCGAGCCTTCGATGCGTGGCTGGCACAAGGCCATGAGCAGCGGCAGCGCGGCAACGCTCAAACTTGGGTCGGCCATATTCCAAACCAGCAGCCCCACGGTAGCTACCGCCGGATTGTACCACCAGAAGCTCAGGCTACAGAACAGCAGCAAGAAGCTACCCAGCCCGAGCAGCACCCGGCGCTGAAGTCGTGCAGGCCCTATTCGGTCGGCTAGTGTACCGCCAGCTACTACCAGCGTAAGGGTAGCCAAGGTGCCCCAGCCGCCTTGCAGAACCGAAACGTCACCATCGGGCCAGTGCAGCACCTGGATAAGGTGATAGGAATACGCCCAGCCAAACATGCCCAAACACAGATACGCCACGGCAATAATGACAAATAGCCGCAGCGTGCGAGGTGCCGTGATGGCCCGAAACAGCTCCTGAAACAGCCACTTCAGAGGCGGATTGTCGTTGTGGCGCCGGGGCTGCTGGCTTGCCCCAAAGGCGGGCAGAAGCCGGTCGGCACGGTCGAGGCGGATAAAGAACGTGAGCACCGTAAAAAACAGCAGCGCCACTGATTGCGCCAGCGCCGCCTCGAAAAAGCCATAGCGGTGCAGCAACCACGACAAGCCCGCCGCTCCCGCCGAAATACCCAGCAGAAAGCCACCGCGCATAAAAGCATTGATGCGGCCACGCTCTACCTCGGGCACTACTGCAATGGCAATGGCATCCACGCTGGCATCCTGAATGGACGCAAACACGCTATGCACCACAAAAGCCAGCTTCAGCCAAGGCAACTGCGCCACCGGGTCGTCGATGAGCAGCAGGGCGAGCGAGGCCAGGGCGGCCACCAGCTGCGTGAGTACCACCCATTGTTTACGCTGCCCGATGATGGACTCCTGGTACTTATCAATCAGCGGCCCCATACAAATTGCAAGGCCCAGGGCAGCCCCACAACCGCCGAAAACGTAGCCACCGTGGCTGCACTCAGATTCTTGCCTATTAGATAGTTGACCACCGCCGTCAGGCCGAAGCCGGCCGGAATGCCTTGCATCACATACAGATAGAAGAAGGTGAAGTACCGCAGACCGGTACTTTCGCGGAGTACAAGATGACGCACAGAAGCAGAGTAAGAGAGGCGAACAGGAATGCCTTGGAGGCGGGTAATTAGTAACAGCTAAATCCTGAAAACCTCCTTTGCTACTTCAGTACTTCTTCGGTCACTTTGCTGATGTCGCCGCTTACTTTCTGAATGAAATCCAGTTGCTCGGTGAGTTGCGGGTCGGGGGCAGTGGTGGTTTCGGGGCGGGCGGGCGCGGTGGCACCGTCTGTGGAGGCAGCGGGCAATTCTTCGGGCTCTTTGATATCGAGGCGGCGCAGGCTGCGGTGCAGGGCTTGCTGCGCTTGGCGCACGGGCCGCAACAAGGTGCTTCCGCCGAGCGGACTACGGCTATCGTGCGAAAGCAGCGCCGAGGAAATGGACGCCACATTGGAAGAAAGAATGTGGTTGAGCACCACAAATTCGTGCACTTCGTTGGGGTGGTGCTGTTTGGCGCGCGGCTCCGACATCATGCGCTGAAAGGCCGCCGCGAGGTTGGCAGAGCTAACGTACACTTCCTTGCGGGCCAACTTGTAGTCAACTTCCGCCACCGACGATCCAAGTAGCGTTTCGGTGAGGGTTTGGAGGTAGAGCAGGTTGGCGCGAAGCACGGCCGTCATGTAGTCCTGCAACTGGTCGGATTCCCAGTTCGGAAACAGCACGTAGCTGGCCGCAAACGCAATCAGGCAGCCGAGCACGGTGTCCAGAATCCGCTCTTCCACCACTTGCAAATAGCCAAGGCCCAGGAAGCTAAACAAGATCAACACGAAGGGCGTCATGAACGTGACGGCCACAATGTAGTTACTGCGCGTGAAGCTAAACGAGGTGAGCATAAACACGAACAGCAAGGCCACCAGCGCCATCCGGTCTTGCACCAACCACAACACCAGCCCCCCAATGATGCCGCCCGCCAGCGTACCCAGCACCCGGTGAATGTTGCGCTCCTTGGTTAAGCTAAACGCCGGCTTGAGCATGTAGGTAGTGGTCATCAGAATCCAGTAGCTGTGGTGGCCAGGCAGCAACACCTTGGCTACCACATAGCCCACCAGACAAGCCAGCGCCATCCGGATGGCGTGCCGAAAAGCACTGGAACTGAGCGTCAAATGACCCCGCAGTTCTTCGAGTGCAAAGCTCTGGTGCGACACAAACCGCCCAAATTCCAACTCCCGGCTGGCCGGAACGGCATTGCCATCGAAGTAGGCCAGAATATCTTGGAGCCGCTGGCTGAGGTTGCGCAGATTCACCAGAATCTTCTTCAGCACCAGGGTATGGCCGGGTTGGGTTGGGTCATCAAGCGCATCAATGCGGGCCTTGAGTTGCTCTAGGCTCGCCGTGAGTTGCAGGCGTGAGCTATAGCTGTGGTTGGCTTGAATGGCGTAGCCAATGCTTTCCAGTTCGGAAGCCATTTGCTCTACCAACCCGGCTATGGCATCGAGGATACCCGTACGCTCGAACCGGGAATGAATGGCCTTGTAGTCGTAGTACGTGACCGTGATGTGCTCATACAGGTCCATCAAATCGACGAAGGTGAGCACCAGCCGCCGGCCCGTTCCCGTCGATTCCTTCATCATTTGCCGCGTGCGAAACAGCAATTCGCGCACGGCATCCTGCTTTTCGCTCACCGTCACCTGCTGGGTCATGAGGCGCCGGTAGTCGTTTTCGAGGTTGGTGCCCGTGCGGTAAAACTCAGCTTTGAGGCGCAGAAACCCCGCTACCGCCCGAATACATTCGCCCAGTGCCTGTTGGGCCGAGCGGTACGGCCGAATCTGGTAGGTGAGCAAGCTAACCGCCATGTACCACACGGCACCCACCGTCACGAGAGCCGTGAATTCAAGCAACTTCGCAAATGGCAAGGCGCGGTCCATCATCAGAATAACCAGCAGCAGCGCCGCCGTTCCCACCGAACCCGCCCGGGTGCCATACACCAGAAACAAGGTAAACAAGAAGCTGAACAACACTATCTCTATCCCGAGCAGCCACAAATACGGCTGCGCAAACCCCGTGACAAGGGCCACAATGGGCAGCAGCGCCAAGCCAGCAGCCATGCCGTTGCGCTTGTGTACAAGGGGGCCGGGGGCGTCGGTGATACTCAGGCACAACGCTCCCAACGACAAGTCCATGCCTATTTCCAGTTTCCCTAGCCATCCAAAGACGAGGCCAGGTAGCAGCACGGCCAGCGTAATACGCAAGCCGTCGGAAAAGTCTTGGCTGAAAAAGAAGTACTGAAGCTTACGGGTGTGTTCGTTCATTGCAGCAGGCTGCGGGTCCAAACTCATCTATACGAGGAGTTGGGTGCCAAGCTACCGCAAAAACCAACGATGCCCACCACCGGCGCCGAATTTTGCCACCAGTGGCGTTGGCTACAAGTGCATCTGCTCTATGACGGGCAGCGTGTACCGCTCACCGCTGCTTAGCAAGTGCATGCGCAGGTCGCGGATGGAAAAGGGCTTGCCGGGCTCAACCTCATGAATGTTGGTGTTCGTTACGCCCATGCCATCCAACACTACCACTAGGCCGCTGCCAATAACCTCCAGTTCGCGGCCTTTGGTCACGACTACAGCGGTATCTTCCTCCAGCCCCAATCCGATGCACGATGGATTGGTGGCAATAATCTGGGCCATGCGCACTATCCGGCCCCGGGCCACAAAGTGCGTGTCGATGGCTACGTTGTGCAGAAACTCCAGTCCGGTCGTGATGTGGATTTCGTCTTTGAGCATGCCCGCATTGTTACGGCCTTGATAAATCATGGGCGTACTCATGGCCGCGGCCCCGGCGCTAGTACCGGCAATTACAAATGGCTCCTGCGTGTACCGCTCCTTGAGGCGCCGTTGAAAGGCGGTCCCCCAAGCAGCGCCGTCAGCCGAAGCTGGTCGCCGCCCGTGAACATCACGCCGCCAGCTTCATCCAGCAACCGCAAGCTTTCCTCGCTCTCGGCTTCCTCACGGCTCCGGATATCAAGCACATTTACCACACTGCACCCCAAGTCTTTGAAAACGTTGATGTAATCTTGCGCTGCCTCCTTGGGCTCTTCCGATGCAATAGGTAATACTAGAATAGGGCCTCTGTTGCCTATCTCGTCAACCACCCGACGCAGAATAGAGTCGTCGGCCATGTCGGCATCATCCCCGTTCGAAACGTCTTTGCGTTCATGCCCCCAATAGAAATCAACATTCCGAGTGGGTGAGGGCACATAGCGTCTTTTTGAGTGGATGCGGTTTTCTTTTTCGAGGTGGGCATGAAGTGGGAATCCGAAAGTTAGGGTGAGTAGGTGTGGTATTCGTCCGGTTTAGGCAGTCCTGGCAGGGCCAGCTTAAAGCATCACACGGAAGTCGGTTTTGCAAACACGCTTTGTAACAGATGGCACCCACCACTACGCCGCGGTAGTGGTGGGTGCCATTCCATTACTTATTGGAGAGGAGTTTCTTGGTAATCTATTGCTCCACTTTAGCTAAGTCCTCGTTGGCTGGTCCGTCGAGTAGGCGGCCGTAGGCATCGAAGCGCGAACCGTGGCACGGACAATCCCAGCTGGTTTCCAAAGAGTTCCAGTGCACAATGCAGTGCAGGTGCGGGCAAACAGCCGAGCACTCGTGCACTTGGCCCTTCGGGTCGCGGTACACGGCTACTTTCAGAGGGCCGCGCCCTATTACGGCGCCAGTGCCGGGCGCTACATCGTCGGCGCTTTTCACTTCGCCGCCGGTTAGCAGTTCGGTGTATTCGGCCGCTACATTCAGGTTTTCGGTAACATATTCCTTTACCGATTCCAGCTTTAGCGTCACGCGACCGGGGTCATAGAGCTTGGCCCAAGGGTTTTCGCGGCCCAAAATCAGGTCGGTGATGATCATGGGACCGAGCGTGCCGTGGGTCATGCCGTGGCCAGAGTCGCCGGTGATGATGTACACGTTTTCATCGTCTAAGGGGTTAAGGCCGGCATAGCCTAGCCCATCGACCGGCTCCATCACCTGCCCCGACCACCGATAGTCGATGCCCTTCACCGAGGGAAAATTTTCGCGTGTCCAGTCTTCGAGACACTGCAAGTGGTCTTCGGGATTGGGCTCTTGGCCGGTTTTGTGGTCTTCGCCGCCCACTATCAGCAAGTCGTAATCGACTTGACCGCCGCGGGGGCCAGCATCCACTTTTTGCAAACGAATGTAATGGTAGGGGTCGGCCGTATCCCAGTACAGGGCCGTCGTAACGGAGCCTTTGGGTACCCGGGCACCTACCACGTAGGTGCGGTACGGATGCTGCTTGGTATGCATCACCACCCGGTCGTTGAAAGGCGTGTTGGTAGCAATAACCACCGCGTCGGCCTTTACTTCGTAGCCTTCCGTGGTCGTAACACCGGCGTTGCTGCCGCCCTTCACTTCAGAGGCGTGGGTGTTCGTGAAAATTTGTCCGCCTTGGCGCGTAATGGCCTCGGCTACGCCGCTTAGGTATTTCAGGATATGGAACTGACCCTGGTTTGGAAATACAAGGCACTCGCCCGTAGTGAAGCCTTGAGCACCCGCGTCGGGTAGGCGCTTCACATCGGTGAGGCCCGCGCGGTGCGCTGCTTCCAGCTCTTCGTCCAGCTCCTTTACCTTACCGTCTTTGGGCAGATACAGGTAGCCATTGAGGCGCTCGAAGTCGCAGTCAATGTTCTCGCGCTTTACTATTTCCTCGATTTTATCGACGGCACTGCGGTGGCTGTCGGCGGCTAGGCGGGCTCCGTCTTTGCCGAAGAGTTCTTCCAGCGTCGTGTACCGATCATCAAGGGCAAACGAAAGGTGCGCCGTGGTGCGGCCCGTTTCGCCAGAAGCTATTTCGCCGTCTTCCAGCAGCACCACTTTGCGGCCTTCACGACCCAACAAATAGGCTGAGGTCAGCCCAGCAATGCCCCTCCTACCACCACTACATCGGCAGTAATGGACTCGGTTAGCTTCGGAAATGTAGGCAGCGGGCCGGTTGTAGGAAACCACGACGTTTGGGTGGCGCCGGTAGTGCGGGCAGGGTTCAATTGGGCCATAAATAGAAAGGTTGGGGGAGCCTTTCTTTACGCCCGCTCTCTAGTCTTAGTTAACGCCGAGCTTGGAATAGAATGAGTAAGGTGCTGCCTTTGCTAACCAGAACGTCATGCGGAGCATGTGACGCATCAAGCCAGGGAGGCAAAGAAGCCGAAGCATCTCGCGTGCTGCCGTTGTAGTGCTAACCGTCAAGCTGAGTGGAGTGCAACGGAGCTGAAGCATCTCGCTCGACTCGTTGCAATGACAAAAGGGTTTCCCACCCGAGCGAGATGCTTCGACTACGGCTGCGCCTTCGCTTAGCATGACGGTTAGCACTACAACGGCAGCACGCGAGATGCTTCGGCAAGCTCAGCAGGACGGTCTGGTTGGCAATGGCAGCACGCCAAGTGCTTTGGTCACTGGCTTGATGCGTCGCATGCTTAGCAGGACGACTGATTAGAACACGAGAAACTTGAAAGCTCTGACTAGTAATACCTAGTAAAGAATATCGTCTACGGGCGAGAGTTTGGGCGGGAGGTGCGTTTCGCCGAGCATCTCGCGTAGGTCGATTTCAATGTTGCGGCAAATGGCGGTCATGGGCACGTCGTTCATTTCGTTTTCGAAAGGGTTTTCGCTGATGTGTCCCACTATTTCAATGGTGTTGAACACCCATGACACCAACACCGAAAACGGTACCGTCAGCCAGATATGGTCGGGGCCCATTTTCTCGAATTCACCGATTAGGCCCAGCGGCAGCAGCGCCGCAAACAGCCACACGAAAACAAAGCTGAAAAACGCGTATTGCCGCGGGAAGGGCGTGTTTTTGATTCGCTCGCAGCCGCCTTGCAGGTTGTTGAACTGCTCGATGCTAGTCATCATATTCACATGCTGAAAGTCGTTGAGTAGGCCCCGCTCCTCGCGTAGCACGCGCAAGTCGGCGGCTTGCTGACGCAGCAAATGCACCGGCGGGTTCTGCTTGCGCTGCATCTCCACCGATTCGGCCGGGTCGAGGAAAGGACCGACCTGCTGGTCCCATTGGTCGTTTTGGCGGCGCAGGTGCAGGCGCAGCGCGTTGCACCACGCTATTTGGCGGTACACCAACCGGCGGTGCCGCAACGACAGCTCGGCGCGCGAAGCAGCTGGCGCATCCACGCCCGGACCATCTACCACCGACGTCACAAACTCCAGCGCCTGCATCGACCACGTGCGGCTGTAATTGACAATGCCACCCCAGATCTGCCGGGCTTCCCAAAATCGGTCGTACGAGCCGTTGTTCTTGAAGCCGATATAGAAGGCCACAGCCGTACCCAGCGTGGCAACGGGCTGCCACGGAATCGACAGCGAATGAAACCCTATCGGTCCGTATATAAGGCAAACCAACAGCGAGTACAGAGTAAAAGCTACTACGCCCTTCCAAGCATACTTCCAGATGATGTGCCAGCGCAGATTACTACGAACGTACATAGTTTGATGTGTTGATTGTCAGGGTGTCAATGATTGATGAGCTGATTTTTGCTATCATACTGTAGAGAAAACCCACCCATCTCCGCAATATGATTATAGCTCGTCAATAATCAACTTCGATTCCCATGAGCTGCATGAGTTGGCTGGCATTGAAGGAGCGACAAGGGCCTGGAGTCAGGTGATAGTCGAAGTGAATCTGGCCGTTGGCGAAGGTGCTGTTGAAGCTGAAATTGCGGACTTGCCCCGGCCACTCTTCTTCCAGCGCGGCCAATTCCAAGTCGTGGGTGCTGACGAGGCCGCCAGCGCGGCGCTGATGTAACTGCCGCAGCAAGGCGCGGGCGCCCCGGTGCCGATCCAGCGAATTAGTGCCTTTCAAAATTTCATCGAGCAAATAGAAAACCGGCAGCGCCGAATCATTGGTGCCTGACTGCTGACTGCTTAAGTCGAGGAGCAAACGCAAGCGTTTGAGTTCGGCGTAGAAGGAAGAGGTGCTTTCGGCGAGGTTGTCTTGGGTGCGCATAGCCGTGAACACCTGCGCCGGACTCACCCGGAAGTGGCGGGCACACACCACGCCACCAGCCAAAGCCAGCACCATGTTCAACCCTAGTGTCCGCAGAAACGTGCTTTTCCCCGCCATATTCGACCCCGTCACGACCACCGTTTGGGCCAGCCCGACGGTATGGAAGTCGTTGGTGATGCGCGTGGCGCTGAAAATGAGTGGGTGACCTAGTTCGGTAGCCGTTACCTCTAGTTGCTCGGCGCTTAGCTCGGGCACTACGTAGCCAGGGTTAGCAAATTGCCACCCAGCCAAACTAACCAATGCCTCTAGTTCGGCTTGCACTTCCAGCACCGTGGTCAGTTCCGAGCCGAGGCCGCGCTTCCAGCGCTCTAGTTGCCAAACAGCATGCAAATCCCAAAGCAGCAAGCTGTTCAATAGCAAAGCCCCCAATGGATGTTCGCGCCCCCGGAACAGGCCCGCAACATTGGAAAGCTGCCCTAGCCGCTGCGTAGCAGCCGCGCCGTGGCTGGCTTGTTGCAACGTAGCCAGTAGCTGTTGCAGCCGGGGCGCCTGCCAGCTACGGTCAGGGTCCTGCTCGAACAAGGCGAGCTGTGCCTGGGTGGCGCGCAAGGCGTCGCGCATAGCGGTGGCCTGTTCGGCGTACTCGTTGCGCACAGCGGCCATGCGGCCATTCAGCAACCCAATAACTAACTGTATCGCTACCAAGGCATAGAAGCCATAATTGAGCAGCCAAGCCACAATACTTGCTCCTACGAGTAGGGGCAGCACTACCAGCAGCGGCTTTAGCCAGGGTTTACCGGCGAAAAAATCGGGACGGGCCAGCCAGGCGCTAAACTCCCGTGGGTCTGCTTGCTGGCGGGGAAAGTGACGGGCCCGAGCCTGCCACTCTTGCAGCCAGGTTACATCGGGCGCTAGCTCGGTGGTGGCTTGCTGGCGAGCCTGCACCTCGGCAGGTTTGGCAGGATGAAGCAGCCAGCTCGCCAACCAGTCGTGTCCGAGCCGGGTGGTGGCGCGGTTGAGCAATTGAAACAGCGAATGTTCCCCGAACACATCAAGGTCGGCAGCGTACGGATGCTGTGCGTCGAGGTAACGCAGCCCCGGGTCAAAGCCACTGAGCTTACCGGCCAGCCGGTCCAACTCGTCTTGGTTGATGCGAGCCAGCAGCCGATGATGCTCGCGCTGGTAGCTGATGCCGCTGTGCCAGCGCACCAGAATGGAAAACAACACCCATATAGCCAGCACGAAAGCTATGCCCGGCGCAATATGCTCGTTGGAAAACAGCCACCACGCCCCTGCCGCGCCCCCCACAAACAGCAGCAGCCGCAGCCACCCACCCAACTGGTGCCGCCCGGCAAAGTATTTTTCGCGGGCTATATGGGTGGCTAGGTTTTCCGTGAAAACCTCGGACGGAGCAACAGTAAGCGGACGGACAGCGTTGGAAATTGGCACGGCAACAACATGGGTAGAGAACCACGAAGGTACGAGGTGGTAAATAGATGAATGGGCACGCACTTCAGGCAAAGACACTCAACAGCCCCTCTTAGCCCGCACAGTGTTGCCGCGCGTCCTTTACCGCTCGAACCGCACCGTAACGAATAGGTTGCGGCCGGGAGCACTAATGCCGGAGGCAAACACGCGGTAGTTGCTATCCAAAATGTTTTCTAGGCCGGCTTGCAAAGCCCACCGAGAAGTAAGTTGGTAGCTGGTGCGCAAGTTGAGCGTGTACCAGCCTAAGGCGCCGGCCGGAGTGGCCTGAGGCAGGTTATCTTCCCCGCTCGGGCTGTATTGCGCCACGGTTTTGCGGCCGTTGAAGAGCACCGAGCCTTCGGCCATCACGCGGCGCAGTTGATAAGTAAGTGCTGTGCGGCCATAAATGGGCGAAATGTGGTCGAGGGGCACGTCGGCGGTACGGTCGCGGCCGTGGGTGTAGGTCAGGGTGCCGTCGAAGCGCAAGTGAGCCGACAAGGCCAGCTGAGCGCGACTGGAAATGCCATAGATGCGCGCCTGTCCCGTGTTAACGGTGGCCACGGTCTGGTAGGTTTTGCCGTTGTACTGGGTAGTGGTCTGGCCATCGGGGGCGGCGAAGGGGCGCACTACTAGCGCGTTGCGCAGGTTGGTATAGAAGCCCGTGACGGACAGCAGCAAGCGGTTTTCTATGTTCTCGGAAAGCTCCAACTCATAATTCACGACCCGCTCCGGCTTCAGACCAGGATTCGGAATGATAAGGGTACCCATGGTTTGGCTGGTACCCGTAGTTTGCTCGAAAGTGCGGCTCAGGTCGTCCACGTTCGGGTTGCGAAATCCGGTAGCTACTAGTCCACTCGCGCGCAGGCCAGCCGGCAGCATGGCCACCAAACCCACGTTGCCATCCAACGACGACGAATTCTGCTTTACGGTGTTGTAAGGCGAGTCGAAAAACTGGCGGTTGAAGGCGGCTTCCACTTGTACATTGCTGAATCGCAAGCCATCCGAGAAAATTAGGTGGTCGGTTATTTCCCAGCGGTGCGCGGCGTAAGCGCCAACCGTACCGTAGGTCGAGCCGTTGGGGTAACGGGTGACAATAGGCTGTACCGCTCCGGTCAGGATGTTGACGCCCTCCCCTATGCTGCGAACCTTGTTGTGAGTTACTTCGGCACCGTAGCGCAACTCGTGCTGGCCGAGGTCCTTGAACAAATCTAGGTTGGCACTGAGCACCCGTACTTTCTCGGTGTTTTCCTGGCGCACATTCACCCCGAAGTCGCGCACCAAGCGGCTTTCCTCGATGTCCTGCACGGCGGGCGTCAGGCGCAGCACATCGTAGAACTTGATTTGGCGCGTCAGCTCTAACTGGTAGCTGGCAAACAGGCGCTTTTGCGGACCGTATTCCCACTCGGCGTAGCGCAAAGCACCGTTGCGGTACGTCTGGAGGCGGTCGAAGCGCGGAATATCGGAGGTAGTGGAGAGCTGGAGGTTGAGCGTGTGGTGCTGCCCGGCTTGCGGCTGAAACAGTACTTTCTGCACTACATCTAACTGGCGGTAGCCCGTGAACTTCTGTCGGTTGGGATGCTCGTTGTTTACTACTACGTCTTTACCATTCTGCCGCTCCACGTACTGCTTCACTTCCCCAAAACCGGGATACTTGTCCATGCCGTTGCGGCCTTTGCGCAAGTCATCGAAATCGGTGGCCGTCACGCTGGTCAGCAGCGCCCACCGCTGCCAGCCCAGACTTACATCGGTGTGCACCGTTTTTTCGCGGGCGGCGGTGGCGTAGCGCAGCAGGTTGTTGGTGAGTACCTGCGGGCCAGTAGTGCCGCTGTCGGCTAGCTTCGGCTGCTTGGTATAGAGGCTGATAACACCGCCCAACGCGTCGGAACCGTACATCACGGCCCCAGCCCCGTTCAGAATTTCCGTCCGCTCCAGCGAGTTGGCGTCTACTGTCAGGATGTTTTGGAGGTGACCCGCGCGGTAGATGGCATTGTTGAGCCGAACGCCATCTACAACCAGCAGCACCTTGTTGGCTTCGAAACCGCGCAGCACCGGCGAACCGCCACCAAGCTGCGACTTCTGCACAAACACCCAACCCGAATTTAGCAACGCATCGGCAGTAGTAGCCGGATTCAGCAACCGAATCTGGCGGGCACTCAGCACGTCTATTTGTTGCGGCAAATCCAGCTTTCGTTCCCCCTGTATGCGGTTAGCCGACACGACTACCTCATTCAAGCCAACAATACGGGTGGTGTCGGGCGTAGTGGCCGTTTGAGCAGCGGCCGGAATGATGATGAGTAAGGCAAATGAGATAGGTAACGTTTGCTTCATAAATGGTACTTCGGATTGAGAACAGGTCGCAATCAAAGTTATGAAACTTAGCTTAGCAGTAGCAGCACTTTCATAAGCAGTAATTACGGTCCGCTAGCGCCCATTTCTCAGCTTACTCTTGGTTCTATTCGGCTACTAAGTGAAGAGCTTTGGAAATGAAAGGAAGAAGGAGGTTAACAGATCATCATTAGACCGTCCTGCTGAGCAGAGCCGAAGCATCTCGCGTGCTGACGTTGTAGTGCTAACCGTTCTGCTGAACGAAGGCGCCGCCGTAGTCGAAGCATCTCGCTCGGGTGAGAAATCCTTTTGCCATTGCAACGAGTCGAGCAAGATGCTTCGGCTCCGCTCAGCAGGGCAATACCTCTGCAACGGTAGTACGCGAGCTAATTCGACCCCGCTTTGCATGACTCTCCCATACTTTCCACAGTCATGGATTCTTTTTGACAGCCTACTATTTTGCTGTAACCTGACTAGAGTAGCTTGTCTAGTGGCTCTGTCTTATCCAGCTACTGCGGCTATGCACTTCAGCTCGATGGCAATGGGCGTGGGCAAGCAATTCACCTCGACGGTGGTGCGGCAGGGCTGGTTGCTCTGGAAATATTCGGCGTAGAGACGATTGTAGGTTGGGAAATCAACTTTCATGTTGGTTAGAAACACCGTCACGTCTACCAAATCCTCCCAGCGGGCCCCCGCTTCTTCCAAGATGTAGCGCACGTTTTGAAAGACGGCGTGGCACTGACTTTCGAAGTCGTAGCGCAGGATGTTGCCGGCCGCGTCTTGCTCTACGCCGGGCACCGCCTGCTGCCCGCGCTGGCGTGGCCCCACTCCTGACAAGAACAGCAGATTGCCTACCCGGCGCGCGTGCGGGTACAGCCCTACCGGCTCGGGCGCACGACTGGAATTGTGAGCAGTAGATGCGGCCGATGTGCCGCCAGCGGAAGTAGTGTCAGGTCCCATACGCCAAAACTAGCCGATTTTCGGGGCCGACAGAGCGCCACTGAACCAGCGTACCTACTGGTGCGGTTGTTGAGTTAACTTCGGCCTCTCCACCCATCTACTCCTGTATTTCTCGCTATGCAGTATTTTTTCCGTCGTTTCGCTTTCGTGGCGTTGCTGGCCCTACCCATGGCTGCACCCGCACTAGCCCAGCAGAAACTGAAGTACCCCAAACCGGAACCCGAACAGATCTATGATGCCGTGGCCCAACCCGCCGTACCTATTGGCGGCGTAGAAGCCTACGCCCAATACCTGGCCGACAACCAACAATACCCTACCGCCGCCTTGCAGCGCGGGGTGGCCGGCACCGTGGAAGTTACCTTTGTGGTGGAAAAGTCGGGCGTCATATCCAATGTAGCGGCCAGCAAGCCCGTCGATCCACTGCTCGATGCCGAAGCAGTGCGGTTAATTAAGGGCGGCCCCAAATGGACGCCGGCGCAGCACAAAGGTCAGAAAGTGCGCCAGCGCGTCAACATTCCGATAGCCTTCCAAATACCGCTCGGGGCCGGTGGGCCGGCTCCGGCCACCGAACCAGCCACCGCCGGCACTGCTCCAGCTGGCGCCCCCACACCAGCGGGCAACACAACCAAATCGGGAGCCACTATCATCACGCCCGACCAGCCGGCCCGGCCTGTAGGCGGCACCGAGGCGTTTTTCGAGTGGATTCAGAAAAATCAGCAATACCCCGCCCTGGCCCGGCAACGGAAGGTGGAAGGCAAAGTGATGGTGGAATTTGTTATCCAGAAAGACGGCTCCCTCACCGATGCGAAGGTGGTGAAACCCCTCGGCTCAGGCCTCGACCAGGAAGCGCTGCGGCTTATCAAGACAGCGCCCAAGTGGACGCCTGCTTCGTATCAAGGTCAACCATTAAAGCAAAAGATGGTCTTGCCTGTTCTATTTCAGTTGTAAAGTATTTGACGGGCGTACGCGTCCAGTAAGTAGGCTATGAGTACCAGAGAGCGGATGGAAAGGCGGCACTATGCTTCGCAAAAATCACCTAAGTCCAGTATCTTGTTACTAATATCCAACTACTTATACCGTATAGCCCGCTCGTTATTCCTTTCCAGAGTGAGACCATTGGTTCCTAGCCTGGGCTAGGCCAATTGTTCTGAGCGTTCTTTCCGCCTTCCACATGCTTACTCTTCCGCTGCTTTCTGCCCCACCCGTAGCTACTCAGCCTCCCCTCGAAGCCGATACTTTCAAAGTTTGGCCTTATCAAACGCGCTTTCTGCAAGCCGCCCAGAACATTGCCAACGGTATTTTCAATGCGCTCGACGACGAGTTAGAACCGTTCACTATGTTGCTGGCCCTGCATATCGATTCGCCCCAGCCTGATGCGCCTCTCGTTCATTTGGAACCAGCCAACCACGGCCTCGATACACTGCATTTCACCAACGCCGTAAACCGGGGCCGTGACATCGAACGCCTTGTTCCTGTTTCGCTTGCCATTCGGGAGGAAGTGACGCCCGAAATGCTCAACCGTCGGCAAGAGTCGTTGGGCATCCGGACGGCCGTGCAGGATGTGTTCGACAAGCTCGATGAAAACACCATCTACCAGCACGTGCCCGGCTGGCCTATCCGCATCAATGGCTACTTCGTGATGACGGTACTGCGGGTGCGGCGCAAAGCTATGCGCGCTTATCCGTCGTTGCGGCCCCACCGTTTCTACACCGATGGTCGGCCCTTGGCACCTTCGCTGTTGGCAGCGGCCATCTTCCGCTTCACCGAAGAGTGCGTGAAATCGTTGAGTGAGCCGGAACCCGGTTCTGGCATCATGATGCGCCCCCGCGAAACCGAAGAAATACTGCGCGCCGCCGGCAAAAGCCTGCTCGATACGCCCGCGCAGGCGCTCGGGGCCGAACCCGGTGCGGCGCGGCTCTTCAACACGCTAAACACCATTTCCAGCTTGCGCTACGAAGGCGCCGGCGGAGTGGGTAAGCTCATTATGGCCCGCCGCCGCCACCCCAATGTGGAAGAGGTATTTGCCCTCACCTGCCCTACCCCGCTCACCGACTACCGGGCCGTGCGCAAACTGCTCGAAATGACCACGCCCGACGTGAGCTTGCTCTCGGATAGTGAAAATGTGTACGCGCTTGGGCGGCTTGTTGGCGAGTACGACCCGACCCGGGAAGACTTGTTCGTCATCAACTTCATCAACCACTACGCCTGGGAGTTTCAGCACGACGGCAAGGTGCTGATGCGTACCATTTACAGCCAGCCGAGTTTGCCCCGCTCGCGCGTCAACCGCACGCGGTTCCGCAAAGACCTGAAGCGCACCTTCCACCTCACCGACCCGGCCAAGATCGAGCACTTGTGGGAAGTGGTGCTGGAAGCCAGCCGCCAAAAGCACGGCACACTGATGGTCATTACCACCGAAGCCCTAGCCGAAGCCGACCGCCTGAAGCTGCAATGCACCCTGATTGAGCCGGTGCCCCTCACGCCGCTCATCACCCGCCTCGTCACGTCGATTGATGGCGCCGTTCTTCTCGACCCCGACGGCTACTGCTATTCCATCGGCGTAATCTTGGATGGTAAAGCCTCAGGCCGCGGCACTAGCACCCGCGGCGCCCGCTACAATTCGGCTATTCGCTATGTGGAAACGTCGCCTTATCCCTGCCTGGCCATTGTGGTCAGCGAAGACGGCATGGTGAATATCATCACCAAAGACCGACTGGAAGAAGAGGACTAAAGACTTAATTTCCTTAACTGCACTGCGCAAAGCTTCGCCTTATTCGGGCAGGCTTTGCGCAGTTTTGTTTTTGCTTAATAGGAACATGAGCTACCTCTTGGTGCTCAACAGTAACATATCCACAACTACACTAGCTAATTAGCAGCTGAAAAACGCTTATGCTTTGATAGTCAGATCGAAGGGCTAAATAAGCAGTGTGATAAATACGGTTCTTTGAAGTTTGGTAAGAAGCTCATGCACATAATCTTATTGCCCTATATCTAGATAAATATTTCTGTTTCTCATTTATCATCGATACGTTTAGATACAAGCCGCCTTAACAGGACCTGTGTTTCGTTCTTTCACTTCTATCCAGTTCTATGAAAACAAGCTTTACGCCTCCCAATTGCCGCCCCTTACTTGTAGCTGCTATGCTGGCATTGCCCGGTTTAGCCGCGGCACAATCCACGCCTTTGCGCACGGCGTTGCAGCAACTCAGCAGCCGAAGCACCAAGTTTGGGTTGAGCGCCGCCGACGTGGCTGACCCAGCCGTAACCAGTTCTTATACAGACGAGGGCTCAGCCATTACGCACGTGTACTTGCGGCAGCGGTATCAAGGAATTGAGATTTATGGAGCGGAAGCCGACATGCACCTCGACCGCAACGAGAAAGTGGTCAGCATGAACACGGCCTTTTTACCTAATGTAAATTCGCTGGCCCGTGCGGCAGCAACCGTGCCTTCGCTCACGCCTGTGCAGGCAGTAGCTGCCGCAGCTCGTGCCCTCAACCTGGCGGCTCCCGGCAATCTGACGATAACCAAAGCAGGCGCCCCCGCTGCCGGTATGGTTTTCAACGAAGGCGGTATTTCGCTGGACCCTATTTCCGTCAAGCTCATGTACCAGGCCCGGCCGAGCGGTGAGCTAGTGCTGGTATGGGACGTGACCATTGCCCCAAAGAGCGGCGACCATTACTGGAATGCGCGCGTTGATGCCGCCACGGGTCAACTCGTTGACAAGACCGACCTCACCAACTCGGAGCCAGTAGGGTTTATGGAGCTGACGCAACGTGCGCTAGCTACTCCTACCTGGCCCGAAACCCAACCTAGCGCGGCCGCCACGCCCAACAGCTACAACGCGTATCCCTTAACCGTTGAAAGCCCCCTCTACGGTGCCCGGCAACTGCAAGTAAACCCCGCCGACCCCACATACTCGCCCTTTGGCTGGCACGATACCAACGGCGCGGCTGGCCCCGAATTCACTATTACCCGCGGCAACAACGTGCACGCCTACGAGGACCGTGCGGCCCGCAACGGCAACCCATTAGGCTACAGCCCCGATGGTGGCCCCGACCTGTCGTTCGACTTTCCGTTCAACCAAACAGATGCCCCGCAGGTGTACCAAGATGCGGCCATCACCAACCTATTTGTTTGGAACAACCTGATGCACGACGTAATGGCCTACAAAGGCTTCAACGAAGTGAGCGGCAACTTCCAGGTAACCAACTACAGCGGCACCGGCCTCGGCAACGACGATGTGCGGGCTGAAGCCCAAGACGGCGGCGGCACCAACAACGCTAACTTCTCGACTCCCGTCGATGGGCAGCGGCCCCGCATGCAGATGTACCTCTGGCCCGGCGGCACCGGCAGTATCGTGAGCCCGGCTACTATTGCGGGCTCGTTGCCCATGCGCGGCACCGCGTATGGCCGGACATTGACCGCCGCCGGCCCTATTTCCGGCCGGGTAGTACTAGCTAATGACGGCTCGGCGAACCCGCCGCGCAGTTGCAGCCCATTGCTGAACGCCGCCGACATCAACGGCAATATTGCGCTGGTGTATCGGGGCGGCACTTGCTCTACTCCTGCCAAAATCCGAAATGCGCAAGACGCCGGCGCCCGGCTAGTAATCATTGCCGACAGTATTCCGAACACCGCTATTGCCAACTATGGCGGCGCCACCGATACGGTGGGGCTGCGCATTCCTTCGGTGGCTATTTCCAAAGCCGATGGCGACAAAATTCGGGGCGCACTTACTTCTGGTACCGCCGTCACCATTAGCGTAAGCGGCATCACCCGCGACGGTGACTTCGACAACGGCGTAATTGCCCACGAATACGGTCATGGCATCTCCAACCGCCTCACCGGTGGTCCAGCCGTGGCGGGCTGCCTCGGCAACGCCGAGCAGATGGGCGAAGGCTGGAGCGACTTCTTCGGCCTCTGGATGACCACCAAGCCCGGCGACCAAGGCTTCACTCCGCGCGGCATCGGCAACTACGTGACCGGCGCCGCTACCGATGGCTACGGAATTCGGCCCCAGCGCTATTCAACGGATTTTGCGGTCAACAACCAGACCTATGCCAACATCGGGGTGGCACCTTACACGGCGGTACACGCTATTGGCTCGGTGTGGGCTGCCACGCTCTGGGATTTGAACTGGAAGCTAGTCGAGAAATACGGCTACAACCGCAACCTAAAAGCGGCTACCGGCGGCAACAACATCGCTCTCAAGCTGGTAATCGACGGGCTGAAGTTGCAAGTGTGCCGCCCTGGCTTCCTCGATGGCCGCGACGGCATCTTGAAAGCTGATTCCATCTATAACAACAAAGCCAACACCTACCTCATTTGGCAGGTATTCGCCCGCCGGGGTATGGGTATCGATGCCGTGCAAGGTTCCAGCAACGTTATCACCGACCAAGTAGCCGGCTACCTAATTCCGACGCGCGTACTGGCTACTCAGTCGCAACAGCAGCGCGACGAGTTGGTGGAAGTATATCCAAACCCTGCTAGCAGCGAGCTAACCGTACGCCTGCCCGTTAGCAGCAAAACACCCGTACAGATTTCCCTGCTGACGGTATTGGGTAAGACGGTGCAAACCACTGCCGTGCCCTCCGGACAGTTGCAGCAAGGTGCTCGCCTAAACACGAGCGACGTAGCCAATGGCCTTTACATCGTGCAACTGCGCTCCTCCGCCGGCACCTTCACCAAGCGTGTGGTAATTCAGCACTAGCCGTTCGATTTTAGTGCTTTAGCAAAAACGCCCGTCTGGTCTTCAGACGGGCGTTTTTGCTATCATAAAAAGACAAGGTTAGTCTTCTTATGGTTGAGGATTTTTGGAGACATAGAGCGTCCCGTTTTGCTCGCCGCAAAAAGCAAACTTGTCTCGCCGGCCGCACAAGGGGGCCGAACCCGTGACGTACAGCCGAGACTTGCTGTCTATGTATAAGCTCGTGAGTTGATGCTCCTGCGGCAAGCTCAGCGTACGGCCAGTGGAAGTCTTAATTCCCACTGATTCCACATAAAAGCTCGTAGAATTTGGCGATTTAGGAGTTAGCAGATAGTCGATGCTGTATTCGGTACCGATTGAGTTAGTGACGCGGTTTAGTGCTGTTTTGGGTTCCCAATCCGCTTTTCGCCTCCAATTTCGGTAGGGTTTCCACGTAGCGCCTTCGTCCAGGCTATAATGAGAAGGCGTAACGGCATAAGCTGTTGAGGAATTTAAAGCACTCCCAAGCTGGCCATTTAGAGCTAGCAGTGTATCCTGTTGCTTGAGAAAACCAAATAAACCAATTGGAGACGTGTAGTTAGCAGTTTGCCACGTCTTACCCCGGTCCTTGGTTTGATAAATCTTGAAATTCGTGGTGATTACCAGCGTGCCATCGATGTCGCCGTGTACAGCCTGAATGGCGCGATTGTCAGGAGACGTGAGGATGTACCAGTCTTTATCTTCAGGCTGCACATCGTTTTCTGAATCTTTCTGGCATCCGCTCAAGATCAGCACCAGTATAGCAGGTAAAAGGAGTCGTTTCATAGTGATAGATAATGAGTGCTGTCGGAGGAACGAAGAGAGAAGTAGCTCGAAGCCCGGCTATTGGTTATAGAGAGTGTATAGCAAGTCTGGATAATACTACTTTAAGCTACCTGCTCCTCCCCGCTTCGGCAGGAGCAATAATGCAGCCAGTGCAGGCCGACTTGATGTAGTTTACATTTTCACCAGCCAATGCGGCTTCTAGTATGTTGATCCGTGGTTTCCTGTGGCTGCTTTTAGTTTTCAAGACGCCCTAAATCTGACAGGCAATTTATCGTGCAAGCAACCCTACTTGGCTCTGAATGACCACGTAATGCGGAAGGTAGCCACCGTATCACCGGCTTGATCGACGCCGGTGCTGGTGCAAACCACCGTACGGCCTTCGCCGCTGGCGCGGCTGTCGGTTATGGCTTGCGCAATGTGGAGCCCGTCTTCGCTGGTAAAGGCAATCAGGCCTGTTGCCTTCTTGGTGAAATCAGCTTCCAAGCCCACTACTAGCATCGAGACGCGGCCGGCACCTTGGGTGTACATCATGGCGAGCATGCCGCTGGCCATTTCAGCGGCCATGCTCAGGCAAGCGAAATAAATGCTGCGGAAAGGATTCTTGGTGAGGTACTTGAATGGCACCGTAATAACGGCTCGCTCTGGTGTAACCTCACGGAGCCGCAACCCCGCCAGGTACGCCATCGGCAAACTACGCAGCATGAACAGTCGCAGCTTCAGCGGATTGGAGATGGTACGCCGGAAAGCCGCGGCAGCGGGCGTATCGATGGAGGCAGCAGGAACAGGCGTCATGACAGCGGAGTGTAGTGCAGTATAAATGTAGCTTTTGCTTCACGCATTGTGGATAAGCCAGTAGTACTAAGTGCTATCAACAGCTATGTTTAACAATACGTCAACCTTAGGCTTCGCGCTACACAGCAAGTTGTTTTAGAAACAGAGAGGGGCAACAGCGCCGCAGCGTATATGCTGCGGCGCTGTTGCCCCTCTCTACTATCTTAAAGCTCTGGCGGTTGCCAAGTTATCAAGCAAGCTTGGGTGCAGACTAGCTCTTAGTTTTCTCCAGCACCAGCACCACTTTATTGAAGTTGGCGGCGGCATTCACCACGTCGCGAAACACTTCAAAGTCCTTTTTTGGCCAGCGAATCTGGCGGTAAGCTTCGGTGATGGTCACTTTGACGGTTTGGCCTTGCACGTCGTACTTCGAGTTGAAGTAGTAAAGTGGGTCTTTAGCATCGGGACCAGCTTTAACGTCGGCGTTGAGGTCTTGCAGATTCCGAACGTGGTAGCCCGCTGGCAGTTCCAGGGTAATAACGCGGTTATAGCGGCGGTTGTAGTCGTTTTCCACGTCGTACTGCCGGGTTTCGGGTTGGTACAGTTCCGACTGCGGCCCTAGCAAGTCGCCGATCTTAAACAAATAGCGTTGGCCTGCTTTGTTGAGCAACGCGGCTGATTCCACATTGGCATCTACTAGGAACGGCTTACTGAGCGGGCTCAATCCGGCTTCGCCGTTAGTCGCTTTAACACTCTGGAATGTGGCATCCGGCACGCTGCTCTTTATCAACGACTGCAAAATTTCCGCGCGCTTCTCCTCCGGAATCAGTGAGTAATAAGGCTGAATGTCTTGCGCGTGGTAGCCGCCCAGGATCTGGTGCATGTCCACTATAGCCTTGTCTAGCTCGGGCGAAAACTTCACCTTGATGTCTAAGTCATACGGGCTTTGCTCGGCGCTCAGCGTAGGAATATCGCGCACTGTGCCCACCGCCGATTCAGTAGAACCAAGCTTCACGGTTCGTATAAACAAGCCTTTGTTGGCGGTCCAGCCGGGAGGCACCATACCGTAGCGAAAATCAGGGCGAGCGGGCGCCAACAGCTGCTTGGTTTCGGGGAAGTAGAGAATGTAGTTGTCGAGGTAATTCCAGGAATCAAACGACTCATCAAATACTACGCTGGAACGGTCAGAAGTTACCACCAGCTCATGCTCGATATTGAGGCGCCGGAGCATGGCCGCAAACAACCGGGTCATTCCCATCTCGGAGGCATTGTGCGTGGCCGCAATCCGAGCTAGGTTGGATTCGGCGCTTTCCTGCACGTTGAAATTGGTTTTGAGGTATTGCTCTAGGGCCCGCACTCGCGTTTCCAGGCCGCCGGCCGGAACCTTGGCGGCTTTCAGGATCTTGTCGGCCGCTTTGGCTTCGTCTTTGGCTAGCGTGTAAGTGCTTTCGTACAAGTACATGCTGGCATCGGCCCAGGTGAAGAGCCGGGTCCGGCCACGTTGGGCAGTGTAAGCTAACTTGTATTCCACACGCATGCGTTCGGCGTCAACCGTGGCAAAAGCTTCTTCGCGCACGGCTGGCACGTGGGCCAGTTTCATGTTGAGATGATGTTTGCCAGCCAACAGTGTGTCGCGGGGCGAAGCCGGACCGTTGTAAACCCGGGCGTCAAAGGTGAGGGCCTCCGGCGAAATCAGCTCGAACGTTACGTCCCGCGCAGGCAGGTCGCTCTGCAAATAGTCGCGCCCGAAGAACCTGGGAGCCTGCTCCCGGAAAAACACGTATTCGATTTCCGAGCCTTTCTCGACGCCTTCCACCGCAAAAATCTTGAAGCCCCGGCGGCCATCTTCGTCTTTCAACTCTTTGATGTTGCCTTGGTTCACTTCCACCACTTCCCCACGCGGGCTAATGGTGCGGGCTTTCAAGGACAGCAATTGGCCGCCGTCTTCCGGAATATAGATTTTGTTGAACCGCTCGATACCGTCGGAAGTATTCACGCGCATAATGCGGTGCTCGGTCGAGTACAGCTTCAGCGCTTTGTCTTGGGAGCTGTACATGTATTCGTGCGCCGTAAACTCGCGAAGCACCATAGCCGGATGTTTTGCTTCTTCCTCGGTGATGGATAGGCGCTTGGTGCGCTTGGCGTCCCAGTCGTAAGTGGCGTATTGCAACGCACTCGGCACCGTTTGGGCCAGCACCGGGCTAGCCATTAACAAGAATACCACCGCAGTGGTGCGGATAGCAGATAAGAATTTCATAGTAATGAACGTAATACTAGCTGATAGAATCGGGACCTAGACAGCGGTTTCGCCTGGCCCGGCTACACCCGCTTTTTCTTGAAAATGACGGTTTCGCGGTAGGCAGCATTCAGCTTTTCAATACCTGCATTCCACTGGTTGAACTGCTTGGGCTCCAGCATTAGGTAGTTGATGTATACCTCCCGGTCCTGCACAATTTTGTTGCCTTGCCGCTCGTACTTGATGCGGAAACCAAACAGCGGATCGTGTGACTCGGCGGCGGCCGGTAGGTATTCCACATCGTAGCCGGCTGGTATTTCCAGTTCAGTGCGGGTGCGGTTTTGATGCGCGTACTCGTTCACGCGGGGTAGGCGGCGCTTAGTAGCGTCAATCTTGTCGTGGGCGTAGGGTTGCTCCAGGTTCAGGTTCACGTAGATTTCGTCGTCGAGCTTCTGCACGTAGTCTTGCAATCGGTACTCGTAATCAATAGTCAGGGGCTTGTCGTGGGTGTCGAGGTGGCTGACCTTGTAGCTGTCCACGAAGAACTTGTTGTTGCCCCGTTCAAGCAGCGCCTTCACGTACTTGTTTTCCTGCTGCTGATCGAGCCCATCGAGGGCGTAGCTCTGCCGCACTTTCGCGTAGCCGCTGAGTTGCAGGCTGCCTTTACCGCGTAGCCCGCCCTTGTCGTCTAGCTTCACCGCCGACACATCGGATATGGGGCTGCTGTCTTTTTCCATCACCGGCACGCCCACCACCTTGCAGTTTTTGCCATCAATAGCTAGCAAGGCTTCCTTGCCTTGAATAAAAGACGAGGGCATTCCGAACGGCATGTACTTGTTGGTAGCGTCTAGGAACACGTATTTACCGGGACTGGCTTCGTACGTCGTTATCATGTGGTTATCGACGCCGGGTGTGGCTAGCTCGGAGTAGCGGTAAGGCAGGTCGCGGGTTCCTATCCAAGTGAGGTAGGATTTGATGCCGGCCATGCGCAGCATTTCGCGGGTTAGGTTGGCCATGTCCTTGCAGTCGCCGTAGCGCTTGGCGTACACCTGGCCGGCGTCGCGGGGGATGAAGCCGCCCATGCCGTTTTCGAAAGCTACGTAGCGGATGTTGTCTTGCACCCAATAATAGATGCGCTGTACCCGCTCCTGCTCGGTTTTGGCGCCTACTACCAAGGAGTCAACGACTTTGTGCAACGCCGGGCTTTCTTTGGGGTCGAGGTTGCTGACGAAGCTGGCGTACAAATTATACAACTCGGGCACACCGGCTAGCATCTTGCGCGGTGGGCCGGCCACCGAGGGCACTTCCTCCACAAAATACACTAGGTGCGGCAGGTAATAGGCTGCCTCCGGGCCATCGTCGTCGCGGGGCGGGCTCGGCAGGTTTTCGGCAGTCCAGCGGTAGATTATCAGGTTGCCTTTTTCCTGCTTGGTGAAGCTGATGGGCGTATTCTCGACGTGAAACAGCTTGTAGTTGACCTTGATGCTGCGCGGCGCGGTGATGGTTAGCTCGGCATGCCGCATCGGCACGTGCGCCCCGAAATAAAAGGGCGCCAAAAAGCGCGGGTCGGGGTGGCGCACGGTATAGTCCGTGACGGTGCGCGCCCCCGGCGACACCGCCGGAAAGCTGAACGTAGTGGCGCGCGTATCGTCGTAGAATATGCCTGACTGCAACTCGAACTTCTCTTTGAAATCGGTCACCTTCACTGCCTTGTAGCTGTTGCCGGCCGGTACCATAGTGCGAGCTTCCAGCTTCTGCAACCGGCTAAAATGCGAGTTGAATGCCCGGTCGCTGGCGTAGGCAACTGATTGGGCATCCAGGTGCAACATGTCTTGGTGATGGCGCGCCAGAATCATCACCGAGTCCCCTTTTAGCTCCAGGGTTAAATCGGTACGATAATCCAGGTACACGGCTTTCTCGCCGGGAAACTGTGCCTGCATTTGAGCGACCAACTGCGTGGGCTGCTGGGCCCGAATCGGTGCAGCACCCAATAATAAACCTACTTGCAATACCAGCAGCGCCGCGGCGCGGCCCACTTCCTTATTTGCCTTCATACACGTACTAATTCCAGTAATATTTTCTTCTTAATAAGTTTGCCCTAGAACTGTGATACTACGTGGGACCTAGTTTCTCGCTGTTACGCTAGACTTCTCCGCGCTAGCAAACTTTTTGGCTGATAGGCTAAACTTAGTGTACTACAAGGCCGAGGTACAGAATAGTGCAAAGCCAGCGCCCAGCTGACAATAATCTCTGATTATTTGATAGCGCTTAGTTGCTAGGTTGGCAAGCAACAATTCGTACTTCACTGATAAAGAATCACTTGTCGCAATGGTAGAGCAGCAAGCAGTGGCCGAATCAAGCTCGTCTTTATTGTGTGGCTTATTGCTTTAAAGTAGTACTTCACCTGAATTGATAAACGGCGGCAGTTCATCGGCAGCCATCCATTGCGCAGAAACGATGCTAGCAGTTAAAAGCCAAGTACAGGTTGCACTATAGAGCAAATGGCACAACTATATTAAATAATCAAACAATGCTAAATCACAGGGCATAGTCAACAATACGAGGTAGATAATCTTACAATAATACATAATAACCCCTCCTTCTGAAACAGGTAGAGGGTCCTGTTAAATAATATTTTGCTAGGCAATGCTTGTTGCCTTATTCACCTTACTGCCGAGCTGATTTCTTCTGCTTAGGAGCCGGGGCAAGCGGATGCACTGTTAGTTCGCGGTAGCCGTAAGTAGGGTCAGGTTCCCGACGGAAATCAAGCTCCTCTAACACACCTACTACTAATTCAGCGGTGGTATATACAAGGTTGCCGTCGAGCAGATGCCCGCCTAGAGTACGCCCCGTCGAGTCGGATACGGCTAGGTGCAGGTGGCTGCCATTGATGGAAAGCGTACCAACCAACGATACTATCTCGAAGTGCCCTCGGTACACCGTGGCGTTTTCTTGGTTGGCTAGCCGTAGCGTCGCTTGGGTGAGGCTACCCACGCACGTGACCATAGCCCCCGCTCGAATCTGGTGCTGCTGCACGAAGGCATCTAGTTGCTGCCGCAAATCCTGACCAGGCTTTAGGCGTAGCGCGTAGGTGCGCATAGATGAAGCAACAGGCTTACCAGACGGCACAGTGGGCATAGCTGTAGGAGTTTGAGCGAAAATACAGGCTGGCCATAAAACCAGCAGCATGAACAAGCGCATTACAGAAACAATAGAGTTGACTGTAAAGAAATGACAAACAGCGCAAACGCAGACCGGCCGCGGACCAACGTTGTGGTAACTGAACACCCTCAACATTAACCCGCGGCCGGTTTGCGTTTGCGCTGTCTGACAATCTGCTGTACTAGCAGACTCCACAGTTACTGCTACCGATTGAAACGTACGTTGCCGTAGCGCACCCGAATATTGACATTGCTGGCAGCCGGAGCACCAGTTTTCACCACATTAAAGGTGCCTTGCATATCGCTGGAAACGGGGCTGGTTTCTTCGGAAGCAACGCGCACTAGCTTCTTGTCGACGAGCAACTTACCGTGCTGCGTGTTCACATCGAAATTGAAACCAGCTTCGTCCTCGAAGTTTAGCAAGATGGTGCTGTAGCCGCCGTCCAAATTGATTTGACGGAAATTGCGGCCTGTATTGCGTACCTCGAAATTAGGGCAGTACTGCACCGTCATATCCAGCTGGTTGCTGAGCTTGTCAATGCTGAACTTCGAGTAGCCTGATGTGCCGCGCAAGTTGCGCACCGTACCTAGGGCTACGTCGCCGTACTTGCTGTGCACGGTCAGGTCCTGCACTATCCCGATGTTGATGTCGGAGTAATTGTTGCGCAAGTCTACGTTCTGACCACCATCGATGCGCAGGCGCGAGTAGGAGGCGTCGATACCGGCTTGGCGAACGTACGGAACGGCTGCTTGGCCATTGCCAATGCGCAGCAAGTTCTGGCTGCCTTCGAGACGCCCAGTGCGCAGCGTGCCGTACTCGACGGCTAGTTCGGTAGAGCCGCTTAAGTCGCCTAAAATGCTTACCTCTCCAAACGTGTTATGAATGGTCAAAGGTGTATTTCGGGGCAACCAGATGGTGTAGTTTACTTCGTAGAGCTTGGTTCGGCTCCAGCATCCGTGCGGCATGGAACTGAACTTCGACTTAGCCGATACGCCCCCGGTGCTCGGATCGGTTTCCAGCAGCTGCACCTGAATCATTTCCTGTAGCTGCTGCGCTTTCTCGTCGGTTTCGGCGCGGGTAATAATGTCCACGTCGGTCCGAATTTCTGCCCGATTCCACACATTCACTTGTACCCGGCCATAGCGGGTAACCAAGTGGAAGGGTTTGCCGCTCGATACCGCAAAGGTGCGACTTAGCTTGCGAGTTCGTTCGGCGGCTGGTAGTGCTGTTCCGTCGTTCTGCTGCTCTTGCTGAGGATCTTGATCCAGAGAAGCTTGCTGTCCTTGCTGGCAACGCCCATCTATGGGTACCTCCGGTCCTCCACCTTGGGGCCAAAAAATTGGCACTTCCGCCCCCGACTGTTGATAGTACTGAACCTCGGTTGCGGACTGATTGCGGACTGGCTCTTTTGTTTGTTGCTGCGCCTGCACGGTATTGCCGGCCACTACCAGGCAGCTTACCGCCAGCACACGGCTGGTCCACAGAAAAGTGCGGCGGAAATTGTTCATGGCATCGGGTGGTTATCGGCAACCATCATCGGTTGAGCATGGTATTCCTGCACCTGCTCACGGGTGCGGGTCTCCTGATTTAGGATGTCAAGGCGAATTTGCAGGTTACGATTCATCGCCTCCAGCACTACATCTGGCTCCGGATTACGGTAAAGCTCGACCTTTAGCTGACGATAGGTGGAATCGAGGCTAGCTAGCTCACGCTGCCAATCAGCCGTGGACGGAGCGCTGGCTACGGCTGTGGCCGCTTCTAGCTGGCGCAATTCGTTTTGCCGTTCACTGATTTCGGCCGCGTAGTAGGTTTCCATGCGGCGCACGGCAGTGTTTAAATGCTGTGGCGCTTCAGTTGAATTTGCTACTGGCGAAGCACCAAAGTACAAGCCAGCACTTGCGTCGTCCATCTCAGTGATTGGCGCAGCTAGTACCAGTGGCGAAGTACCCGTATTGGCCCAGCCAGTTGTCTGCTGCTGCTTGTTCCATACGGCGCCAGCGCCTGCCATCAGTAACAGAGCTACCGCCGCTGCCACACCAGGCCGAGGCAACCAATTGATGTGGCTACTTCCAGTTTTTGTTGGTTTTGCCGGTGCAACTTCCGGCGCGTCAGGATACAGTTTTACAATGCGCAATGCTTCACTCGCAGCCGCTTCTTCGGAGACGGGAGTTGCAGCGCTGGCCGTGGGTGCAGCCAGTTGCTGTTCGATGTCATCCCACAAATCCGGGCGCGGCTCGAACGCATCGAACTCGGCGCGGTGCCGCTCGATGAAATTCTCCAGTCCGGTTTCTTTGTTGTTCATATGGGGGTGGTACTAGGCACGTGGTTTATGTCAACCCGTCGCGCCCCGTCGTTTTGGGGTGGGCGGTACACGGCAGGCGAAATAAAGTGAGGTAAGAAAGGTGTGTTTACGAAGTCAGACCCCGCTGACACGCTAGTTCAAGCAGCTTTTTGCGGGCCCGGCTATACTGCGACTTAGAAGTGGATTCGGTGATACCTAAAATGCTGGCGATTTCGGCGTGATCATAGCCTTCGAGCAGATATAGGGTCAGTACTACCCGATAGCCATCAGGCAATTCTTGTACGCAGCGCCGCACTACATCGGCTCGCCACTGCACTCCTTCCATATCGGCGGCATGATCAGGCAGTTCCAGGCCCGCCGCATCGTGCTGCTCGCCTAGCGGTACCAGTTGCAAGCGCCGGTTGCGCAGGCAGTTAATACTCTTGTTGATAACAATTCGTTTCAGCCAGCTACCAAAAGACGAATCACCTTTATAACTGTGTAACTCTCGGAAAGCACTCAGAAACGACTCTTGTAGCACGTCCTCCGCCTCGGCAAAATCACCGGTAATCCGCAGTGAGGCGTTGAACATGGCTTTCGAGTAGCGCTTATAAATTTCGGCCTGCGCCCGTCGGTCGCCCAGGCGGCACCGCTCGACCAGCGGGGCATTGATATCGGTATACGCAAAAGCTTCCATAGCGTCGGGCGAAGGCAGCGAATTAGTGGATGGATGATCGTAAATATCCAACTTTCCGGGCAAAGCCGCTAGAGGATGGCGGACATGCAAGCGAAAGACTTAGCTAACGAAGCTGAGGTTGCACAAGGTCCGTAAAAATTCAAATAGCTAGCTCTTTCGCCAATGGCTGGTATGCCTTAATTGGCTTCAGTACCACTAGGAAAAACCCGAACGAAATAGGCCCGCTTGGCAAAACCAAACGGGCCTATGCAGACAAGCCAGCGGTGAAGCTATATTTTCTTACACATCAAACTTGATTCCTTGCGCCAGCGGCAGTTGCGTGCTGTAGTTGATGGTGTTGGTTTGGCGGCGCATGTATACGCGCCATGCATCGGAGCCGGATTCGCGGCCGCCACCAGTTTCTTTCTCACCGCCAAAAGCCCCGCCAATTTCTGCTCCGCTTGTACCAATGTTGACGTTGGCAATGCCACAGTCGGAGCCGGTATGCGCTAGGAAAGCTTCGGCTTCGCGCATGTTTAGCGTGAATATGCTTGACGAAAGACCCTGCCGCACGCCATTTTGCAATGCTATGGCCTCCTCTACCCCACCGCTGTACTGAATCAGGTACAAGATGGGCGCAAAGGTTTCCTCTTGCACCATGTGATAGTGATTTTCGGCCTCTACTAGCGCTGGCTGCACATAGGTGCCAGTTTCGTAGCCAGCACCCGATAGCACTTCGCCTCCAATGAGCAGTTTGCCACCTTCAGCCTGCACATCGGCTAAGGCTTTGGTGAAGTTCTGCACAGCCTGTTGATCAATGAGTGGGCCAACCAAGGTGCCTTCTTGCAAGGGGTTGCCAATAGGTAGGTTGGGGTATATTTTCAAAAGGCGAGTTTTCACTTCCTCGAACACACTCGTATGAATGATAACCCGACGCGTGGTGGTGCAGCGCTGGCCGGCCGTACCCACGGCCCCAAACACAATGGCTCGAATAGCAATATCGAGGTCCGCGTGTTCAGTGACGATAATAGCATTGTTGCCACCGAGTTCCAGCAAAGCGCGGCCAAGCCGGGCTCCTACTACTTCGCCTACCTTTTTGCCCATTCGAGTGCTGCCGGTAGCTGATACCAGTGGTATACGACTATCGGCTGCCATTTGCGCCCCAATTTCAGCCTCACCAACCACTAAGTTGAAAACGCCTTCTGGCAAATCGTTTTCGCGCAGTACATCTGCCAGAATGTGCTGCACGGCTACTGCGGTAAGTGGTGTTTTCTCGGAAGGTTTCCAGATGCATACATCACCGCACACAGCGGCTAGCATGGCATTCCAGCTCCAAACAGCCACGGGAAAATTGAATGCCGATATAATGCCGACAACACCCAATGGATGGTACTGTTCATACATGCGGTGCGCAGGCCGCTCCGAGTGCATCGTGAAGCCATGAAGCTGCCGCGAAAGTCCTACCGCAAAGTCACAGATGTCTATCATCTCCTGGACTTCGCCGAGCCCCTCCTGCAAGATCTTGCCCATCTCATAGCTCACCAGCTTGCCTAAAGGCTCTTTGTACTCGCGGAGCTTGTTGCCGATCTGACGCACTATTTCTCCGCGTTTCGGAGCGGGCACTGTGCGCCAAGTAACAAATGCCGCTTGTGCTGTTTTCACCACATGGTCGTAGTCGGCGGCGGTGGCTAGGGCTACCGCCCCGATACGGCGGCCATCAGCAGGCGAATGGATGGTTTTAGAATGGCTATCGGTAGCACTGCCCATTGCAAGCCGGTGCTCCAAGCTCCATTGGTGGCTTGTATACCTAGCTCGCGCAGCACCTGTTGAATACCGTGGGGATCATGCTCCTGCACGTCGGCGCCAGTAGCAGTTGCTTCTTCTAAGGCTTGTTTCATGATATCGTCAAGAATGGGATGGGGTTAGATGCAGCAAAGGTACTCTCCTTCCAGAACTAAGATTAACAACACGATGCGCAACAAAAGTCCCCTTATCTATACTACACAGCTACTTTCGTGCACCCAAAACCAAGTATGGTATTTTTTCAATAATTATATAAAGAACATGTTTGCTTATATTACATCCAAATCGTGTTACTGATCTGCTTGTCATAGAAAAGCAAAACATTTATCATTACGCCAGATTTCAAGACACTTTGCATTATGCCGCTCTCCGCTTTTGCTGCTCCGCTTGTTGCCACACACGCCGAATACCTCCACCTCACTTACCGCCCCGATCTACAAACGGTTATCTTGCGCTGGTTGCGTGATGTTTCCCTATCTGAATTACAACTAGCTCATCGGGCTGCCCTAGAGTTAACGCTGCACCATAAAGCTGCTTTTTGGTTTGTGGATGTGCGTCGTCGATTAGTAGTTAACAACACTCATACCCGTTGGCTGGCCGATGAATTTCTCCCACATGCAGCGGCCCTGACACCAACAGGTAATTTACGAATAGCCTACCTGACGTCTCCTAGCCGACAACGAATCATTGATGCCGATTCCGATATGCAACTCATCGTCACCCGTGCCGAAAGCAAAGGCCAGCCCTATCGTTTGCGCACTTTTCTCGACGAAGCTTCGGCTATGGCTTGGCTGTTGGAAGGCTGATTAAGCTGGGGTTACACTTGGGAAGAAGCATCTTTCCCAAGATGTTCACCAGAATTGGTAGTTGTCCTCGATTATTACTCTGTCATCGGCTTTCGTAATGTAACCTTGTTACGATGTCTGTTGGGAGAAAGCTTGTTCCAATCGTCAAGTGTTAGCCGGCAAACAGTATGCAGCCTCAAACCTCTACTATCTCCGACCACCTTTCTCTTACCTATCGTGCCGATTTAGGTGTGCTCATTGCGCGGTGGCAACGCCCCGTGACCTTAGAGGAACTGCAAATCGGTTATCGAGCCTTAGCCGATGAAGCAGAGCGCGTAGGGACGGTACGCTGGTTGCTTGATGTACGGGCCCTTACGGTAAGCAAGGAAGCTGGTCAATGGGTGAACGATATGTTCTACCCGACTTTGGCAGCCCGTTTTAACCAGCCTTTGCGCATGGCCTACATGGTACCACCCGATAGTCAGCGCCTTCTGCGTACTGACGCCGAACTAGCCGCACTACTCGAGCGGTTCGAGCAAACAATGTATCCATACTGCTTTCAACTCTTCGACCAAGAAGGTGAAGCGCAAAGTTGGCTGGCTACCCCTATTACTTAAGGCGAAGCCAACGACGAACTATCAAGTTGTTCCTTTTCGGGAACTGTCCTTTGTTGAGAGGCTAGCCTCATTGCCGCCCAAACTCGGTAAATTCGTGATAGGCAACTAAAGAGCATTCATATCCTTAAGCATTTAGATTGCTCTAGCTATTTGCTATGCTAATCCCTTATCTTATACCCCTAGTTTAACTTCATATGCACGCCGTAATGTCAGCCGTGACTTGCTCGATCCAGTACCGCCCCGACCTGGACATTCTGGTGGTACGTTGGCCTGATGATGCGGCCTTGCTACAATTGCAGGCCGACTTCACGGCTGTGTTGGCTGCCGCTCAGCAGCATAATGCGGCCCGCTGGCTGCTGGATGTACGGCGGCGAGAACACATCAGTGTAGAACTTGGTCGGTGGACCACTACCCTTTTTTATCCGCAAGCGGCTAGTCGCCTGGCCCCTCAAGTATTGCATATAAGCGTTTTATGCTCTCCAGCGCGCATGGCTGTGTATGCCGGCGACCCTGTCCAGATGCAATATCTCACGTACGGCCTAGCCCCCGAACGCCCCTACTTCATGCGCCTTTTCGGCGACGAAGGCTCCGCGATGGATTGGCTGCGCGACAAGTAACACCTGACAATCAAAGAACACGGTAATAAAAACCACAATGATTTTCATAGACATAAAAAAGCCTCTGCTGTACGGCAGAGGCTTTTTGTTACTAGCACTGAACGTTATTCAGCCTGCCCAATAGGGTAGTACGCCTTACGGCCGTCAGGGTAAACACCTTCTACCAAGGCACCTTCACTGTCTTTAGCCGCCTCAAGGAATTTCTCTACATCTTGAGGTTTCGTTACCCGGTTCTTATCGATGCGAGTAATGATGAAACCGTCGGCAATACCGGTTTCGCGGAAGTTAGACTTGCCAATGCCGCTGATCTTGGCACCACCATCTAAGCCGAGCTTGTTCATTTCCTGCTTAGATACAGGTGCCAGCGTAGCACCTTCATATTTGATGGCCTTGCTAACCTCTTCGCGGATAATGTCAGTGGTACCCGTTGCGTTGCGCAGAGTGGCTGTAGCAGTCCGAGCATCGTTGCCACGCAGATAGGTTACTTTGATCTTGTCGCCAGGACGGAAGCGCGCTACCTGCTCCTGTAGTTGCGACGAGGTATTCACCTTCGTGCCGTTGATTTCGGTGATGATGTCACCGGGCTTGATACCAGCTTCAGAAGCCGAGCTACCTTCCGTCAACGACTGAACGTAAACTCCATTCAGTGTAGGAAGCTTTTTCTCGGAAGCCAACGTAGCGTCAACTTCTTGAATGCTAACCCCTAGCAGTGCCCGCTGCACCACTTTATATTTCAGTAAGTCGTCGATTACCTTGCTCACGATAGAGCTAGGCACAGCAAATGAGTAGCCTACAAACGAGCCTGTTTGAGAAGCAATAGCCGAGTTGATACCAATTAGGTCACCGTTCAGGTTTACCAATGCGCCACCAGAGTTACCAGGGTTTACGACAGCGTCGGTCTGCAAGAACGACTCGATGCCCATACCCTTCTGGTCACGCAGGATGCTGATGTTGCGCCCTTTGGCCGAGATGATACCAGCCGTAACGGTAGAGTTCAGGTTAAAGGGATTGCCAACTGCCAATACCCACTCACCTACTTTCACTTGGTCGGAGTTGCCGTAGCGAATGAAGGGCAGATTATCAGCCTTCACCTTGAGCAGCGCCAAGTCGGTGGTTGGGTCGGTGCCCACTAATTCGGCGTCAAACTTACGTTTGTCGTCCATGATCACCGTAATCTTGTCGGCTTTGTCGATTACGTGATTGTTGGTAACGATATAACCATTGGCAGCAATGATAACGCCCGATCCAGAGCCCTGCTGCATTCCTTGGCCACGGCCATGATATTGTTCGAAATCGTCGCCAAAGAACTGCCGCAGGAACGGATCCATTTGAGCACCACCCTGGCTAGGCTTCGGCGCGTATTCAGTTGTTACGTGCACCACAGCTGGCGTCACGGATGCTGCCGCCGCCGTGAAGTTGAGACCTTCAGGAACAACGTAGTTGCTGCTACGCAGCTCACTCGTGTACCGAACGTTAGGGTCAGCAGCCACAGTTTGAGGCGTAATAGCACGCTCGGGTTCCAGCAGCTTGTACCCACCCACTGCTACACCACCGCCAAGAATAGCGGAGCCTAACAGACCGAGCATCATTTGTTTTGCTTGCATGGGTAATATGATAGTTGAAGAGGAAAAAGAAGAGAACCTAAGTTACAAATCAAGCATGAAAAGCAAATGAAAATACTTGCTTGTTCTGCTGCAAACGAAAGATGCGTACCTACTAGTATTGGGTTGCATCTGAGGGAGAGTTTTTCGCTATCCTACGCTACGTTTTAGGTGTTGTTCAATGCTTTACAAAACAACAATTAAATCCCTAGCCTAGAGTAACTGATAGCTATATGTACAACACTTGAACCAAGTAAAAAGGCACCCATAAGGATGCCTTTTTTTCAGTTTTTTTTGATGCTTAGCGCACCTCGATGTGATGTTTCGTCACTTTCTTGCTGTCAAAAGGTAACGTCACGCGCAGAATGCCGTCCGTAAGTTGAGCATTGATAGCCGTTACGTCAACAGTCTCGGGGAGGCGGAAGCTGCGGGTGAAGCTGCCAAAGCCAGTTTCAACACGGCGGAACTTAGGGGCATTTTCATCAGCAGCAGGCGCTTTGCGCTCACCACTGATAACGAGTTGGCCTTCCTGAAAATCAATTTTTACGTCCTCTTTCACTACGCCTGGCAAGGCGAGGTGTAGTTCAAAGCCTTGCTCAGATTCTAGCACGTCGGCGGCAGGAACGAAAGACTTAGCGGGCTCCGTAACAGCAGGCAGTGTGTCGCGCAGCATGTCATTCAACAGAGAGTTGAAAGTGCGAGTGGAACGGAGAGCAGGACGGTTGTTATAAAGCAGAGTTGCCATGGTAGCAGATACTATTTTGAAGTCAGAGTTGATGTTTTCCTTTGCAGGTATACCCTCTATCTATAAAATCTATACCAGAACCATTTACTCTACTCTCAATGAGACATTTTGTCTTTATTTTGAAAATTTGTCAATCTTAATATACCAAGCAAGCCTCCATAAATGCTGTTTCTGCGATTTCAGCAGCTATTATAGCGCAATAGCCAATAAGACATAATGTCACAAAATAACTTAGTGCTGCGTTGGAAGCTGACGCCGTTCGAAAGGAACGCCACCTCGGAACAAGGTTAGACGCATATCCAATCCGACCACAGGCGAAACTATGTTAGTCCGGCCGCCTCTAGTTTGGTTACCGCTGGCATCAAACTGCGGCAACGCATTGAGATAATTGGTTTGGGAGGCGACCCAAGGTGTGAAGTCGAAGCGTGGCGACACAATTACGCCTACATCTGCCCGCACGCTACCAAAGTCAATGACCCGTTCTTTCAACTTAGTTTCGTCGCGCTGTAAGCGTAGGTAGGCTACCGCTTCATAAGCAATTCGCGGCCGAATGGCGGTGTGCTCACCTAAAGGAATAACCCGATCCATATCGAGACGCAGACGAGTGATGGCCCGACTTTCAGAACTCTCGCCACCAGGGATATAGTACTCTACCCCAAGGCGCTGCCGAAAATTGAAGCCACCCAGGATGTTCCAATGCCGCACGAACAGTTCAGGCACGACATCAGCATAGAGCTTGCTTACGTCGCCTCCCCTACTATACGCATCATAGAATTCTGCTCGTAGTGTAGCGCCGCCGCTCCATTGCTGGGTCCAAAATCGCTCATAACCTACGTTCAGCCCTACTCGGTCAACCTCAACACCACTGGCAGTTCCAGTCAACAAAGGCGTCCGTAGGCCGACTAACAAATAGTCATCGCCTTTCAGGGCTACCTCTGTTTGCACCTCTGGTAGTAGCCTCGTATCGTCGACGCTGCGGCGCTGCGCTGTAACTGAAATAGCAGAGAATAAGCCAAGCACCAGAAGCAAATAATATAGGTAGCGCATACGTAACGGCTATAGCAAAAGAGTGAGTTTTCTCCTTGCGCATTAATGCGGAGGCACTTATCCACAGCACTTCCACGCTAAGCAGCAGTCTTTAAGATGTATTTGTTTATCGAGCGTAGAGCTTACACCAAATTTCCGGTTGCACCAGCCAGCACAGTCATCTGACGTCAGAAAAAACTAAATCGCAGCTATTCTTATCGGTTGGACAGTTCTTGCAACGTGAGCCAAGCCATCAGGCCAGGTCCTGTTTCCAACGCTGTGGGCTCTATGTCGAAGGTGGGGGTGTGTACGGAAGAAGAGAAGCGGCCATCAGCGGCGCGAGTGCCAAGCCGGTAGAAGCAGGCATCAGCAGCTTGTGAGAAGTACGCGAAATCTTCGGCGGCTAGCCACTGGTCGAGTTCGATGACGTTTTCGGGACCCAAGTATTGTTCGGCGGCCGCGCGGACACGGGCAGTTAGTTGCGGCTCGTTTTCCAGATACGGGTAGCCCCGCCGGATTTCCAGCTCGCACGTAGCGCCCATCGATTCGGCCAGTCCTTCGCACAAACGACGCAAATGCTCGTGGGCTTCGTTGCGCCATTCTTCGTTCAGCGTACGGAAGGTGCCCTCAATGTATACTTCGTTGGGAATAACGTTGGTGGCGCCATTGGCAATGACTTTGCCGAACGAAAGTACAGAGGGCATTTTGGGGCTGGCCCGACGGCTTACAATCTGTTGAGCGGCCACAATAATATGCGCCGCTACCAGTACGGGGTCGAGGTTCATTTCAGGCATGGCGCCGTGACCTCCTTTGCCGCGCACGGTTAGGTATAGCTCGTCGGTGCTGGCCATATACCGGCCCGGCCGGATGCCGATTTGTCCCGCAGGCAGCATCGGGAAAACGTGCTGACCTAGCACGCTGCTAGGTTTAGGATTTTCCAGCACGCCTTCTTTGATCATCAGCGAAGCGCCACCTGGCAGTAGTTCCTCGCCAGGCTGAAACATCAGCTTCACGGTACCCTCAAATTCGTCGCGCAGTTGCGTCAGGATGCGAGCTGTACCGAGCAACGACGACGTGTGTACGTCGTGGCCACAAGCGTGCATCACGCCGGGATTCGTGGATTTGTAGGGCACCTCGTTTTGCTCCGTAATAGGCAGAGCATCCATATCAGCACGCAACGCTACCGTGCGGAAACTTGGGTTGCGTCCTTCGATAAGCGCGACAACGCCAGTATTGGCAATCGGCTGCGGGGAGAGTCCCATTTTGGTTAGCTCTGCCGTCACGAATGCCATTGTATTGAACTCTTTAAACGAAAGCTCCGGATTGGCGTGCAAGTGCTGGCGCAAGGCTACTGTGTCGGCGGCGGTTTCAGTTGCCAGGGCTTTGATACGAGAAAGCAGGTGTTGCATAGACAGACCGTAACACCAACTTTAGGTTGGCGCGTTGTTGAATGATGCCGCAAGATACTCTAACCCGACCGGCATCAACAGCCTATACCAACTGTTCGCTCGTTGAACAATACTGTTGCCTTAGTTGGCTGTCTTATTCAGGAGTACCTGCACCGATTCGAGTTCAGCTTTAGGTGCCAGCGGACGAATGCGCATCATGGCCTGCTCGGCTTCCAAGCGCGTCAGATAGTCGCCGACGTGCAGGCGGAATACAGGCTGCTTGAACGTGAGGTAATCGGTTTCGTCGGGGTAGCGGCTGATGATGGCGCGGCGCACGGCCATGGCCTTTTCACGCTCCAAACCAACGTAAGCCAGAATGCGGTAGCCTTGGGCATACTTCACATTTTGATTGGTGAAGGCTTGGTCGCGCAAGCGCTGTTCGATTTGTGCGTTTACGTGATTTGTAGGCGCCACCACAGGTTTGGGAGCTGGAGCAATAGACTCTTTCGGGGCCGAGAAAGTAGGGCGGTACCGGCTTAAGTCTTCGGCTGGCGCTGCTTGGCCGGTTTGCGTTTGCGCAGTGCGGGACTTAGTAGTATCGGCGGGAGTTTTGGTGCCGGTAGCTGCCGGAGCCGTAGTAGCACAGGCACCGAGTGCAAACAAAGTGGAGAGCAACAACACGTTACGCAGTAATGGTAGTATCATCTTCGTGAAGCAAAACGAGGCTATTAGACGAGCCAATCCGGTCGGCGCCAGCGGCCACCAGGGCCAGAGCGGCAGTGCGAGTCCGAATGCCGCCAGCAGCCTTGATACGAATATTGCCTGGCAACGACTGGCGCATCAGCATTACGTCCTCTACCGAGGCACCACGGCTAGCAAATCCGGTGGAAGTTTTTACAAAATCGGCACCCGCTTCTTCACACAGTTCGCAGGCCAGCACAATCTCGTCTTCGCTAAGCAGGGCTGTTTCAATAATTACTTTCAGCAAGGCCCCGCGCAAATGACACAATTCAGCTAGCTGCCCAATTTCTTCTTCAACCTCTTCTAAATGGCCAGCTTTCAACGCGCTAATGTTGATAACCATATCCAACTCGGTAGCGCCTTCAGTAAGAGCTTGATGCGCTTCAAAGAATTTCACTTTTGCTAACTGATAGCCAAGCGGGAACCCTACGACCGTGCAAACCGCTACGCCAGAATTGCGCAATTGCTCGGCGGCTTGTCGTACGTAGCACGGCGGTACACACACGCTGGCAAAATGGTATTCCTCAGCTTCAGCGCAAAGTTGGCTGATTTGCTCGGGGGTGGCATCGGGGCGAAGCAGCGTGTGGTCGATGTGGGGCGCAAGATTCATATCACTAAAGGTAATGTCAACGAGGAATTTAGCTATGGGTTTTGGGAAGCGGCAAGTGAACTATGTACGTACTATAGTAACTCAATAGACTGTTTATAACACAAAGCGGGAGCCAGCGATTTTCGCCGGCTCCCGCCTCAAGCAATTATTTAGCCGAATTTCTTAGGCTACATCAACTATCACGCACCGATTGTTGAGCAAGTCCTCTTCTACAGTTTTGAATTTCACATCCCGCAGAATTCGGCCGTCCATGTACTGCACGCTCACTTTCTCGTTGCGATTGGCAATTTTCTGTGCCCGCGCTGGCTGCTGCTTTTCGGCAACGGCCGCCTCGTGGTCGATATCCTCAGGACCTGCGCCCAACGACACCGACGACACTTCTTTCTCGGCCTTCAGCTTGGGCATTGGAGCCGGAGTGGGCAATTCGTCTTCGATATAGAATTCGGAGTCATTGGTACCTTCGGCGCCGGCTTGCACCGGTACGTCGGCGCGGAACAGGAAAGCGAGCGTCTCCTCGTTCACTTTGCCGATCATGCCTTTGAACAGTTCGAAGCTCTCGAACTTGTACACCAACAGCGGGTCCTTCTGTTCGTACACGGCGTTTTGCACCACCTGCTTGAGGTCATCCATCTGGCGCAAGTGTTGGGTCCAAGCGGTGTCGATGGTTGACAACACCACGGCTTTCTCCATGCTCCGAATGATTTCGTGGCCCTGCGTGGCTTGGGCACGGCGCAGGTTGGCTACCGCTGATACTTGCTTACGGCCATCGGTGAATGGCACAGCTACGTTCTCGAACGGCGCGTTCTGCGCCAGCAGATCGTTGACCAGCGGCATAGCGTTGCTAGCAATGTGGTCGTTTTTGCTGTGATAATAGCCGAGCGCCTCGTCGTAGAGCTTCTGCGTGAGCGGACCAACGGCTAGGCCTTTCATCTCCTGCTCGGTGATGTAGGTGTCGTAGCCATAGATGCGCAGGATAGCTAGCTTGAAATCTTCGTAGTCGCCGGAAATCTTGTGCGTGCTTACTACGTCTTCGGCGACATCGTAAATCATGTTCCAGATGTCCAGCTCCAGACGCTCACCAAACAGCGCGTTGCGACGGCGCTTGTAGACCACTTCCCGCTGCGCGTTCATTACGTCGTCGTACTCGAGTAGGCGCTTGCGCTGGCCGAAGTTATTTTCCTCAACTTTCTTCTGCGCCCGCTCGATGCTCGACGTAATCATGGAGTGCTGAATTACCTCGCCTTCCTCCAGACCCATGCGGTCCATGAGTTTGGCAATCCGGTCGGAGCCGAACAGGCGCATCAGGTTGTCTTCCAAGCTCACAAAGAACTGCGAAGAACCTGGGTCGCCCTGACGGCCGGCACGACCACGCAACTGCCGGTCGACGCGGCGCGATTCGTGGCGCTCAGTGCCGATGATGGCTAATCCGCCCGATTCCTTGGCAATGCCGCGCAGCTTGATGTCGGTACCACGGCCGGCCATGTTGGTGGCTATGGTTACGGTACCTGGATGACCAGCGGCGGCTACAATTTCGGCTTCGCGCTGGTTCTGCTTGGCGTTCAGCACTTGGTGCGGTATACCGCGCAACTTCAGCATGCGGCTAACTAACTCGGAAATTTCTACGGAGGTGGTACCTACCAGCACGGGGCGGTTGGCTTTCACCAGCTCCTGAATTTCCTCGGCTACGGCATTGTACTTCTCGCGCACGGTCTTGTACACCTTGTCGTGCTCGTCGTGGCGCTGGATGCCGCGGTTGGTGGGTATCACCACTACATCGAGCTTGTAGATGCTCCAGAACTCTCCGGCTTCGGTTTCAGCCGTACCCGTCATGCCGCCCAACTTGTGGTACATGCGGAAGTAGTTCTGCAAGGTCACGGTGGCGTAGGTCTGCGTGGCGTCTTCTACGCGCACGTTTTCCTTGGCCTCAATGGCTTGGTGCAAGCCGTCGGAGTAGCGGCGACCTTCCATTACGCGGCCGGTCTGCTCGTCTACAATCTTCACCTTGCCGTCGTCGGTCAGGATATACTGGTCGTCGCGCTCGAACAAGGTGTAAGCTTTCAGCAGCTGGTTCACGGTGTGCACCCGCTCGCTCTTCTCCTGGTAGTCCTGCATGAGCTGCTCTTTCTGGTGCAGCCGGTCTTCATTGGTGAGGCTCTTGTTGTTTTCGAGCGCCGCAATTTCCGACCCGATATCGGGCATGATGAACAGGTGCGGATCTTCACCCTGCGCCGTAATTAGGTCGATACCTTTTTCGGTTAGCTCGATCTGGTTGTGCTTCTCGTCGATGGTGAAGTACAGCGGCATATCGGCCTGCGGCATCTGGCGCGCGTTGTCTTGCAGGTAGAAATTCTCCACCTTTTGCAGCACAGCCCGCACCCCGGTTTCCGACAAGAATTTAATCAGCGGCTTGCTCTTGGGCAGGCCACGATAAGCGCGGAACAAGGCCAAGCCTGGCTCGCCTTCCTTGGTGCCTTCTTTTCCTTCTTTCAAGCCCTTGCGAGCTTCCACCAAGTACTGCTGCACCAGTTTCTTCTGCGCGTCCACCAGCATCTGAATGCGGGGCTTGAGCTGATAGAACTCGTGCACATCCCCGCGTGGCACGGGACCGGAGATGATAAGCGGCGTCCGGGCATCATCAATGAGTACCGAGTCCACCTCATCGACCATGGCGAAGTGGTGCTTACGCTGCACCAGTTCCTGCGGGTCGCGCGCCATGTTGTCGCGCAGGTAGTCGAAGCCGAATTCGTTGTTGGTGCCGTAGGTGATGTCGGCGGCGTAGGCCTTGCGGCGGGCATCGGTGTTCGGCTGGTGCTTGTCGATGCAGTCCACAGTGATGCCGTGGAACTCAAACAATGGTGCATTCCACTCCGAGTCACGCTTGGCCAGATAGTCGTTGACGGTTACTAGGTGCACCCCGCGCTTGGACAGGGCGTTGAGGAAAGCCGGCAAGGTCGAAACCAGCGTTTTGCCTTCCCCAGTGGCCATTTCAGCAATCTTGCCTTGGTGCAGTACTACACCGCCAATCAGCTGCACGTCGTAATGAACCATGTCCCACGTGATTTCGGCACCGCCGGCAATCCACTTGTTGGCCCAAATAGCTTGGTCGCCCTGAATGGTGACGTTCTTCTTACGCGATGCGTACTCCCGGTCGTAGTCGGTGGCAGTTACCACCAACTGGCCGTTTTCTTTGTAGCGGCGCGCAGTTTCTTTTACGATAGCAAAAGCGTCGGGCAGCACTTCCATGAGCACCACTTCCAGATCTTTGTTGCGCTGCTTTTCCAGCTCATCAATCTGGTCGAACACCTGCTCTTTCTGTCCAATATCCAGCGTAGTATCCTCGTTGACGCGGGCGTGCAAAGCGGCTATCTGGTCGTCGATGCCTTTCAAACGCTCGTCGATGCGGGCACGCACCTCGTTGGTACGCTCGCGCAGTTGGTCGTCAGATAGTTGTGCCAGTTTGGCATATTCGGCATTTATAAGCGCCACGTAGGGGATAATCTCCTTCAAATCTCGGTCCGATTTGGTACCGAAAATTTTGGCGACGGTTTTCCCTAAAAAATCAAACATGCTAGTCTATTTAAGCTGAAACGCGAGGGCGTACCTCAAATTTACGGCGTTTTTCGGGAAACTCCCGGAGCAACACCGCATATGCGTCGCCTCGACCCCCAAAACGACAAAACCCCGCTACCTCAAAAAGGGTGCGGGGTTTCTATAAAAGAAATGTTGTCAGGTTTTGGTTGTGGGCTTTAGGGCCGGATTACGCGGCTTTGGTTTGCCATCAGAAGCATCCAACGATGCAACTCGGCATTGCTAGCGGGCAAGATGCTACAGGAAAACTACGATGCTAGCGCAATGCTTTCCTCGGGTTCTTCCCTCATCTTATGCATCATTTCCATCACGCACTGGTGCAGCCGATCTTCAGCCGAAGGCAGCAAATTGCCTTGGCGGCTACCTAATACACTATACGAAGGACGAGTGGCGGGGAGGCCAAAGGCCTGCATCGAGCAAGGCATAACGAACGATTGGTCCATTCCGGCCATGTCGGCGGCTAGGCGGGCGAGCTCGGCCCAGGTGTAAGCACCTTGGTTGGCCAAATGCCACACGCCTTTCTCCTCGTCGATGAGCAGGTTCAGCGACACATTAACAAGGTCAGGCACGAAGGTGGGCGATATGAGCACGTCGTCGGCGGCTTGGAAGGCTTGCTTGTGCTGCCCGGCTCGCAACGCAGCATACACAAAGTTGTGCTCGTCCCAGGGGCTGAAGAAGGCACTCGTGCGAACTACTAAAGCGTTAGGCTGCTGCATTAGTACGTCGCGCTCGGCGAGGCGCTTGCTGTTGCCATACACGTTTAGCGGCCGGGGCTGGTCGCTTTCCACGTACGCCGACGACTTGTTGCCGTCGAATACCAAGTCGGAAGAGAACGTGAGCAACTGAATGCCGCGCGCAGCGCAGGCCGTAGCCAGAATGGTGGGACCGATGGCATTTTCACGGTAGCACCGCTCGAAATCCTTTTCAGCTTCATCAACCCGCACGTAGCCGGCAGTGTTTACCACGGCCCAAGGGTTGTGCTTTGCAATGGCTTTTTCCACGGAAAGCACATCTGTAATATCAAGCTCGGAGCGGTTGAGAATCACCGTTTCGATGCCTCGGGTGGCGCATATGCGTTGGAAGGCTCTGCCTAACGTACCCGTGGCGCCCGTAATTAACAGCGGCTGAATAGTCGGCTGCAATAGATTGGCCGACAATTCATTGGAAGGTAATATTTGCATCGTATTTAGGTGGTCTGGTGGGTAGGACAATGGTGGTGGTAATGGAAACGTTCTTCCCTTTCCCACCAACCTTTAGACTGTAACAGAGGATGTTCATAATGCCCGTCGCGCGAGAGGCTGCGAATCATTTTGAACAGCGCTGTTGGCCGTGGCGTACCGCCTGACATATCAAAAACGCCGCTTTCGTAGAAGGTACCCGGTCGGGTTAGCAACGAATTCCAGTCGTAAGCGCCAAGCAACGACCAGATGGTAATGGCCCGCATATCAACTCCTTCTGCTTTGAGTTGATTGGCCGTATTCCAAGCTTGCTGTACCCACCGCATTTGCTCTTCGCGGGTGCAATCAATATGAACTTCGGTTACCGCTAGCGGCAGGTTGTACCGCTCCCACGCTTCCATGAGTAACCGGTATTGGCCGGTTAGTTCCACTAGGCGTACCCGCACGGCTTCCACATCGGCATAGTCGGGTCGTTCGTTGCAGGAGACCCGGTGGTGGCCTTGGTAGGCCTCGTGGTTCTCATCGAGAAACCGCTCACTGGTAATGTAATAGTTGATGCCCAGCACATCGGGTGGGCAGGGGTCCGAAACCAGCTCCATCAACTCACTTTCGGTGGCACAATTGGTTCGCAGGTAGTCCCACATCGGGTGGTCCTGGTCGATGCGGCCACACAGCAAATCAAAGGTTAGCCAGCGGCGGTTGTTCTCGTACTCGGCTTGGTATTCCAGCGCCGGGGTGCACTGCGTTTTGCCGAGGTCTTCGGTTTGCACCAACTGCGCTTGCGGGTTGATTTTCCGCACCGCTTGCATGGCCGCTTTCGTGCCTTTGATGTGGTTGAGTTGGATGCGCACAAACGTCTGATCGTCGATGCCATGCGGATACCAGATGCCGTAGAGGCCGCTGAAGCGAGCCGTCGTGAGGGGCTCGTTTACTGGCGTATAATGGTTGATCCAAGGATAGCGCTCGGCTACCATTTCGGCGAAGCGGGCCAGCCCCGGCACGAAGTTCTCCCGATGCAGCGCCGTATAATGCGGGCCACTGCCGTGGTGCAACAGCGTAACGATAGGGTCGATGCCAAGCTCGCGTAGGCGATTCAGGCGCTCATCGGTCCAGGACCAATCGGGTTCGTCGAGGCTATTAGGAGCAACTTGCTCCCACAGCACTGGGTAGCGTAGTTTCTTGATGCCAAGGTCGGCGAACAAGTCGAGGTCTTCGACCCGATACCGATGCCCGCTGCTTTCGAGCTGATCGGTGTAGCCTTCGCCAATGCGACGAATGGTACATTCTACGCCGCCCCACATTTCAACATTCTTGTCAGGCATAGTTTGGGCTTTGGAAAGGAAGTAGGCTAGGCAACTTACAATCGGCTTTGTTTAGCCATAAAGTGACGAGGTTGCCCGGTCCTAAAACAAGCCTGTCATCTATTCTCGGGATATAAGACCGCACAGGGCCTCGTCCCGAGAGTAGATGACAGTTCTCACTGAGCGACTATAATCGTCAGCTTCATAACAAGTTTTTATCGTGGCCGGATGGCCCTACGAGAAGCTGGAAGAACGCCTCGCAGGACTTCTGGTGAGATGGTCGGAGTGCGAAGCCGCAAGCAGGATGGATGCTTATGACTGCGCTACGGACCACTTTAGCTTACGGCTTGCCTTTGGCCGGATCGCGCGGTACGAGCTTATCGATGATGGAAGCGGAACCGGTAATGGCAGGCTTGGCAGCAGCTTTCACAGCTTCCTCGCTCTTCTCGGTTAGCTTTTTGTAAAGCGTCAGGGCTTGGGCTACCACCTGGTCCATGTTGTAGTAGCGGTAGGTAGCCAAGCGGCCCACAAAGTGAACGTTTGGCGTATTGTCGGCCAGCTTCTTGTACTGGTTGTACAACTCCGCGTTTTCGGGCTGTGGTACTGGATAGTACGGGTCGCCCTCGGCTTTCGGATACTCGTACACGATAGCCGTTTTGGGGTGCTTCTGGCCGGTGAGGGCCTTGAACTCCGTGATACGGGTGTAGAGGTTGTCGTTGGGGTAGTTGACCACGGGCGCCTCCAGGTAGTTCTCCTGGTTGAGGGTTTCGTGCTTGAACTCCAACGAACGGTACGGCAGCTTGCCATACTTGAAGTCGAAATACTCGTCTACTGGACCCGTGAAAATCATTTCCTTGAACGGAATGAAGTCGATGATGTCGTGGTAGTCGGTGTTGAGCATCACCTTAATGTTGGGGTGATCCAACATCTTCTCGAACATGCGGGTGTAGCCGTGCAACGGCATGGCCTGGTAGGTATCGGTGAAGTAACGGCTGTCGCGGTTAGTGCGGGTAGGCACGCGCGATGTTACCGACTTATCGAGCTCCGAAGGATCGAGGCCCCACTGCTTGCGGGTATAGTTGCGGAAAAATTTCTCGTATAACTCGCGGCCTACTTTACTAACTACTACGTCTTCCGACGTTTTGATAACGGGAACTTCCTCGGCCAACGACTCTAGGAACTGCTCTACCTCGAAGCTATTGAGCGAGAGGCCATAGAGTTTGTTGATGGTATCGAGGTTGATGGGCATCGGCACGAGCTGTCCGTCAACGGAAGCCAATACGCGGTGCTCATACGGGCGCCAATCAGTGAAGTTGGAGAGGTACTCGAATACGTCTTTCGAGTTGGTGTGGAAGATATGCGGTCCGTATTTGTGGACTAGGATGCCTTCTTCGTTGTAATGATCATAAGCATTGCCGGCAATATGGTTGCGCTTATCTACAACGAGAACTTTCTTATTCGAACGGGTAGCTAGGCGCTCGGCCAGCACACTGCCGGCAAACCCGGCCCCTACTATTAGATAATCGAACATAAGCTAAGAGTGTTTTGGAAAGGATTAGGGAGAAGAAGAAAGATCAGGAAGCTGAAACCAGCGACGAATCTGTTGTTTCGGTGGCTAGTACGGCCGTTTTGGCTTGGAGGCGGTTCAACATAAGGTCCCGCATTTGCTGCCAGGTCAGGTCCCAAGAGATAGTAGCCAAGTATTCGTCCGTACGACGGCGCCAATCGGCGTCTTGCGTCTGAACAAGGGCTTTCTCGATGGCGCGCCCGAACTCATCGGCGGTGGCAGCAATCTGTACGAGGTTAAGATCCCCGTAGGGCCGCACTACGTCGCGGATAGGCGTGCTGACTACCGGGCGGCCAGCGGCCAAGTATTCCGGCGTCTTGGTGGGGGAAATGTACTTGGTGCTTTCGTTGTCGGCGAATAGTAACGTGGCAACATCCCACCCGTGCAGGTAAGAAGGCAATTGCAGGTAGTCTTTCCCACCCAAGTAGTGGATATTCTCCTGACGGGGCAGCACGTCGTGGCTGATCTTCACAACGGGCCCGATGATGACGAACTGCCATTCGGGGTGTGCATCGGCGAGCTGACGCAACAGTTCAATGTCGAGGCGCTCATCGACTACGCCGAAGAAGCCGATACGCGGGTGGGCAATACCAGCCTGGTCGGCCGGATCGTCCATGGGCTGGCGAGCCAACCCGAAGTGGTCTTTGTCGATGCTGCTTGGGAAAGGGTGTGCATCGTGGTGCTGTAGCTTCTTGGATTCGTAGATGGTGTAACCGCCCGTGAATACCAAGTCTGCTTTCTTGAACAACTCCTGCTCCCGCTCCCGTAAGCCTGCGGGCGCAAATTTGAAGCTGGCCAACTCATCCATGCAGTCGTAGATGGTGAGAACGGGCCGAAAGTTGCGCGACTTATTGAGCGCCATCGGCGTGTAATACCAGAAGATGTACTGCGTGAAATTTTCCTTCTCGAAGTATTCAGCTAATAGTCTGCTTTGCTCGGCGTCGGAATCTTGCCACGTCAAGCCAAAGGGCAAATGGGCAACAACTACTTTGACGCCGTTTTGGCGCTCTTTAATTTCAAGATGTGGTTCTACTTGGTCGGGATGAACGAAGGGGTCTTCCACGTAAAGTACCCGGCCATGTTGCGCAAAACGCGACAACAAATGCTGTGGGCGTTGCCACACAAAATCCCAATGAAGATGGGCAAAGCATACCAAATCCGGAAACGTTCCGGAAGGTGTTTGAGGAGCGGATAGATTTTGGTCAGAGGCAGAGGAGTTCACCTGCGCTGGGTCGTTCAGCGACATAGATCGTTAGTAAGTGAAAATAGTGTTACACCAGCGGGTCTACACAGTAGCCTAAAAAGTCACCACCCGGTTGGTTTTAGATTATACGCCACTCCTCGATAAAAGGATACACGGCAATGAGGAGATTTGGTTTAGCTGATAAGTTCAACTGTAAAACCACTCAAGCTAATTATTACCAGAATTAGCATCTAAAAGTTACATTTTTGGCGTTATCACGGTTTCTAGAACTCGGCAATAACGAGAATATGTAATTCTCTTTATTGCTTGGCAAGCTCAACGCTAATACGCGTGGTTTTTATCCCGCTATATGTCCAATAAACATTGGTATTCTACCACGTTCTGCCAACCTTCGGCGGTGCGCAACCAGTCTTTGCGCACGCCCACAAATTGAAATCCCGCTTGTTCGAACAGCCTTTGGCTAGCAATATTGCCGGCTCCGATTGTACAAAAAAGCTGATGTAGGTACAGGTTTTGGCGGGCATAAATTGCCAGAAGTTTTAATGCAGCACGGGCAAATCCACTTTTCCGTTCATTTTGCAACACCGCAATTCCCACTCCAGCCCGTTGGTGGCGCGGGTCGAAATCAAACAAGTCGATAGTACCTACCGCCCGTCCGTCGGTTGCTGCACAAATTACGAGGCGGAGTTGCCGCACCTCGTGAAAATCGGCGGCAGAATTATCTAAATATTTTTGCAAAGTGTACCGCGAAATGGGAGTCACAGCGTCGGAGACATGCCACAACGACGAATCATTTTCCAGCGCGTACAGGAAATCAAGGTCATCCGCTTCGAGAGCCCGAAGGAAAATAAGGTCGTCGCGAAGCATGAGGGAGTGAAGTGGTGAAGGTGAAAGGGTTGCAATTGGTGAGGCTAAAGCAGCAACACGCAATACAACACAAACTTATACAGGTAATCACCGGCTTTGTAAGCGTTTTTACGTAGTGTACCTACATACATCGGCATGTAGGCATAAGGTTAAGCTTTTACTTCGCTGCATGTGCTTGCCTGCTCGGTGTTTTACGTAAGATTCTCATTCAATTTCCTGGTTACCATGAAATACAACCTGTTAGGCAATACTGGCCTGAAGGTATCGGAGCTGTGCTTGGGTACCATGACATACGGCGGCAAAGGGTGGGCAGCGGCCATGGGCTCGCTGGACCAGCAAGCCGTAGACGAGCAAATTAAGCGCGCTGTAGAGGCAGGCATCAACTTCATCGACACGGCCAACGTCTATTCGGAAGGCATGTCGGAAGAGCTAACCGGCCAGTCCATCCATAATTTGGGTTTGTCGCGCGATTCGCTAGTGCTTGCCACCAAAGTGCGCGGCAAGATGGGCGAAGGGCCCAACCAAGTCGGCCTAACCCGCAAGCACATTTTCGACCAGGTGGAAAGCTCCTTGAAGCGGTTGAAAACCGACTACATCGACCTTTATCAAATCCATAGCTACGATCCGCTAACCCCCATAGAAGATACCTTGCGTGCCCTCGATGACTTGGTACGAAGCGGCAAGGTGCGATACATCGGGGCGAGCAACGTGGCTGCTTGGCAACTGATGAAAGCGCTGAGCTACTCCACTTACAACCACATCGAGAAGTTCGTGTCGTTGCAAGCGTACTACACCGTTGCTGGCCGCGACTTGGAGCGCGAGCTGGTACCGCTGCTGCTCGACCAAAAAGTAGGTTTGATGGTGTGGAGCCCGCTGGCGGGCGGCTTCCTGAGCGGCAAGTTCACCCGCGACCAACAAAGCGAAGAAGGTGCTCGCCGGTTGAACTTCGACTTCCCACCCGTAGACAAGGACAAAGCCTTCGACATTCTCGATGTGCTCCGCCCCCTCGCCGAAACTAAAGGTGTTTCCGTTGCCCAATTGGCACTGGCTTGGCTGCTGCATCAGCCAGTAGTTACGAGCGTGATTATTGGCGCAAAGAAAATGGAGCAGCTAGAAGACAACCTAAAATCCGTGGACGTACAACTGACCTCGGAGGAACTGAAGCAGCTAGATGAAGTCAGCAAGCTAGCTCCCGAATACCCCGGCTGGATGCTAGACTTCACGGCCCCCGACCGGCAGCCATAGCTCCCTCCTACTAACACCGCGCACAAAAGCTAGAGCCCAGTGGAAACAAGTAGTTTCCACTGGGCTCTAGCTTTTGGTAGGAAAATTAGGGAAGTACGATTTCCGTTTGGCAACTTATGCGGCGCCTTCTCTTCAAAGGTTCTCTCCTATTTCCTATCTAATCTAATCAGCCCGTCATGCTGAGCTTGTCGAAGCGTCTCGCGTGCTGACGTTGCCAAACTATACCAGTCATGCTGAGCAGAGCCGAAGCATCTCGCTCGAATCGTTGAGTTAGCGTTACAACGTCAGCACGCGAGATGCTTCGGCTCCGCTCAGCATGACGGGCTTTGAATGACTGAGTTGAGAGCAGTTGCTGAAAGATTATACCTCTAGTTTTCCCTCAAACACGCGTTGCGCTGGTCCGATGAGGAAAATATTGGTGAAAGCGCCATTGGGCTGCGCCTCGAAGGTGACGCGCAACTCGCCGCCGGGGGTGAGCAGGCGCACGGGGCTTTGCGCGCCGTGCTGCGAAGCCGCCAAGGCTACGGCCGTAACGCCGGTGCCACAACTCAAGGTTTCGTCTTCGACGCCACGCTCGTAGGTGCGTACTTGCCACGGCAGGTCGGGGGTTTCGGGCACTTCCGCGAAATTGATGTTGGTGCCATGCTCGCGGAAAAGCTCGCCGTAACGAATAGCGCGGCCTTCTGCAAATACGTTGAGGTCGGCGAGCGTGCTGGCGGGCATAAAGCGCACGAGGTGCGGCGAACCAGTGTTCAGGAATACGCCGTCGTGCGCTTCGATTTGCTGATGGCCGCTTACGTCCTGCATGCGCATGTGCACGGTGCCATCGGCATCTATCTGCGCCTCGTGCGGGCCGTCGGCGGCTAAGAAGCGGGTGGTGCTTTCGATGACGCCTAGCTGCTTGGCAAAGGCAACGGTGCAGCGGCCGCCGTTGCCGCACATCGAGCCAATACGCCCATCGGCGTTGAAGTACACCATCTCGAAATCGTAGTCGGGGTGCTGACGGAGCAGGATAAGGCCATCGGCCCCGATGCCACGGCGCCGGTCGCAGAGGTGATGCACGAGGGCGTGGTTGGTTTCGTCGAAGTGGTGGGCGCGGTCGTCCACCATCACGAAGTCATTGCCGGTGCCTTGGTATTTGAAGAAGGAAAGAGTCACGGGAAGTAGATCAGACGAATTTGCGCAGCAGGGCTATCTGCCCGGCGTGGTAAAGATAATGCTGAATAACGCCGTGCAGTAATACATAGATGGATACACCGGAACCATCGTCGCGCTGGCGCGCATCACCAATCACCGTATCCAACTCCGCTGCGGGCAGAGCTTCGGTAATAGCCACTAACTGTTCGTGCGCTTCGTGGAGTTCCTGCCGTGTGCGTAGCCAAGCAGCTTCATCGGCAACAACCGGAAAAGAGGGCCAGTCGTCGCGGGTCATGGCCGTGTGTTGGCGGGCTTCCACCCGTTGGGCTACGGTTACGGTCCAGGTGGTTAGGTGCCGCACTAGCTCGCCAATGGTGTGTACGCCGGGCCACGGATAAGCGGCGGCTTGCGCGGCCGTAATATCGACTAACGTTTGTTGCAGCGAGGGTCCAGACCAAGCGTCGCCATTGAAAGCGCGGCGGAGTTGGTCGGCAATGCGTTCTGGTTCAGACATAGAATCGGTCGGTGATTGTTCAGGGTTTTCAGACACTGCTTACTTAATGTAGCGTAGTCTAGTTTTTTGAAAAACGAGAAACCTTCTCTCGGAAGCCTATTCAACAAGCGCCTATTAAGCAAGCCGACACGCATCAACCAACGGCCAACAATTACCTTTGCCCTGCATGTATACTTTCCTTACCACTAGTCCCTGGTTGGACTACGAACTGCTCGACGCGGGCAACTTCGAAAAGCTGGAGCGTTTCGGCCAGCACATTCTGGCCCGTCCTGAGCCACAGGCCATATGGGACCCGCACCTGCCCGCCAGCGAGTGGCAACGCGCCCACGCCACCTTCACCCGCGAAAAAGGCAGCCAAGAGCGCGGCCAGTGGAAAATCAAGCCCGGCACCCCCGAGCAGTGGGTGATTGGCTACGAGCGGCCCGACGGCCTGAAGCTGCGGTTTCGGTTGGGCATGTCTTCGTTCAAGCACGTAGGGCTATTTCCGGAGCAAGACCCCAACTGGCAGTTTATCTACCAGCAAACCCGCAAGCGGAAAGCCGCCGTGCCACGCGTACTGAATCTGTTTGCCTACACTGGCGCTGCCACGCTAGCGGCCCGCGCCGCCGGCGCCGACGTGACGCACCTCGACTCGGTAAAACAGGTAAACTTTTGGGCCCGCGACAACATGGAAGCCAGCAACCTCGACGGGGTGCGCTGGTTGGTGGAAGACGCCATGAAGTACGTGCGGCGCGAAGTGAAGCGCGGCAGCAAGTACCAGGGTCTCATCCTCGACCCGCCCGCCTACGGCCGCGGCCCCAACGGCGAGAAATGGCAACTCGAAGACGAGCTAAACGAGATGCTCAAGCTCTGCAAAGAGCTCCTCGACCCCACCGACCATTTCTTTCTCGTCAACCTCTACTCTCTCGGCTTCTCGGCCCTGATTCTGGATAACCTCGTGAGCGAGATTTTCCCAACTATGCGGGAGAAACGCGAGATTGGCGAAATCTACCTGCATGATGCGGGCGCGCGCAAGCTGCCGCTCGGCACATTTTGCCGGTTTGCTACCTAGAGTTAGGCTACTACACAATCCACCTAGTATCCGGAGAGCAACGCAGGACCTTGTCACGAGAGAATTGTGGACGTGCGTACGCCTCGTTCGTGTCTGATCAGTTTTTGCTACCCTTGGGCTACTAGTAGAGCTATATCCACTTCACGCTGAGCTTATCACGTACAGAATGCCGCATCCTCCTCACCGCCGCCTCGCCCTGATTGACATGGGCACCAATACGTTTCACTTGCTGATTGTGGAATTGCCCGAAGAGGGACGCACCGAACCGCTGGTGCTGTTGCGTACCAAAGTAGGCGTACGGCTTGGGCAAGGCGGTATCAGCAAAGGAGAAATTACGCCTGAAGCTTTTGCGCGAGCCTTGCACACCATGGATGCGTTTCAAGAGGAAATTGAGCTGCACCAAGTTACAGACGTACGAGCTACGGCGACCAGCGCTATGCGCGTGGCCCGCAATGGGCCCGAGCTGGTGCAAACTATTTTCGAGCATACCGGCATTCGGGTGGAGGTGATTCCTGGCGAGCGAGAAGCAGAGCTGATCACGAAAGGCGTCCGGCAGGCGGTGCCGCTCGGCAACGAGCGCAACCTGATCGTAGATATTGGAGGCGGTTCGGTGGAGTTTATCATTGCCGATGAAGCCACTATTTTCTGGAAGCAAAGCTTTGAAATTGGGGCGCAACGCCTGCTCGACAAGTTTTTTCCGGATGCTAGCGGCGTCATGCCGGCGGCGGCAGTAGCGGCCGAGCAAGCCCACTTAAGCGTAGTACTGGCGCCGCTGGTAGCGGCTATTGAAGAGTACCAGCCAGTAGGCATCGTAGGCGCTTCCGGCAGCTTCGACAGCCTAGCCGACATGCAAATCGGCCAACTGCGCAACGAAGCAGACCTTCCGCCCTGCACCGAATTGGCCATGAGTAGCTTTCAGGAAAGCTACCGCCAACTACTCAACGGCAACCACGAGCAACGCAAAGCCATACCCGGCATCTTGCCCATGCGGGCCGATATGCTGGTCGTGGCGTCCGTGCTCTTTGATTTTGTGCTTGGTGTCAGCGGCATCACCCGCATTCGCACGTCTGCCTACGCGTTGAAAGAGGGCTTGCTAGCAGAAATGATGGAGTTGAATTAAATAGCGCCACCCCTATAAAGAACAAGCTCCCTTTAGTAGTTAAAGGGAGCTTGTTCTTTATAGGCGTAGCCTTTAACAAGAGAATTATAGCAAGTTGCAGCAAGTGCAAGACGCTTGCTGCTTGTCCTTGAAAGCGCAAATCAACTTACCCCAACAAGTAGGTTCCGCTACTAATAGTCCCCCTGAAAGCAGAAGTATGCAGTTGAACCAGAGGTTAGAACAGCTTTAGCAGTTAGATAGATCTGCAGTTATTTTAAACTCGTCAGTTAGCCAGATTAACTCTTGTTCTGAGGGCTTTGTCAAGTTTAAAGCACATTAAAAATCGTATTGCTACCAGAAAATAAGAGGCGTTTCGCGTTTTATTGACTTAATTCCTGCATCAACCCCTTCCGGAACAAGGGCTGAGCTTTTTGCTCTTGTAGCAATTTCTCGTTTTGCCTACCGGATGAGCGAATAGTCGTTTTCTTCTTTTATCTGCTGTATGCAATCCACTTCGCTTCTTCACTCCTACCACGAACAGGCCAACGTGTGGGACGAAATGTTTCAGACGGAGAACATCCGGCCAGAGTATCGCAACTTCGTGACGGCCATTGAGAACCTGCCAGACACGGAAATGACTCGCAAGGTGGAGCTAGCCAAAAAGTTGTTTCTGAGCCAGGGCGTTACGTTTACGGTGTATAGTAGCGGGGAAGGCATCGAGAAAATTTTCCCCTTCGACATCATCCCGCGCATCCTCAACCACGAAGAATGGGTGCGGATTGAGGCGGGCATAAAGCAGCGGCTGAAGGCCCTCAATATTTTCCTCAAGGACATTTACCATCAGCAGTTCATCATCAAAGACGGCATCATTCCGGCGGCGCTGGTGTACTCGTGCCCGCAGTTTTTGCGCGAGATGATGAACGTCAACGTGCCCTACGACATTTACACCCACATTGCGGGCGTCGACTTGATTCGGGACCATGACGGGGAGTTTTACGTGCTCGAAGACAACCTGCGCACGCCATCGGGGGTGTCGTACATGCTGGAAAACCGCAGCATCACGTACCGCATCTTCCCCGATCTGCTGCCCAAAAATAACGTGCAGCCCGTCAAGGATTACCCTGATCTGCTGTTTCGCAATCTGCTGGCGCTCGGCAACCGGCAGGCCAGCGAAGCCACCGTGGTACTACTGTCGCCGGGCATCTACAACTCGGCGTATTTCGAGCACAGCACGTTGGCCCGCCTGATGGGAATTCGGCTGGTGGAAAGCCGCGACTTAATCGTGCATGACCATTTCGTGTACATGAAAACCACCCGTGGCCTAACGCGCGTCGATGTTATTTACCGCCGCGTTGATGACGACTACATCGACCCGCTGGTGTTCCGGCCCGATAGCGCGTTGGGCGTTTCGGGGTTGTATTGGGCGTATCGCAAAGGCAACGTGGCCATTGTGAATGCCATGGGCAACGGCGTGGCCGACGATAAAGCCGTGTACTGCTACGTACCCGATATGATTCGCTATTACCTCAACGAGGAACCCATCCTCAAAAACGTGCCCACCTACCAACTCGACGACCCCGACAAGCGCCAACTGGTGTTTGATAACATGGAGCGCATGGTCATCAAACGCACCAACGAGTCGGGAGGCTATGGAATGCTGATCGGCAGCAGCGCTACCGAAGAAGAAATGGACGCCTTCAAAACGGCCATTACCGCTGATCCGCGCAGCTTTATTGCGCAGCCCATCATCAGCCTCTCGTCCACCCCTTGCTACATCGATGGGGTGCTTCAACCCCGCCGCGTCGACTTGCGGCCGTTTGCGCTCTACGGCCCGTCTGGCATCGACATTGTGCCCGGTGGCCTTACACGTGTGGCCCTGCGCGAAGGCTCCTTAGTGGTGAATTCCTCGCAAGGCGGCGGCAGCAAAGACACGTGGGTGCTCGGGCCAACTCAGTAACACACATTAAACGCATTACCTAGCCTTCGCTATAGGGCTGCACACGCTTATTTCACAACTCTACCTATGCTAAGTCGCGTTGCTGACACTATTTACTGGCTGGGCCGCTACATGGAACGCACACAGTCCATGCTGCAAGTGGTTCGCATCAGCTACATCACTTCGCAAGACGAGCAACGGTACCTAGGCTGGAAGCCGCTGCTAAACAACTACGGCGACCTTACCCGCGAGGAAATCAACGAAACTGTGCGCGACACCGCCCAAATTATTGGGCATTTGGTGTTCGACAAGTCAAACGCCGTATCGGCGTACAACAACATCATGCACGGCCGCGAAAATGCCCGGGCCGTGCAAGATCACATCACCAAAGAGGTGTGGCAGAGCCTCAACGAGTACTACCATACCATTCGGCAGGAAGAGGTAGCCCGCCACGCCACCGTAGAGGACCCTGTGTCGGGCCTGGACATATTGCTTCGGCAGGGCCTGCTGTTTTCCGGGACCGTGCAGCACACGATGCCGCGCGATGAAGGCTACGTGTTCCTAAACATGGGCAAGTACCTGGAACGCGCCATTCAGACAACCGACATTATCCGGCTCAACCAGCACGCGTTTTCGCAATCCGAGCAGCACCCCATGGGGGCGCCAGAACTGCGCTACGTGCTCTATGCCCTCTACGGCCACGAGTTGTATTCGAAAACCTACAAGGGCATTCTGGACGCGGAATCGGTGCTGCACATGATAGTGTACAACCAGGATTTCCCGCATTCGTTGTCGTATAGCCTTCGCCAACTGATGCGCGGCTGTGAGCGGCTGAAAGACAAAAGTTTGCCGGCTAGCTACGAGCAATTGCGCTTCTTGGTGGGCAAAGTCAAGAACAGCGTAACGTACAGCGGCTTGCAAGCTGGCAACGAGGCGTTGCTCGACCAGTTTCTGCTGCAAACCCGCAACGAGCTGCTGGAAGTCACCGCTGCTCTGAACAAGTACTATTTCGGCAACAGCTAAGGCTTGCTGTAGTTGACACACGCCATTTTTCAGACCTAGCTAAACTCTGACTGCCGCATGCCTTTCTACAAAATCAAGCACATAACCCGCTACGCCTACGCCGCCCCGGTTATTGACTGTGCCAATCAGCTGATGATTTATCCGCTGGAAGACGACCGGCTGACGGTGAAAAGCCACGATGTTTCCATCACGTACAATCCCGACGTGGCGTTTTTTACTGACTATTTCGGCAACCAAGTGGGCGTATTCACGGTGATTAGTCCACACTCAGAACTGGTTATTGACTCCAACCTCGAGGTGGTAACCACGCCCATCCAGTTCCCCATGGACGAGGCGTCGGCCGACGATCAATGGCGCAACCTGGCCAGCTTGCGGCACGACGTGGCCTACATGGATTTCCTGACCCCGGAGGCGTCGGCGCTACACGGGGAAATAGAGGATGCCCTCCGCAGCATTGTCGATGGTAATGACAAGCCGCTAAAGAATGCGCTGGTGTTGTCGGAATACGTGTATGATAATTTCGACTACCAGAAGGGCGTAACCAACGTGGAAACGCCGACCGACGAAATCTGGCGGCTGCGTGCGGGTGTTTGCCAAGATTTTGCCCACATGCTGCTGTTCATGCTCCGGCAAATCGGGATTCCGGCGCGTTACGTGAGCGGCTACGTGTGCCCGAAAGAAGAGGGCGTCCGTGGGGCAGGTGCCACCCACGCCTGGGTGGAAGCCTACATACCATTCTACGGCTGGCTCGGCCTGGACCCCACCAACAACTGCATCGTCAACGACGGGCACGTACGCATGGCCATCGGGCGCAATTTTTCGGACTGCACACCCATCAAAGGCACCTACAAAGGCACCGGCGCGCATACACTCACGGTATCGGTGCACATCGAAAATGGCGAGCCCATCAAGCAAGCGCAACCTGCTGAGTTGGAGGAACCCGTGTACGTGCAGGAAGTGAAAGAGCCGATTGTGCCCATCAACTCCTACCGCAAGTACGTGACCTGGGAACAGCAGCAACAGCAGCAACAACAGTAGCCATGCCCCCGCAACCGTTGTGGAAACTGACGTAAGTTTGAGCTCTGAATAGAAGACCGGCTCGACTTTGCCGCTGTCCGTTCAAGCCACGAACTTATTTGCCGCCTTTGCGGTGGTTTTGCTATGACTTTCTCCTACAACCAACTCTTCAGCTTTACCGAAGCTATTTTCCAAAGCATCGGCTGCTCTGAGGCCGACGCCACCCTAGCTACAGAAACGCTGCTCTCCGCCGATTTGCGTGGTGTAGACTCGCACGGCGTGGCGCGGCTTGTTGGCTACGTACGATTGTGGGAGGCCGGCCGCATCAATGCCACCCCGCGCGTGGGTGTAACCTACGAAACGCCTAGTACGGCCGTAGTAGATGGCGACGGTGGATTAGGTTTGGTAGTGGGCCCCAAAGCCATGCAGGTAGCCATTGAGAAGGCCCGGCAGGTGGGCACCGGCTGGGTATCGGTGCGCAACTCCAACCACTTCGGCATTGCGGGTTACCATGCCATGAAGGCCCTACCCCACGACATGATAGGCATGGCTATGACCAACGCCTCGCCCCTAGTAGCACCCACCTACTCGCTGGACCGGCTATTGGGCACCAATCCTATTGCCGTAGCGGTTCCGGCCGCCAGCCAGCCCGACTTTGTGCTTGACATGGCCACGACCACCGCTGCCAACGGCAAACTGGAAATTGCGCAGCGCAAGAACATTCCTATTCCCGAAGGATGGGCGCAGGACGCCGCCGGCACAGGCTCAACTGACCCGAATGCCGTGAAAAATGGTGGGGCCTTACTGCCGCTTGGTGGCGCCACTGGTTCGCACAAAGGCTACGGACTAGGCGCCGTAGTAGACATTTTTTCGGCGGTACTCTCTGGCGCCAACTATGGGCCGTGGGTGCCACCGTTCGTGGCCTTTTTGCAGCCTCCTGCTGATCCGGTAGGCCAGGGCATTGGCCACTTCTTCGGCGCGATGCGCATAGACGCCTTCCGCCCGCAGACGAATTCAAGGCGCACATGGACAATTGGATTACCACCTTCCGCAACGCCCGCGCTACCGAAGGACAGCACGTCCTCATCCCCGGCGACCCGGAGCGCGAAACCGCCGCGCATCGCCTCCTCGACGGTATTCCTCTTCTCGACCCCGTAGTGCGCGACCTTGAAACGCTAGGCGCTAAATTCGGCGTGAAGCTATAGCAGTTATGTTTTAAGGGTACTCTAAAATGGTCATGCTGAGCGGAGGCGCAGTCGAAGCATCTCGCTAGGGTAGTAAACCTTAACGTTTGCCCAACGACTCGAGCGAGATGCTTCGACTCCGCTCAGCATGACAATACCCTCTTCAGCGTCAGTGCGCGAGATCCTTCAGCTCAGTAGAATTGCTCTAGAGGATCATAAACAGTTGTAGAGCACGACAACTTTTAGTTGGTAATTGTGCATGAAAAAGCCCATCCTTGAAAACAAGGATGGGCTTTTCGCTTATGCTAAGAAGCTTACTTGCTAGCCATTGTTGGCAAGTAGTGTATTAATGGCAATGTCTTGGTTCAAGTACTTCGAAGAGTAGCTTTCGTCGGGACCATTTAAGAACAGACACGTACCACCATTTACGGCTTCGATTATCTCATCTTTCTGATCCATAGGCACTGCGGGGCAGCCGAGGCTACGACCGAGACGACCGTTTTGCTTGATGAAGTCTTCGCTCACGTAGTCGGCACCGTGCATTACCACCGAGCGTTCGAGAGCATTAGTGTTAAAGCCTTCATCTACGCCATCGAGCTTGAGGGAGCGGCCGTGCTTGCCCACATACTCGTCTTGGGTCACATAGAAACCAAGACTACTCATATTCGACTCGTTCTTATTTGAAAACGCAGTAGCTTCGTTTTCGCCTGAATTATGGCCGTGCGCAACTAGCGTGTTGAACTTCACTTGCTTCTGCGCCAAATCAATTACCCACAAGCGCTTGGCCGTGCTAGGCAAACCAAAGTCAACTACTGTAAGCAACTGCTTGTCGTTGGACAGGCGTCCTTCGCTTTGCAAGTTGAGATAACCCGTAAGAGCTTTCTCGAACACCTCGAAGCGCAAACCCTGGCCTTCAAGCCCAAGTTCTTGATATAAGCTGTGTGTCCGCTGGTTGTAGAAAGCAGCTTGCAACTCCTTAACTGAAGGCAGCTTAGCTTCTGTGCTAGCAGCACGCACTTTGGAATTGATAACAGGGCTGGCCAAAGGCGTAGCCATAAACAGCGACGCCATAAAAGGCAACACCCGGCGCGCTACCCGACGGGCGCGACGCTTAAAACGCTGGCGATATACTACACTAGTTCTTTCCATCGGCGCTGAAAGGGTTGCCCCTGCTTTTTAGATGAAACCCCTTGAAAATGAGGCTACCTGAGAAGACTATACGCAACATTCGTGCGAATGGTACACAACGCGAATGTTTTTCGTGTTGTGAGTTAGTAAAACACCTCTAGCAGCGTATTGATTTCATATTCACTATTTTATTTTTATGAGCCGCTGACCTACAGCATCATAGCCCATAAAATACTTTGTGACCCTATCACCAGCAGCGCCACTTACCGTTAATGGGCGTAAACACTGCAGCCAAGTACTGCTTGCCTAGCTCAGTGCCACCCGTGCGCTGCCAGCTGTTGCGCAGCTACCGCACCGTTCAACCACTTCGATTCCATGCCGGGGCCACTGAGCATCAGGCAAGACCCTTGGGGCAGGCTTTTGATGATGGCGCGATACTGATCGGGCGGCAATGCCGGGCACCCGCGGCTGTAACCCGCTTGCCCATGCCCCTGCAAATACGCGGCACTCACGTAGTCAGCAGCGTGCAGCACCACATAGCGTGCTTCAGCGTTAGAATTCTGCCCGGCATCGAGGCCGTGCAAGCGGCGCGACAAGCCATGCTTGCCACCGTAAGTATCCTCGGTGCGGTAAAACCCTAGCGAAGTGCAAGCAGAATGCTTGGTGTTGGAAAAGCGGTAGGCGCGCAAATGTCCGGACCCACGACCGTGCGCCACGTGGCTACGGTGCAGCACATGGCCGGCCGCCAGGTCGAGCACCCACAGGCGTTGCTCAGAAGAAGGCAAATCCATATCGGCTACAGCCAGCACGCTAGGGTGCTTGATGCGGCCCGCATGGCGTAGCGCTAGGTAGCCTACGCAAGCGCGCTCTAGCACCTCGGGCCGAAGGCCGGCGGCATCCGGTCCCAATGCCGCATGCAACGCCTGTACAGCCTGGCGCAACGAGTCAGACAAAGCCGGCAAGGGCAGAACAGGCGTTAGCCGCAATGAATCCGACACAGTTGCCGCGGCAGCCAATGTATCTGGCGGCGCTTCGGCTACCGATTGGGTAAGCGCACCTGCTATTTGCGGGTTTCCCTCGGCTAGTTGGCAGCCACTCGCACTTGCAATAGCTAGTGCAAGACCAATACTCGAAAATGGGAAGCGCTGGAACATACGGCCAAGTTATTACCTGAAAGTAGTTCCAGCTCCTTCTATTTCCGCTTTCGCGCTTAGAAAAATACGCTGGCGCTCAATTTCAGGCAGAACGGCGTGCCAGCAGATTTCTCAAGCAGGCGGACTTCGGCGAAAAATTGAGTTTAACTACACTCCGCCACCAGTAGGTTTTCGACGGCAAGTTCAAGCTGCTTATGCAGACTGATACAACGGTTATAGTCTAGCACTGCATCGAGAAGAAAGTAGCCGCGGGCCACGATTTTGTCTTCATTTTGGTGGGCCAATGCCGATATAGCACACGTTGACATCGAGGCCATTGGGCACTTAATCGGAAGCTCCGATATTTAGTAAATGCGAAAAACAGGCAACTAGTTAGCTAGAAATCTGGTAGGCTTGAAGGCAAACCCGAAGGAGCAACAGGAGGAACACAGTGCGGTTAAATTGCCTTTGGCCAGCCAGAAAATCAGCTCGATTGCAAGAGAAAGCCGTGCGTATAGTTGAGTTCGAACAACTCGACTGTACTAGCTGGCAACTCACATGAAGCACAACCTTGGCTGGACTGCGGTATGCTACTTTTCTGTACAAATCTTTTGCTTGAGCAAAGCCAATACCTAGCGAAACCGGCGCCCCGCTATTTCTTCGCTATTTTTGCGGCTGCGCGCGGGTCGATGGTTAAGTTACCGTCGGGTTCCGTTTCGCCCACTTAGCGCGCTCCGGCGCTCTGCCTTTTCACGCATGGCCAAAGTTGCAATCAACCTCTCCACCGGAAGTATACAGCAGGAAGAAATCATTGTCGGCATCGATTTGGGCACTACCAACTCGCTGGTAGCCTACATCCACCCCGATACTCGGCAGCCACTGGCTATCAACGACCAGGGCCGCGGTACCATAGTCCCGTCAGTGGTGCACTTTCCGGCCGGCGGTGAAACTCCTATCGTCGGCACCGACGCCAAGGACTACCTTCTCACCGACCCGCAGAACACGATTTACTCGGTGAAGCGCCTCTTGGGTAAGAGTTACAAAGACCTTGGCGGCCACGCCTCCGACCTTGGCTACAAGGTAATTGACGACAATTCGGAAGGATTGGTAAAAATCCGCGTCGGCGAAAAGTTCTACTCCCCTATCGAGCTTTCCGCGGAAATCTTGAAAGAGTTGCGTGCCCGTGCCGAGCACGCCCTCAAGACGCCCGTCAACAAAGCTGTTATCACGGTGCCAGCTTACTTCAACGACTCGCAGCGCCAAGCCACCCGCGACGCGGGTCGATTGGCTGGGCTAGAAGTTCTGCGCATTGTGAACGAGCCTACCGCTGCCGCGCTAGCCTACGGCATCGGCCTCTCGCCCGACGAAGAGAAAACCGTCGCCGTATATGACCTCGGCGGGGGCACCTTCGACGTGAGCATCCTGCGCATTCAGCAAGGCATCTTTGAAGTGCTGAGCACCAACGGTGACACTTATCTCGGCGGCGACGACCTCGACCGCGCCATTATCAACCACTGGACTACGCAATACCAGTTGGCCTCCGTCCTAGAGCAGAATGTGCCGCTGCAACAAGAGTTGCGGCTACTAGCCGAAGCCGCCAAGAAATACCTGAGCCAGCACGACGACTTCGGCGCCAACTTCAACGACTTGGTGCTGCGCATTACCAAACCAGAATTCAACAACTTGGTGCGGCCGCTTGTAGAGCGGACCATCGTTTCGTGTCGGCAAGCCTTAGCGGATGCCAAGCTCACCCCGAAAGACCTAGACGCCGTGCTGCTGGTCGGCGGCTCCACTCGCGTGCCGCTCGTGTACGATTCGGTGTCGGAGTTCTTCCAACAGCCAGCCAACAATTCGCTGAACCCCGATGAGGTAGTAGCCCTCGGGGCCGCCATTCAAGCCGACATCCTGGGTGGTAACCGCCGCGACGTGCTCCTGCTCGATGTAACACCTCTTACGCTAGGCATCGAAACCCTGGGCGGTTTGATGGACCCTATCATCGCGCGCAACTCGAAAATCCCGACCAAAGCGGGCCGGCAGTACACTACGAGCGTGGATGGGCAAGTGAACCTGAAAATTTCGGTGTACCAAGGCGAGCGGGATTTGGTAAGTGAAAACCGCAAGCTGGCCGAGTTCGATTTGCGCGGCATTCCGGCCATGCCCGCCGGTCTGCCCAAAGTAGATGTAAACTTCATTCTGAACGCCGACGGCATTCTGAAGGTAGAAGCCATCGAGCTACGCTCCGGTACCAGTCAGGCCGTTGAAATCAAGCCGCAATACGGCCTCACCGACGACCAAGTGGAAAAGATGCTCATGGACTCGCTCACCTTCGCCCGCGAAGACGTAGCCGCTCGCATGGTGATTGAAGCGCGCACAGTGGCCGAGCAGATGCTGTATCAAGTGGAGCGGTTCGTGGAGAAGAACCATCTACACCTGACTGAGGACGAAATAACACTCACGGCGGCCGCCACCCAGAACCTGCGCGAGGCTCTCGAAACGAAAGAGAAGGACACCATCCTGAAAGCTGTCGACGAGTTGGAGGCGCTCACTAGCCCTTATGCAGAGCGGGTGATGAACATCTCAATCAAGCAAGCTATGACCGGCAAGAAGATCTAACTTAAAGTTTTCACTTGCACTAAGTCTACCTCTACCTCGCTAAACGTGAGGTATTGGTTTGGCATTACCTTCGCCCGCCCTGCTAGCTTCTAGCAGGGCGTTTTAATTATTGGGTATCTCTATTTCTTTCGGGAAAACATTAATTCCTTTCGAGGAACACAGCACATAGTAATAAAGAGTACATAAATTGTTTTCACCACTGATTGTCGGCAGTAAACGGTACAAACCCCATGAATACGCACCTCGCTCGCCTTTACTATATTGCTCAGCAGCCTAGTCGGCGCATTATCGGGTTGATGTCAGGGACTTCGCTAGATGGGCTGGATGTGGCACTGTGCAATGTGCGAGGGCACGGGTCCGGTACTCAGTTGACGCTAGAGCAATTTACCACGGTGGCGTACGATGAGGATGTGCGCTACCGAATCCGGCAGGTGTTTGCTGGCAACCAAGTCAGCTTGGAATATTTGACCTTACTGAACCCATGGCTAGGGATACTTCATGCCGATATGGTGCTAGCGTGCCTGCGCAACTGGCAAATTGACCCTGCCGCCATCGACTTGATAGCTAGCCATGGGCAAACTGTTTACCATGCGCCCTATCATCAGCACCAACGCGCCGATTTTTCGCTTAATGCTACGCTGCAACTCGGAGATGGCGACCATATAGCCGTACGCACCGGCATTATCACCGTGAGCGACTTCCGACAAAAGCACCTTGCCGCCGGTGGTGAAGGCGCTCCACTAGCTGCTTACGGTGATTATCTGCTGCTCAGTAGTCCTAATGAGGAACGGCTATTGCTCAACCTCGGTGGTATTGCCAACTTCACTTATCTGCCCCGCACCGGTGAGGATGCCAGCACGGCTTTCAGCACCGATACCGGCCCCGGCAACACTTTGCTCGATGCCACTGTACGCGCCCACCGTCCTGGCTTAGCCTATGACGAAGATGGCCGCTTGGCCGCTGCTGGTCAGGTGCACCAGGAACTGCTGAAAACTTTACTTGATCATCCTTTCTTTGCTGCTCCCCTACCCAAAACCACAGGCCCGAGTTATTCGGGCCGGCATACTTGCAGGAAGCACAGAGGCAAAACGGCACTTCAGAATTGAGATTAGAAGATCTACTCGCTACCCTCACCGAACTAAGTGCTATCGGCGTAGCGCGAGCCACAATTCAGGCCTTTGGTAGCGAGCCGACTCTGGCGGTATATGCTAGTGGCGGCGGAGCGCACAATCCCGCTCTGCAATCGGCTCTTAGGCGGCACCTGCCAGGTTGCCGCTTCAGTACAACCCAAGATCTCGGCATCTTGCCTGATGCGAAGGAAGCCATCTTGTTTGCCGTACTGGCTAATGAAGCTGTCGTTGGGCAGCCCATTTCCATCGGAACCGGGCGACAACGGGTACCTGCCGTGACAATGGGCAAGATTTCCTGGCCTAGTTAATTAGCGAACTGGAGCAGCCAATGGTATCAACCCAAAGCTCAGCACCTGCCGGGCTGTAGAATCACGAAACGTCACATCGAGTTGCATGCGAGGACGAGGGGTTAAGGTATCAGCCTTGAACATAAAAGCCACAAACGACTGAGGTGCTTGCCCGTCGCGGAGTCGGAAGCCTAGTTTGTACAGGTCGATGGCAGGTCCCAAACGACGTCCCTGCTCGTACAGCGGCTGGGCTACTGCTCGAAACTGCGTGGGTGTGAGAGCCGAACCTACCTCAGGCGCGAGCATCCGATGGGCTACATCAAACTCGCCGCGCAGTACAGCCAACAAAAACTGTCGTGCTGCCTGTATTTGCGTGAGACGAGGTGCGCGCGACTCAGCACCTAGTGGCTTACTTGCTAGCAATAGACATACAACCACTAGCAACCAACGAGCGTGAAGAGCAAGGTGAAACACGCGTATCCGCTTCATAAAAGGCAGGTAATTCATTTTCTAACTCGACTGGCTCGTTCCTCGTCCCTCGTTCCTTCAACGCAGATCGGCAGTAGATAGCCGGTTCTCTCGAACACAGCCCTCTACCGCCGATACAGTCGCTTCACAGGAAGTTTTAGGTAATGCTACCCGCTGTGTTATTCAATCACAATACGACGAGTGGCATTGAGACCTGCACCTGTTAGGCGCAGAACATATATACCGGAGCTCAGTGTATGCGTATCGAATTCAGCTGGGGCCATTCGGCCATCAAGGGTTAGCTGTTGCTGACTTATCTGCCGGCCAAGCGCGTCATAAAGGCTCAAATTGGCTGTTTTTCCGTTGCCAGCACCTGCTAACTGCACTGTGAGGCTCTTGCCAATTGTTGCAGGATTTGGGAATACACTTAATGTCAAGCCCGCTAACTGCTCATCACGCGTGCCTTGCACAATACCCACCGTCAATGAGCGAGCCAGCACGTTGTTGGTTTCGTTGCTTTCCGCAATATCGTTTATGTGGTCGGCCGCAATTAGCACGTAATAGATACCAGACGCAGTATTGGCCGGAACAATAAACGAGGTACTCATTGGCTGCGAGCCGTTCGACCCTAGAAATCCAGCCTGAGAGTTGCCAAGGAAAGTGTCATTGGTGCTGAGTACCGCATCCGTTGAGAGATAATAGCCCGTAGCGCTCTGCGGAGCTGTGGTGTTGCCTTGGTTGTTCAGCGTGCAGTTAGCCGTAATAATACCGCCAGGCATCACCGCGCTGCTAGAGAGCGTTGCTTGACTAATCGTCAAATCGGGGAGTATCGGCGCCGTAACGAATAGGCTGGTGAACGTGACGTTGTTGGTTTCACTGATTTCCGTCACGTTATTCTGCGGGTCAGCGGCGTACAACAAATAATAGTAGCCTGTGGCTATTGAGCTTGGAATAGTTACTTGTCCGTTACGCGTAGCCGACTGGCCAGATGATAACGCACCGCCCGTTACGCTACCTAACGGTGTGTCGGAGGCATCTAAGGTCGTGTTGGTTGAAAAGTAATAACCTAACGCACTGCTAGTAGCCGTTACGCTTCCCTGGTTCCTAATTGAAGCGAAAAGCGTTAGGCTACTACCGGCCGTTGCGGAATTCGGGTTGCTTGCGGAAATCACGGGCACAAGATCGGGCAGTGCGGCTGGCACAATGCATGACACTGTTGCTTCAAATCCGCTATATACTACACTGAAATCAGTAGTGAATTGTAGTGTAAGTACACCACTACTGTTGGTTGCCGTGATAACGCCGGGATTCGTGACGTAAGTACCTATTATCGGTGACGAAGTATCCGGGCCATCATAAATAGTGAGACGGTCACAGCAAGTCTCTACGACAAACGAATTGAATACAAGTTGAATCTTGCTGCCCGCCGTACCAGGATTGATTACGAGACTACCAGAGGCGCCATTATTGTAAGCTCCGGTTCCGCCATGGTCATATACCGTCGTGTTGCACGTAGTAATTGTGGCTGTTCCTGAATAGGGCACCATTACCCCATTGAAGGGTGCCGTCACAGTAAAAGACAGCGCCACGAGGTTATTATTCTCGTTGGTTTCGCTCACCAAGGCTGTATGATCGGCTACAAACAGTATGTAATAGTTGCCGGGTGTTGTGCCAGTCGGAATGAAAAGATTGGCCGTGCGGCTGCTATAGTCATTGGCCGCCAGATAGTTTCCGTTTGCAGCACCTAACAGGACATCACTAGCGCTTAGCACATTATCAGTGGAAAGATAATACCCCACATTGCTACTCTGAGTGGCTGAGTTCCCTTGATTGTTGATAGTAACGAAGGCATTGAAGGGAATACCGGCCCCGGCTGAAGTTGGCGACAGGCTTGGCTGCGTTAAAACCAGATCCACACCAGGAGCTACAATGTTGAGCGTAGTGCTCGTAGCGTTGTTATTTTCGTTGGTTTCAATTACCAAGTTCTGGTAGTCAACCACAAAGAACACATAATAGGTACCAATAGCCGTACTCGCAGGAATGGTGATACTTCCTGAACGATAATTGGAGCTGTTGCCTGTAAGAGTACTACCAAATGTGCTACCCACCAATATATCATTAGAACTTAACGTATTATCAGCAGATAGGTAATATCCCACGCTAGACGAAGCAGCACTGCTATTGCCCTGGTTATAGACGTAGCTATTTGTAACAACACTGCTGCCTGGCACTGCAGAGCTATTGTTCAGATAAGGTTGTTGGACTAGTAGATCCACAGTGGGCGACATTACAGTAAGAACCACACTGCGGACGTTATTAGCCTCGTTTGTTTCCGTAACTGCGTTCAAGTGGTCAGCCGCAAACAGCACGTAGTAGGTACCTGCTGTAATCGTGTTGGGCAGGGTAAACTGCGGGTAGATAGTAGTCCCTTGGTTTGTCGTCAGCTGCGATACGGCATTAGCCACCAGCAATTGATCATTGGAACTCAACGTGGCGTCAGTGGAAAGATAAACGCCCGCGTTGCTCGTGTTAGCCGTTGTGTTGCCTTGGTTGAAGATGTAGGCGCTAGCGCTGATAAATGCCCCTGACAAAACAGAGCTCTGACTTAGCTGTGCCTCCTGCACCAACAAATCAACGCTCGGCGCCGACACGGTAATGGATACCGCCGCTACGTTGTTAGTCTCATTACTCTCAGCCACTACATTTTGATAATCCGCTGCGAACAAGATGTAATAATTGCCGGGTGTAAGTCCGGGGGTACGTTGGTTGTAGCACTACGGTATTGGTTGTAGCTAGGCGTCAGCTGCCCTCCAAACGAGGAAGTTAACAGCTGATCATTAGCATCAAGGGCTATATCTGTGGAGATGTAGTAGCCCACGCTACTGAAATTGGCGGGGGCATTGCCTTGGTTTGCTATCGTGCACGACAAGCTTAGAGAGTTACCTGGTGCCGTATTAGGCGTATTTACGTTGGTTTGCTGAACCACAAGATCAGTACTAGGCGGCACCACGTTCACCGAAATACTAGCAACGTTATTATTTTCATTGCTTTCGTTTACTAAGCCCAAGTAATCGGCTGCAAACAGCAGATAATAGCTGCCTGGCAGCGTAGCAGGAGGCACGGACAACGTAGCCGAGCGGTATGATGACTGATTACCACCTAACAGGCCGCCTGCCGACTTATCTAACAGTATATCGTTGGCACTCAACGTAGCGTCCGACGATAAATAATATCCCACACTACTAGTTTGAGCATTTGTCCCCGACAGGTTATAGACTGTACAGTTCACCGACAGAGAATTGCCAGGTACTATAGCTAATGGTTGTGCAGAAGCTCCCTGGATAGCTAAATCAGCCTGCGGAATGGAAGTAACGCAGGCAATGGTAGCCGCAAAACCGTTGTCCTGATAGACATTGTCGCTGGTGAAACGCAGCGTAAGTGTACCAGCGCTCGTAGTGGCATACACCATACCCGGGCTTTGCGAGTCGTAAACACCTATGAGAGGAGCCGCTGTATCGGAACCATCATAAATGTAAAGTCGGTCATAGTTCGTTTCTACGTGAAATGAGGTGAACTCAAGCCGGATTTTGTTGCCGGCTGTAGCAGGGGTTAATGTTACCGTACCATTAGCGCTGGCAGAGTAATTACCATTGGCCCCACCATCATCGTAGAGTGTTCCCCCACAAGTTGTAAAAGCAGCTGAACCTGCAATAGGTAATTGATACGTCTGAGACATGGCTGGTAACGCCAAAATCAACAGCAGCATTAAGTTTCCAAACGACAGTGATTGTCGTTTGAGTAATAAGTAGAGTTGGGCCATACAGTAATGGGAATAGATAAAAAATGAAAAAGCCAGCCCTACGCTCTTTTTTAAAAGCGGGCTGGCAACATGGATAAGCAAGAAAAGAGCGCTGGTTGGCGCGTAAAGCTAGTTTTCCTCTTGGTGAGGCACCAGGATAAATACGTCTTCACTAGGGCGTTTCATAATATATCGCTCGCGGGCAAATTTTTCTAATAACTCCGGGCTGCTAAGCAACTCGGCCCGCTCTTTTTTCACTGTCTCGATATTCTCTAAATAATAGTTACGCTCGGCCTGCAGTTCCTGCAGCTTAGCATACATATCGTATTGCTTTACGAAGTCGTTGGCATCAAACACCAGCATCCACACCAGAAAGCTAACGCCTACATAAAAGTAAAAGCTGCGTAGGAATCCTGGAATGCGCATAATGGTACTGCTGTTCAAGGCTCAAATATAGAATCAATTATTGTAGATTTACAAGATAGCAGCATTGTTTTATTTAATGCGTTTCCATCCAGCTATGCACCCATTTTCTTTCCTAAACGAAATAAAAATGGTCCTGTTGCTTCACAGCAGCAGGACCATTTTTGTAAAATAGACAAAGGTAGTCGCCGGTCTACATTTTGCGACCAGGGAAATAAGCGACTTCGCCTAGCTCCTCCTCAATGCGAAGCAACTGGTTGTATTTAGCCATACGGTCAGAACGCGAAGCCGAACCCGTCTTAATCTGGCCGGTGTTCAGCGCTACTGCTAAGTCGGCAATAGTATTGTCCTCTGTTTCGCCCGAGCGGTGGCTCATGATGCTCTTGTACCCATTGCGGCGGCCTAGGTTTACGGCATCAATAGTTTCGGTGAGCGTACCGATCTGGTTCACTTTAATAAGAATGGCATTGGCAATCTTCTCGTCAATACCGCGCTGCAAGCGGTTTACGTTGGTCACGAACAAGTCGTCGCCAACTAGCTGCGTAGTAGAGCCGATGCTGTCGGTTAGGGCTTTCCAGCCAGTCCAGTCGTCTTCGTCCATACCATCTTCAATGCTGATGATCGGGTACTTCTTGGTCCAGTCGGTCCAGTAAGCTACCATTTCTGAAGAAGTCAGCTTATCGCCGGTGCTTTTCTTGAAGTGGTAAACGCCGTCTTCGTAAAACTCGGAAACAGCTGCGTCCATAGCAATCATCACATCTTCGCCCGGACGGTACCCAGCCGTTTCGATGGCCTGAAGCACAATCTTAATGGCGTCTTCGTTTGATTTGATGTTAGGTGCGAATCCGCCTTCATCTCCTACGTTGGTGCTGAAGCCTTGTTTCTTCAGTACATTCTTGAGGTGGTGGAAAATCTCGGTGCCCCAACGCAGTGCTTCCGAGAACGAAGAGGCACCTACTGGCATGATCATGAATTCCTGAAAGTCGATGGAATTATCGGCGTGCGAACCACCATTCAAGATATTCATCATGGGTACTGGCAGCGTAGTAGCTCCTACCCCACCTACATAGCGGTAAAGCGGCATACCGGCCTCTTGTGCAGCAGCGCGGGCGATAGCCAGAGAAGCTCCCAAGATGGCGTTGGCACCCAGATTCGCCTTGTTCGGCGTACCATCTAGCTCCAGCATGATCTTGTCAAGCAAACCCTGCTCAAACACAGAAAAACCAATCAGTTCTTCCGCAATCTGGCTATTCACGTTCTCAACCGCTTTGAGCACGCCTTTACCCATATACATGCTCTTGTCATCGTCGCGCAATTCCACGGCTTCGTGCTTGCCGGTGCTAGCACCCGAAGGAACGGCCGCACGGCCTACAGTGCCACTATCTGTGGTCACGTCCACTTCCACAGTTGGGTTGCCGCGTGAATCAAAAATTTGACGGGCATGAATGGCGGTGATGATGCTCATACTAGAAAGAATAAGGTTGGAAAGTTGGTAAGCGCGAAACGAGTCGTCTTAAGAGCTCGACAATGCACATCGTTTGTGGCGACAAGGTAAGGAATTCAGAAAACAGCCGATTCAGTTTTACCACCTTTTGCCTTAATCCTTTGAGCTTGTTAATAAGAATAAGCTCAAGTCAAACAAAAAGGGACGTGCCAAATGGCACGTCCCTTTTCTTTTAGAAGTATTTGCTCAGACTACGAAGCAGACTCCTCGTCTTTCTTCTCGTCGCGAGTTTCGCCTTCTTTCAACGTATCTGTAGCAGTATCTTCTGGCGCAGACACCTCCGTTGTAGGAGCAGCCGCAACAGGAGCATCAGTTACTACTTCAGCTGATGATTGGCCTTCGCCAGCCGTAGCTGTTGTAGCCTTTTTCTTGCCGCGCGAACGACGAGTAGTAGTGGTGGCCTTCGCTTCGCCAGCGTTTTTAGCCTCCAGCAATGTCTCGTTGTAGTCTACTAGTTCGATAACGCACATCTCAGCATTATCCCCTAGGCGTGACTCGCTTAGCTTGATAATGCGAGTGTATCCACCAGGACGGTTAGCAATTTTAGCTGCTACGTCACCGAACAGTTCTTTTAGAGTTTCCTTGTTCTCCAATACTGAGAATACTGTACGACGCGAGTGAGTCGTATCATTCTTAGCCTTAGTGAGCAGGGGCTCTACAAATTGACGTAGAGCTTTGGCTTTAGCTACCGTAGTCGTCACACGCTTGTGCATGATCAGAGACGAAGCCATATTCGACAGCATAGCATTGCGGTGCGAAGCTGTGCGGCCGAGGTGGTTTATGGTTTTACCGTGACGCATAAAAAAGAGAAAAGTGTGGGCTTGCGAACGACGACCACGGCGGAAAGCAAGCTAATTGCACTGCTTTCTCATTAGAACCGTCGCCCCTTGGGCTCACTAATGAAAAAAATGAATGGGCAAAAAAAGGTGCTCTTCCCATAGGCGAAAGCCATAACGGGAAGAGCACCTATAAAAACTATTCTTCGTCGAGCTTATACTTGCTCAAATCCATGCCGAAGTTCAAGCCTTTCTCCTCTACGAGGTTTTCCAGCTCAGTCAACGACTTCTTACCGAAGTTGCGGAACTTCATCATGTCCGACATATCCAACTGTACTAGGTCACCAAGGGTTTTGATGTCGGCAGCCTTGAGACAGTTGTAAGCACGTACGCTCAGATCCATATCCGCCAATGGCGTCTTCAGAACTTTACGCATGTGCAACGTTTCTTCGTCAACAGTCTCCTCCTCTTCGGCCTTAGCCGTTTCAAAGGTCATGGTGCTGTCCGAGAACAACATGAAGTGTTGAATCAAAATGTTGGCAGCACCTTTCAGCGCTTCCTCCGGGTGAATAGAACCGTCGGTGTGAATCTCAATAAGGAGCTTCTCATAGTCGGTTTTCTGTTCTACACGAGTATTCTCAATACTATACTTCACGTTTTTGATAGGCGTGAAGATGGCATCGATAGCAATCTGCCCGAAGACTTGGTCAGCTGGTTTGTTCTCTTCTGCTGGCACATAACCACGGCCTTTCTGAATAGAGAACTCAAACTCTAGCTCTACCGAAGGATCAATGTGGCAAATCACGAGGTCCGTGTTCAAGACTTCGAAACCGTTGGTAAACTTGTTGATGTCACCAGCAGTAAACGTCTCCTGCCCTTTGATGCGAACGGTGATCTTATCCTCGATTGCATCACTGACCTTTTTGAAACGCACTTGCTTCAAATTGAGGATGATTTCGGACATGTCCTCAATCACACCTTCAATGGTCATGAACTCGTGCAGAACGCTGCTGGTGCGAACCGACGTGATGGCATAGCCCTCCAGCGACGACAGCAGGATACGGCGCAATGCGTTGCCGATCGTGACGCCGTAGCCTTTCTCCAGCGGTTTAAATTCAAACGTTCCGTAGAAGTCGTCGGATTTCTCCATTACCACCTTCTCCGGCATTTGAAAAGCTAAGATTGACATAATTGGGGCGGTTTTTAGTATTGAGTAATGGGTATTGAGTATTAAGGCTTCAAGAAGCTCTTAGTACCCACTACCCAATACTTGAATCCATTTAAAGAAAGTCGAAGTAAGAAACTGGCTTGCGTTAGCAAACCAACTTTCAAGATTACTTCGAATACAACTCGACAATAAGCTGCTCCGTAATCTTCTCCGGAATCAACTCACGCGAAGGAGCACTGATGAACTTACCAGCCATTTCCTTGCCGTCCCATTCCAACCACGAGAAAGCGCGAGCATTACGAGCACTTAAGCTGGTAGTAATAGCTTCCAGTGATTTCGACTTCTCACGTACTGCTACAATGTCACCAGCGCGGAGCTTGTAAGAAGCAATGTTCACGATTTCACCATTAACGGTAACGTGTTTGTGCAACACTAGCTGACGAGCAGCGCGACGCGTAGTAGCAATGCCTAAACGGTACACAGTGTTGTCGAGGCGTGACTCTAGCAAAGCCAGCAAGTTGTCACCGGTGATGCCGGGCATGGTAGCTGCTTTGTGGAATAGGTTCTCGAACTGCTTCTCGAGCACACCGTACATATATTTAACTTTCTGCTTCTCCATCAACTGGACAGCGTACTCGCTTTGTTTCTTACGACGACCACGGCCATGCTGGCCAGGAGGATACGCTTTCTTAGTGAGTGCCTTGCTTGGGCCAAAGATCGGCTCACCAAAGCGACGGGCAATCTTGGTTTTTGGACCGGTATAACGTGCCATTTCGGGGTTGTTGAGTTTTGAGGGGGTTGAACTGCGTGTGTCGGGCTTCTCAGATATGCCTTGTTGATTAGAAAAGGCGCATCAGAAACCCGACACCGAAGGCAAACACTGTTTGCCAGTTCAGATAATTATACGCGACGACGTTTGGGAGGACGGCAGCCATTGTGGGGCAGCGGCGTCACGTCCTTAATGGTCGTTACCTCAATACCCACGTTACCCAACGTACGGATAGCTGATTCACGGCCAGCGCCCGGACCTTTAACAAACACTTCGGCTTTGCGCATGCCCAAGTCATGAGCTACTTTACCACAATCGGTAGCAGCCATCTGAGCAGCGTAAGGCGTATTCTTTTTAGAGCCACGGAAGCCCATCTTGCCAGCAGATGCCCAAGAAATAACTTGGCCATTGTTATTAGTGATGGAAATGATGATGTTGTTGAACGAGGCCTTGATGTGTACTTGGCCTACTGGCTCAACAACGACAACGCGCTTTTTGGCTTTGTCTTTTCTTTTTTGTGCCATTTGGTTATCGCGAAAGTGCGCGGAAGGTGTTGACCTCTACCTGAGAATATCAAAGCAGAAGTCGATTCCCGCTATGGTTTATTTAGTAGCCTTTTTCTTGCCAGCAACGGTCTTGCGCTTGCCCTTGCGAGTACGCGAGTTGTTCTTGGTACGCTGACCACGAACAGGCAGACCTTTGCGGTGACGCAGACCACGGTAGCAACCGATGTCCATTAGGCGCTTGATGTTCAACTGCACTTCTGAGCGCAGTACACCTTCAGTCTTGAATTCAGCAGCAATCACGCCACGGATTTCACCAGCTTCAGCTTCAGTCCAGTCTTTCACCTTCTTGTTCAGGTCAACACCTGCTTTCGTAAGGATCTGCTGAGCAGAAGGACGGCCGATGCCGAAAATGTAGGTCAGCGCGATTTCACCGCGCTTGTTGTCTGGGATATCTACCCCTGCAATACGAGCCATGTGCTTTGTTGAAAAGTCTGGTGCTACTACCCTTGACGCTGCTTATAGCGTGGGTTCTTTTTGTTAATAACGTAGAGCTTGCCATTACGGCGAACGATTTTGCAATCGACACTACGCTTTTTGATGGACGTTTTGACTTTCATATCGTCGGTTATTTGTAACGGTACACAATTCGTCCCTTCGATAGATCGTAGGGTGACATTTCCAGCTTTACCTTATCTCCCGGCAAAATCTTGATGTAGTGCATCCGCATCTTACCCGAGATGTGGGCAATCAGTTGGTGACCATTCTCCAGTTCCACTCGAAACATGGCATTGGAAAGGGCTTCCAGGATGACTCCGTCTTGCTCAATGGAAGTTTGTTTGGCCATAAGGCTACTGTAAGGCTTTTTCTATGTAATCGAAGGAGGTAAGAATCTCCGCTTTATCTTTTCTTACAACTACGGTATGCTCAAAATGTGCTGAAGGTTTATGGTCCTTGGTCCGGATGGTCCAACCATCTTTCTCTTGCACTACATCCTTCTTTCCTAGATTCACCATTGGCTCGATAGCAAGAACTAGCCCTGTTTGTAGCTTAAGTCCTGAACCACGTTTGCCGTAATTAGGAACCTCAGGTCGTTCATGCAATTTCTTACCAATCCCGTGGCCGACAAGTTCCCTAACCACTCCATAACCTTGTTTTTCAACATGATTCTGGATAGCATAGCTAACGTCTCCCATCCGGCTACCCGCCACTGCCTGCTCAATACCGAGATACAATGACTTCTTGGTCTCTTCTAGAAGCCGTATTATTTCCGGCGCCACTTCCCCGACTGGATAAGTGTAAGCACTATCTGAGTGATACCCATTTAACAATACTCCGCAATCAACCGAAATGATATCACCACTTTTCAGTGTATGGTCACCCGGAAATCCGTGAACCACGACAGCATTAGGTGATATACAGAGACTGTAAGGGAAATCATTATAGCCTTTGAAAGAAGGCTGCCCACCATGGTCCCGAATGAATTCCTCCGCGCGTTGGTCAAGCTCTCGCGTCGTTATCCCTTCTTGGATCATGCCCGCAACTTCTCCGTGGGCCTGAGCTAATACTTTCGCACTAGCTCGGATGAGTTCTATTTCTTCTTCAGTCTTGTAAACAATCATGACTGATTAAGATGCCATTGCTATGTTTTGCGAACGGCCGCGCAACTTGCCCGTTTTCATCATGCCATCATAGTGACGCATCAACAAGTAACTCTCTACTTGATTGAGTGTATCTAACACGACCCCTACCATGATGATAAGCGACGTGCCGCCATAAAAGGCCGAGAAAGGGCGAGTCACGCCGGCTAGCAGAGCAAGCGACGGGAAAATAGCTATCAATGCTAATGCTACTGCACCAGGCAATGTAATATGAGTTAATACTTCATCAATGTACTCGGAGGTATCACGTCCTGGCTTCACACCAGGCACGAAACCACCACTTCGCTTCAAGTCATCAGCAATCTGGTTAGGATTGACGCTGATGGCCGTATAGAAGTAAGTGAAGACAATAATGAGAGTAGCAAAAACCAAGTTGTACTGCCACGATGTGTAATCCGAAAACTTCACACCAATATAGCTAGCAGTTTCGCTATCATTCTGCCAGACAGAGGCAAGGATGGCTGGCACGAACATCAACGACTGAGCAAAGATGATCGGCATCACACCAGCTGCATTCACCTTCATAGGAATGAACTGACGTTGCGCATTCAATTGAGCAGTGCTACCTACTTGCTTAGCATACTGCACCGGAATCCGGCGAACAGCTTGTGTCAGCACGATTACTGCCATTACTACTAAAAACAGAACAACTAGTTCAATTAAGAAAATCAATGAACCGCGCATGCCTTTAGCAGCCGCTTCACCGATAATGGCACCTGGCAGTCGTGATACAATCCCGATCATTATGATCATAGAAATACCGTTACCAATACCTTTATCCGTGATTTTTTCACCTAGCCACATACAAAACAGCGTACCAGCAGTGATTATCAGCATCGTAGTGATGGTGAAGAACGTACCAGGGCTGATAATGGCGTCAGCATTGATAGTGGCAATGAAGCCTACCGACTGCGCCATCACAATTGGGATGGTGAGAATACGTGTATACTGATTGATCTTCTTACGACCCGACTCCCCTTCTTTTTGAAGCTTTTGGAAATATGGTACTGCTATCGTGAGCAATTGCAACACAATAGAAGCCGAGATGTAAGGCATAATGCCCAAGGCAAAGATGGAAGCATTACTGAATGCACCGCCGAGCAGTGTATCCAAAATACCAAACACCCCTGATGCACCACCCGTCTTTAGACGAGTTGCATCGACGCCCGGTAGCACCACGAAAGAACCTAACCGGTATATGGCAATGAAGAAAAGCGTATTGAAGATCCGCATACGCAGATCTTCAATCGCAAAAATGTTCTTGATCGTAGTGATGAACTTGTTCATTGCCAGTCTTGCTTTACAGCGTCACAGCTTTACCCCCGGCCTTCTCAATAGCTTCAATAGCTGACTTCGAAAAAGCGTGAGCGTGAACTTCTAGTGCCTTGGTGATTTCGCCGCGGCCTAGTACTTTGATTTTAGCACTCTTTGAAGCCAAACCAGCTGACACAAAGAAGGCGCTGTCAAGTGTAGTGGTAGTACCGTTTTCAGTTAATCCAGCTAATACATCTAGATTAACAGCTTTGTACTCAATCCGGTTAATGTTCTTGAAACCGAACTTAGGCACGCGGCGCTGCAACGGCATCTGGCCACCTTCGAAGCCCGACTTTTTGGAATAGCCCGAACGGGACTTTTGGCCTTTGTGACCGCGCGTCGAAGTGCCGCCACGGCCGGAACCCGTACCACGGCCAAGACGCTTATTGTTGCGCGTTGAGCCTTCGGCGGGTTGGAGATTACTGAGATTCATGGTCGGGATATCCTAGAGTGCGGTTACTTCCAACAGGTGCTGCACTGCAGCTACCATACCAGCTACCTGAGGAGTATTTTCAACCTCCTTAGTGCTGCCGATTTTACCAAGGCCAAGGGCCTTAATCGTGCGCTTCTGACGCTCAGGGCGATCAATAACGCTCTTGACGAGTTTAATCTGAATCTGCGCCATTGTTTATTAACCGTTAAAAACTTGGGCGAGAGTGATGCCACGAGCCTGAGCAATTTGCATCGGGTCGCGCATTTTCAGCAGAGCATCGAAAGTAGCCTTTACCACGTTGTGGGGGTTCGACGAACCTTTAGACTTAGCTAGTACATCTTTGATACCAGCGCTTTCAAACACAGCACGCATAGCACCACCTGCAATTACGCCGGTACCAGCAGCAGCTGGCTGTACCAATACGAAACCACCAGAGTACTTGCCTTCCATTACGTGAGGCACAGTGTGCTTATAAAGAGGCACGCGCACTAAGTTTTTCTTCGCGTCGTCAATGCCTTTAGCAATGGCGTCGGTTACTTCGTTGGCTTTACCAAGGCCATAGCCCACAGTACCATTGCCGTCACCTACTACTACGATAGCGGAGAAACTGAAGCGACGACCGCCTTTCACTACTTTAGCTACGCGGTTGATAGCTACTACCTTCTCTTTCAGATCAGATTCGCCGGCACGGGGAGCTTGTTGCTCACGATTGCCACCACGTTCACGGTTTTGGCCTTGGCCGCCGCGGTTGTTGTTGTCTTGGGCCATATTCTTAGAAATTGAGGCCGCCTTCGCGGGCTCCTTCTGCCAATGATTTTACGCGGCCGTGGTAGAGATAACCGGAACGGTCAAATACCACTTTCGAAATTCCTTTTCCTGTAGCACGGGCGGCAATTTCTCTGCCGACTGCGGCGGCGAGGGCGACTCCGTTGCCCCTTCCACCGAAACGTGCTTCGAGGAAGCAGACGCCAACGTGTGACCAGTTGTGTCGTCAATAATTTGAGCATAAATGCCCGTATTGCTACGAAACACTGACAGACGCGGACGCTCGGACGTGCCAGCCACCTTGGTGCGGATGATGCGCTGGATCCGTTTTCTTCTAGTTGCTTTATCGAAAGCCATGATCTGTTATTATTTCGAAGCTGTTTTACCAGCCTTACGACGAATCTGCTCACCCACGAAGCGCACGCCTTTGCCTTTGTATGGCTCAACTTTGCGCAACGAGCGAATCTTAGCGGCCACCTGGCCGAGCAGTTGCTTATCGATGCTGTTTAAAGTAACGATTGGGTTTTTACCTTTCTCAGTTACAGCAGTAGCAGTTACTTCTTTTGGCAGAGCCAAGAAGATGTTGTGCGAATAACCCAAAGAGAGTTCAAGCGTAGTACCAGCCATTGCAGCTTTGTAACCTACACCTACCAATTCCAGTTTGTGCTCGTAACCAGTACTAACTCCCTGAATAGAGTTATTGAGGAGCGAGCGGTACAAACCATGCATTGCCTTATGGCGCTTCTGCTCGGTAGGACGCTCAACTACCAACTGACCGTCGGCTTGTGTAACCGTAATGTCGCGGTCAACCGGAACTGAGAGAGTACCCTTAGGGCCCTTTACAGTTACTTCGTTTTCTTTGCTCACTTCAACCTGAACACCGGAGGGCAGGCTGATGGGCAGTTTACCAATACGTGACATATCTAGTTCTTGTCGATTAGTAAACGTAGCACAGCACTTCGCCGCCCACGTTCTCGGCTTTAGCTTCTTTTTCCGTCATTACCCCTTTCGAAGTAGAGAGGATAGCAATACCCAAACCGCTCAATACGCGGGGCATATTGTCAACTGGCGCGTAAGTACGCAAACCAGGTGAACTCACACGCTCCAGCTTTGTAATAGCAGGCTGCTTGGTAGCAGGGTTGTACTTCAGCGCGATTTTGATAGTGCCTTGTACTGCAGCATCATCAAAACGATAGCTCTGAATGTAGCCCTTCTTGTAGAGCACCTTCGTGATTTCCTTCTTGATGTTGCTGGCCGGAATCTCTACTACCCGGTGGTTTGCCTTAATGGCATTGCGCACCCGGGTCAGGTAATCGGCAATTGGATCTGTATTCATTTCAGGGTAAAAAAAGAGGCGCCCTTTTTTAGGGAGCCGCAAAGATATGAAAATTTCACTGCTGCCGAAAGACAGCAGTGAAATTTTCGTTTAAGACTTCTTGGCTCGCCTTTGCGGGAGCGGCCAATGGTTTCTCTCGGCAACCTGCCAAGTATCATTACTTCTAGCGAAAGCTAAGAAGCAATAGGTAACAAATTACCAGCTAGACTTTGTTACGCCCGGTATCTTACCTGCCAATGCCATTTCGCGGAAGCGTACACGGCTGATGCCAAACTTACGCATATAACCACGAGGACGGCCGTCGATCAGGTCGCGGTTGTGCAAACGCACAGGCGAAGAGTCACGGGGCAACTTGTCCAAACCTTCGTAGTCACCAGCAGCCTTCAGCGCTTTGCGCTTCTCGGCATAGCGGGCAACCATAGCGATACGCTTGCGCGCTCTTGCTTTTGCTGATTCCTTAGCCATTAGTCGTTTTGTTTCTTGGCGTTAGCGAAAGGCATACCGAAAGCTTTGAGAAGCTCATAGCTCTGCTCGTCGTTTTCGGCGCTTGTTACGAAAGTAATATCCATACCCGAAATCGATTTGATTTTGTCGATCGAAATTTCAGGGAAGATGATTTGCTCCTTAACGCCCAAGGTATAATTACCACGGCCGTCGAAGCCCTTATCGTTGATGCCTTTGAAGTCACGTACACGGGGCAGAGCAACCGTCAACAGACGGTCCATGAACTCGTACATCCGCTCACCACGCAACGTTACACGGGCACCGATTGGCATCCCTTCACGCAGCTTGAAGTTCGAAACCGAACGCTTGGCGATGGTTGGAACGGCTTTCTGACCAGTAATAGTCGACAGTTCGTCCACACCATTGTCCACCAGCTTCTTGTCAGCTACAGCAGCACCAATACCGCGGTTGATGCAGATTTTGGTGATGCGTGGTACCTGCATGATGCTCTTGAACTGGAATTTCTCCTGGAGCGCCGGTATTACTTCTTTGTTGTATTTCTCTTTGAGTCGTGCCATTGTCGTCGTACCGAATTAGGCTTTTGGAGCTTCCACTGCCTTCACGTTGCTCACGTGAATACCAGCTTCGATCTTAGTGATGCCTCCCTGGGGGTTCTTTGCACTTGGTTTGTTGTGCTTAGTAACCAGGTTCAGGCCTTCTACGATAACACGCTCCGTGGTGCGGTTCACCGACTTGATAACGCCGGTTTTGCCTTTTTCATCACCAGCAATAACCAAAACGGTATCACCAGTTTTCACGTGCAGTTTCGCAGGCTTTTTGTCTTTGGTCTTCGTTGCCATTGCTTAGAGAACTTCAGGAGCGAGCGAAACAATCTTCATGAACTGCTTTTCACGCAGTTCGCGGGCCACTGGGCCGAAGATGCGGGTACCGCGGGGCTCATCGTTGTTGTTGAGCAGTACCGCAGCGTTGTCGTCGAAACGGATATAAGAACCGTCTTTGCGACGAATCTCTTTCTTCGTGCGAACCACAACTGCCTTCGATACAGTGCCTTTTTTTGCGTTACCAGATGGGATAGCCGACTTGATTGCAACTACAATCTTGTCGCCTACGCTGGCGTATTTCTTACCCGTGCCACCGAGGACACGAATGCAGAGAACTTCTTTGGCGCCGCTGTTATCAGCGACGGTCAGACGGGATTCTTGCTGTATCATCTTACTTGGCGCGTTCTACAATTTCAACCAATCTCCAGCGCTTGTTCTTGCTCAGTGGGCGAGTACCCATGATGCGAACAGTATCGCCTTCGCCACATTCGTTATTCTCGTCGTGAGCCATGAACTTGGTCGACTTGGTAACGAACTTACCGTAGATCGGGTGTTTCATTTTACTCTCCACTATCACAGTGATGGACTTGTCCATCTTAGCGGAGGTCACGCGCCCGATGATTTCTTTGCGCAGATTCCGCTCAACGGCGGATGTTGCCTGCTGCTCTTCGTTGCTTGCCATCGTTAGTTAGCAGTTTTAGTAGCCTGCTCGTTCTTCCGACGGGTCTGCTCAGTCAGCAAACGGGCGACGTTCTTGCGGCTAGTTTTCAAACGACCTGGATTTTCCAATGGAGAAATAGCATGCGCGAAACGCAGCGACTGACCATTGGCTTTTTCGGTCTTAATTTGTTCGTTCAGGGCCTCGTCCGAGAGGGCCAGGATTTCAGTGTTCTTCATCTTACTTGCTTTCTACGTAGTCGCGACGAACAACAAACTGAGTCCGAACTGGCAACTTCTGAGCAGCCAGACGGAGCGACTCCTGAGCCACTTCCAGCGATACGCCGTCCGATTCAAACATGATGGTACCAGGCTTCACGCAGGCTACCCAATATTCGGGCGAACCTTTACCCTTACCCATCCGCACTTCAGCAGGCTTCTTGGTAATTGGCTTGTCTGGGAAAATACGGATCCATACTTGCCCTTCACGTTTCATAGCGCGGGTCATGGCGATACGAGCAGCCTCAATCTGGCGAGCCGTAATCCAAGCCACTTCCAACGATTTGATAGCGAAGGAACCGAAGTCTATGGAGCTGCCGCGGAAGGCGAGACCTGTCACGCGACCCTTTTGCATCTTGCGATACTTGGTCCTTTTCGGTTGTAACATGAGTTATTAAAATTGAAATTCAGAAGAAGGAAAAGGACTAGCGACGTGGAGCACCACCGCCACCACGGTTGCCGCCACCGGCAGGACCGTTACGACGAGGGCCAGCATTGCCACCACCACGGTTGTCACCTGCGCCAGCACCACCGCCGCGGTTCTCACCACCACGGTCGCCACCCCGGTCACGACGTGGACCACGGTCACCGCCACGGTCGCCACGCTCACCACGTGGGCCGCGCTCATTACCACCGCGGGTCTCGTTGCCTTGGTTGGCAGGAACCTGATTTGGGGAAAGGTCGGGCTTACCGAATACCTCACCACGCATCACCCATACCTTGATGCCAATTTTGCCATACACGGTCTGAGCTTCAGACAAAGCGTAGTCGATGTCAGCGCGCAACGTGTGCAGCGGCGTACGGCCTTCTTTGTACTGCTCGGAACGGGCGATTTCAGCACCACCCAAACGGCCACCGCACTGGATCTTGATGCCTTCGGCACCAACACGCATTGCAGCCTGGATAGACATCTTCATAGCACGACGGAACGAGATACGAGCTTGTAACTGCTGAGCAATGCTCTCACCTACTAGCTTGGCGTCAAGTTCCGGACGCTTAATTTCGAAGATGTTGATCTGAACGTCCTTGCTGGTGATCTGCTTCAGCTCGTCCTTGATCTTGTCAACCTCAGCGCCACCTTTACCGATTACCACACCCGGACGAGCCGTGTTGATAGTGATAGTGATGCGCTTAAGGGTACGCTCGATAACGATGCGGCTGATGCCACCCTTCGGGATACGAGCGAGGATATATTTGCGGATTTTTTCGTCCTCAACTAGTTTGTCGGCAAAGTCCTTGCCGCCGTACCAGTTCGAGTCCCATCCTTTGATGACGCCTAGACGGAAGCCAACCGGATTTACTTTCTGTCCCATAGTGCTTATGCGGAGGCTTGAGCCGTAGTTTCAGTGGATTTCTTGGCTGAGCTACGACGAGTTTTCGTGGCTTTGCCTTCAGTAGTTGTAGCAGCAACAGCTTCAATAGCTGCTTTGCTCCCAATGCGCTCAACTTTTGCGTCAATCACAAGAGTGACGTGGTTGCTACGCTTGCGGATGCGGTGACCACGACCCTGAGGAGCAGGGCGCAGACGCTTCAACTGACGTCCTTCGTCCACGAAAATCTCCTTGATATAGAGATTGGCATCCTCGATGCGCTCGTCTTCGTTTTTCTGCTGCCAGTTGGCCAAAGCCGAAAGCAACAGTTTCTCGATACGCTCGGCACCTGAGTTGGCTTCGAATTTCAGCAAGCCCAAGGCGCGGGTCACTTTCTGACCACGTACCATGTCGGCTACCAAGCGCATCTTGCGCGGCGAGGTAGGAACATTACTTAGTTTAGCTCTTGCTTCCATCTTAGCGTTTGCCTTTATCTTTCTTGGCTACGTGGCCACGGAAGTTGCGCGTTGGAGCGAACTCGCCGAGCTTATGACCGACCATGTTTTCGGTCACGTATACCGGGATGAATTTATTGCCATTGTGCACCGCGAAGGTGTGGCTAACGAAGTCTGGAGAGATCATCGAGCGGCGCGACCAAGTCTTGATGACGGCCTTCTTGCCCGATTCTTCCATCGTCGTTACTTTTTTCTCGAGCCGGAAGTCAATGTACGGCCCTTTTTTTAGTGAACGTGCCATTGGTTATTTCTTGCCTTTGCGATTAACGATGAGCTGCTCTGAATACTTGTTCTTGTTGCGGGTCTTCTGACCTTTAGCGAAGATACCATTACGGCTACGTGGGTGACCACCCGACGATTTACCTTCACCACCACCCATTGGGTGGTCAACAGGGTTCATTGCAACACCACGAACGCGCGGACGACGACCTAACCAACGGTTACGACCGGCTTTACCGAGACGTACATTCATGTGGTCACCATTCGATACGGTACCAACGGTTGCCATGCAGGTTACGAGAACCATGCGCATCTCACCGGAAGGCAGTTTCAGAGTGGCGTACTTGTCTTCACGAGCTACAAGCTGTGCGTAAGTACCAGCTGAGCGGGCAATTGCTGCACCAGCGCCGGGCATCAGCTCGATGTTGTGAACAATAGTACCGAGTGGGATTTCGCGGAGTGGCAATGCATTGCCTACTTCCGGCGCAACACCAGAACCCGATACGACTGTGCGGCCTACTTCAACACCAGCGGGCGCAATGATATAGCGCTTTTCGCCATCGGCGTACTGAAGCAAAGCGATACGAGCCGTGCGGTTTGGATCGTACTCGATGGTCTTCACCGTTGCTGGCACGCTGGTCTTGTCACGCTTGAAGTCCACAATACGATACTTGGCTTTGTGTCCACCGCCGATGTAGCGGTTAGACATTTTACCAGAGTTGTTACGGCCACCGGAGTTTTTCATGGGTGCCAACAGCGACTTCTCTGGCGTCGACGTCGTGATTTCGTCGAACGTCGGGGCGATACGGAAGCGCTGACCCGGTGATGTTGGTCTTAGTTGTTTGAGTGCCATTACTCTTGCTTAAGGAATTTTCTTTTGCAGAAAGGCGAAGGCTAGATGCCGTTGTAGAAGTCGATAACGTCGCCTTCTTTCACGGTCACGACGGCTTTCTTGCCGTGGGCGCGACGGCCCGAGATGGACCCACCCTTCGTGAACTTAGATTTAATCTTACCGTTCGTGCGCATGGTGCTGATGCCAACAACCGTTACGCCGTAGAACTGCTCGATGTCTTTCTTGATCTGAACCTTATTCGCGGTACGCTCTACTTCGAAAACGTACTGACCTTTTTCATTCAGGCCCGTGGCCTTCTCGGTCACGATTGGTTTCTTCAGTGTGCTCATTACTCAGCGACGGTATAAAGTTGTTCGAGCGACTTCAGGCCGTCTTCTGACAGCAGCAAAGTATCCGTGTTCAGCAGATCATGCGTGTTCAGAGCAACGGGCGTAGCCACGGTTACGCGCTGAATGTTACGAGCCGACAGAACTACGTTCTTATCTACTTCGCCAGTCACCAGCAATGTCTTTTTGCCGTTGTTCAGCTTGAGGCCGTTCAGGATGCTGAGGAAGTCTTTGGTCTTAGGAGCCGACAGAGTAATGTTCTCTACTAGGGCTACTTTGCCGTCTTTAGCCAAGCTCGAGAGAGCCGACAAACGAGCAAGACGCTTGGTTTTTTTGTTGAGCTTGAAGCCATAGTCACGGGGCTCAGGACCGAATACACGGCCGCCACCGATGAACACTGGCGACTTCATGCTACCGGCACGAGCACCACCGGTGCCTTTTTGCTTCTTCAGCTTCTTGGTAGTACCGTGCACTTCATTGCGTTGCTTCGACTTGTGCGTGCCCTGGCGCTGATTGGCCAAATACTGCTTCACGTCGAGATACATCACGTGCTCGTTGGGCTCCAAGCCGAATACGGCTTCCGGCAGCGTTACCTTGCGGCCGGTGTCTTCACCCTTGATGTTATATACTGACAGTTCCATCTTCAAGGTTATTTTTCCAGGACCACGAAAGAGTTCTTGGCACCGGGAATCGAACCGCTCACCAGGATAAGGTTCTTGTCGGCTACCACGCGCATCACCTTCAGGTTCTGCACTTTCACCCGGTCGTTACCCATCCGGCCACCCATGCGCATTCCTTTGAATACGCGCGAAGGCCACGAGCAGGCACCAATAGAACCAGGGTGACGTAGACGGTTGTGCTGACCGTGGGTCTGGCCGCCTACACCAGCGAAGTTGTAACGCTTAACAACACCCTGAAAGCCTTTGCCTTTCGAGGTGCCTACTACGTCAACAAATTCACCTTCCTCGAAGAGGGAAGCGTTGATTTCAGCACCAGCAGCGTACGTAGACTCTGCATCGAGGCGAAATTCAACCAATTTTTTCTTGGGGTAGTACCGGCTTTTGCAAAGTGACCAGCCAAGGCTTTGGTGGTGTTCTTTGCTTTTTTCTCGCCGTACCCGAGCTGGATGGCCGTGTAGCCGTCCTTCTCAGTAGTCTTAACCTGCGTCACTACGCACGGACCCGCTTCGATGAGCGTGCAAGGGATGTTTTTCCCGTCCGGAGTGAAGAGGCTTGTCATACCGATTTTTTTACCGATGATGCCAGGCATTCTGTTTTTGTTTAGTAAAAGACGCAGAAGAAAACGCCCGAGTGGCGTTTTCGTAATGGGAGTGCAAAGCTAGGAAATTGTTACGAGAATTAACAACGTCATTCTTAAATATTTTCACTGTCACGACTTTAGCTCCAAACTCGTGCTTTATCATGTGTCAGTTAGTGTCTAGTAATTGGGTTTTTCCAACCAAGCTCAGGAAGTAATCATTCCCACCTTCTAAAAGAAAATACCCTACCGGCTCGAAAGCCAGTAGGGTATCACCTAATTAGCCGACAAACTCAGTCCTCAGACTTTGATTTCAACGTCTACGCCGCTTGGCAACTCAAGCTTCATCAACGCATCAACAGTCTTCGACGAAGTTGAGTAAATGTCAACGAGACGCTTGTATGTGCAGAGCTGGAATTGCTCACGCGACTTCTTATTCACGTGGGGGAACGGAGAACAGTGAATTTCTCTTTGTCGGTTGGCAATGGGATGGGGCCGCTTACGATAGCGCCCGTAGCCTTCACCGCCTTCACGATCTTCTCCGACGATTTGTCCACCAAGTTGTGGTCGTAGGATTTGAGTTTGATGCGAATTTTCTGGTTCATGTCTTGTGTGTGAAAGCGGATTAGCGGATAGCGTTACCCTTTTGCTTAGCAATGATGGCGTCGGCCAAGTTTTGCGGCACCTGATCGTAGTGCGAGAAAGTCAAGGAAGCAGAAGCACGACCTGAAGAAATCGTACGTAGCGAGGTCACGTAGCCGAAGAGTTCCGACAGTGGAACGTCAGCCTTGATAACTTGAGCACCACCTTTGGTGTCCATGCCTTTCATGATACCGCGACGGCGGTTCAAGTCACCCGTTACCGGACCGGTATATTCGTCTGGCGAAACTACTTCTACTGCCATGATAGGCTCGAGTAATTTTGGACCAGCTTTCTTGCCGGCTTCACGGAAACCACCACGCGCTGCAAGTTCGAACGACAAGGCATCCGAGTCAACATCGTGGTAAGAACCGAAGAACAGGCGAACACGCATACCCTCGATGGGGAAACCTGCCAACGGACCGTTCTTCATAGCTTCTTCGAAACCTTTCTGAACTGGCGCGATGAATTCGCGAGGAATAACACCACCTGTGATGTCGTTCACGAACTCCAGACCTGGCTTCTCTGGATCAACCAGTTTCGGACCGAGTTCAAATACGATATCACCGAATTTACCACGACCACCAGTCTGCTTCTTGTAAGTCTCACGGTGTTCAACCGTTTTGGTGAGAACTTCTTTGTAAGCAACCATTGGAGCGCCCTGGTTGATTTCCACCTTGAACTCACGACGCATACGGTCAATGATGATTTCGAGGTGAAGCTCACCCATACCTTTCAGTACAGTCTGGCCCGTCTCAGGGTCAGTTTGTACCACGAGGGTGGGATCTTCTTCCACAAGCTTGGCGATAGCCATACCCATCTTATCAACGTCAGCCTGAGTTTTAGGCTCGATGGCGTAACCAATAACGGGCTCAGGGAACGACATCGACTCAAGTACAATGCGCGACTTCTCGTCGGTCAGTGTGTCACCCGTCTTGATGTCTTTGAAACCAACACCAGCAGCAATGTCACCAGCCTGGATTTTATCGATTGGGTTCTGCTTGTTGGAGTGCATCTGCATCAAACGCGAGATACGCTCTTTCTTACCCGTACGGTTGTTGAACACATAAGAACCAGCATCCAGCACCCCGCTGTAGCAGCGGAAGAAGCACAAGCGACCTACGAAGGGGTCGGTAGCAATTTTGAATGCTAGTGCAGTGAAAGGCTCGTCGTTGTCAGGGTGACGCTCGATTTCCTCGCCGCTGTCGGGGTTAGTACCGATGATAGCAGGCATATCGAGAGGCGAAGGCAAATAGGCCATTACACCATCAAGCATCGACTGAACACCTTTATTCTTGAAAGCCGAACCACACATTACAGGCGAAAACTTCATGTCGATAACCGCTTTGCGGATAACAACCATCATTTCTTCGCGCGTGATGCTATCTGGGTCGTCGAAGAACTTCTCTAACAGAACCTCGTCATACTCAGCAACGCTTTCTACCAGCTTTTGACGCCATTCAGCCACGGTATCAACCAGATCTTCGGGAACTGGAATCTCATGGTACGATTTGCCTTGCGTGGCATCATCCCATACGATAGCCTTACCAGTCAGCAAGTCAACAACACCTTTGAAAGTGTCCTCGGCTCCGATTGGAATCTGCAGAGGAACTGGGTTAGCACCTAGCTTCTCTTTGATTTCGTTAACAGCTTTGAAGAAGTCAGCACCAGCACGGTCCATCTTGTTGACGAAGCAGATGCGTGGCACTTTGTATTTGTCAGCCTGACGCCATACAGTTTCCGACTGCGGCTCTACACCCGATACGGCACAGAACAGAGCAACGGCACCATCAAGTACCCGCAACGAACGTTCAACTTCTACCGTGAAGTCAACGTGGCCAGGAGTGTCAATCAGGTTGATTTTATATTGCTTGGTGTCTGGAGTTGGGTCACCTTGCTCGTTAGTAGGATAGTTCCAGAACGTAGTAGTAGCAGCCGACGTGATAGTGATACCACGCTCCTGCTCCTGCTCCATCCAGTCCATCGTGGCGGCACCTTCGTGCACTTCCCCGATTTTGTGGGTCTTACCGGTATAGTAAAGAATGCGCTCCGAGGTTGTGGTCTTACCGGCGTCGATGTGCGCCATAATCCCAATGTTGCGGAGGTATTGCAGGTCTTTGTTAACAGCCATGTCTCTTTATATGAGTGAATGAGAGAATGAGTGAATAAGTGATTGTTGAGTTTGTGGTCTTAACCATTAAACCCAATCACTCATTCACTCAATCACTCATTTTTTTAGAAGCGGAAGTGCGAGAAGGCTTTGTTAGCCTCAGCCATCCGGTGCGTGTCGTCTTTCTTCTTAACGGCAGCACCTTCACCTTTAGCAGCAGCAATGATTTCGCCAGCCAACTTGTCTTTCATAGTTTTCTCACCACGACGACGAGCGTACTGAATTAGCCATTTTGCGCCTACTGAAATACGACGGTCAGGACGAACTTCGATTGGAACCTGGAAAGTAGCACCACCTACGCGGCGGCTCTTTACTTCTACGGTTGGCATTACGTTGTTCAGTGCCTTACGCCACATTTCAACACCGCTCTCTTTAGTGCGCTGCTCCACTAGGTCGCAGGCATCGTAGAAAATGGTGTAAGCCAGGTTTTTCTTCCCGTCGTACATCATGTAATTGACGAAACGGGTTACTAGCGTCTCCTTGTACTTAGGGTCGGGCAGGAGGATGCGCTTCTTTGGTTTTGACTTTCTCATGGGTATAGAAATGAGTTGAGGTAATGGGAAGTGGGATAAGAACCATGTGCTATCCAGCACTTCGCGCTACCTCACTCGGTTTCGATTACTTCTTCTTAGCTCCTGGTTTGCCGCCTTTGCCTGCTGCTGCAGCTGGTTGACCTGGCTTTGGACGCTTAGCGCCGTACTTAGAGCGACGCTGCGTACGGCCGTTTACACCGGCGGTATCCAAAGCACCACGGATGATGTGGTAACGTACACCTGGCAAGTCTTTCACGCGGCCACCACGAATCAGCACGATGCTGTGCTCCTGCAGGTTGTGGCCTTCGCCTGGAATGTAGGCGTTGACTTCCTTGCCATTGGTGAGGCGCACACGAGCTACTTTACGCATAGCCGAGTTCGGCTTCTTGGGCGTGGTGGTGTATACGCGGGTGCAAACGCCACGGCGCTGCGGGCACGAGTCAAGAGCCGGCGACTTCGACTTCGTCGTCAGCTTCTCGCGGCCTTTTCGTACTAACTGATTGATGGTAGGCATTTAATGTATGTTTTGTCAAGGAGGGTTCTCTCCCAAAAATTAGGCTTGCAAAGGTATAGAAGTTGCGCCGGAATAGCAAACGGGTTGAAATAGATAATTTTAGGGAAAACTATCTGCTCTTATTTGTCTGCTAATTCACTCTCATTCTCTGAATTTCAGGTGAGTATTAAACAAGAAAATGCTTCTGCGTAAACCCAGAAGCGCCTCCATTGTAGAATTATTTTGGTGAAGCTACGCCTCTCCTATTTTCCCACCGAACCCCATTGGATAGCTCGGAACATCTTGCTGCGCCTTAATAGTGCCAAAGGCTTGCTCGAACCGCTCTATATTTTCGCCTAGGGCGGCATGGAGCCGCTTGGCATGTTCCGGTGTGATAACTATGCGTGCCTTTACTTTCGCTTTAGGCAAGCCAGGCATCAAGCGAATGAAGTCAACAACAAACTCGCTACTGCTATGGGCAATCATGGCTAGATTGACATACTCGCCTTCCGCTATTTCTTCTGAGAGTTCGATGTTGATGGCATTCGGGTCCTGAGTGGTGTTTGAGTCGGGCTGTGGAGGCTGATTCATGTAGTGATTGTAATGGCCGCATACTTCCGGCCTTATGGTTTGAATTGCTAATAAAGAAAAAGCCGGCCGAATTGCTCCGACCGGCTTCTCCTTATGCTTTTAACTCAGGACTAGTCCTGCACAGATTCGCGACGTGAAGCGCGAGCCGTACGCTTGGTAGGAGCCACGACATCGTCGGATTTCGCCGACTGTAGTGCTTCCATTTCCTCTTTCGAGCCAACAACCTGGCGAGTGTATTCGCGCAGACCGGTACCGGCTGGAATGAGGTGACCAACGATTACGTTCTCCTTGAGACCCAACAGTTCATCGGCCTTGCCACGGATGGCAGCTTCCGACAGCACCTTGGTCGTCTCCTGGAAGGATGCAGCTGAGATGAAGGATTGGGTGCCCAACGAAGCCTGTGTAATACCTTGCAGTGTTGGACGAGATACGGACGGCTGTGCGTCGCGTACTTCAACCAATTGCAAGTCACGGCGGCGTAGGCTGGAGTTTTCGTCACGTAGGCGACGGGCACTCACAATCTGGCCAGGCTTCAAGTTCGGCGAATCGCCGGCGTTAGTAACCACCTTCATGTCGATGATGGTATCATTCTCTTCCATGAAGATAATCTTGTCGATTACCTGATTTTCGAGGAACGACGTGTCACCGGCATCTAGAATCACAACTTTCTGCATCATCTGGCGAACTACCACCTCGATGTGCTTATCGTTGATCTTCACACCCTGCAAGCGGTATACTTCCTGAATCTCGTTCACGAGGTATTCCTGCACTGCACCTGGTCCCTGAATGTTCAGGATGTCGGATGGCGTGATGGCACCGTCGGACAGTGGCATACCAGCTCGGATGAAGTCATTGTCCTGCACAAGGATGTGCTTAGACAGTGGCACCATATACTTCTTCTTAACGCCGTCTTTCGACTCCACGAAGATTTCACGGTTACCACGCTTCACCGTACCGTACGTTACTACGCCGTCGATTTCCGACACAACTGCTGGGTTCGATGGGTTACGAGCTTCAAAAAGTTCGGTAACGCGGGGCAGACCACCGGTGATATCGCGGGTTTTACCCACAGCACGCGGAATCTTGGCCAGGATGTAACCAGCCTTAATTTTCTGCCCGTTCTCCACGTTCAAGTGCGAACCAACTGGGATGCTATAGCTCCGCTGACCTTCTTCTTCGCCCTTCTTACCAGGACGAACAATGATGGCAGGGTTCTGGTCCTTCGCTTTCGATTCGATAATCACTTTCTCGCGGTGACCAGTCTGTTCGTCTGATTCCTCACGGTAGGTAATGCCTTCGGTAATAGCGTCGTACTGAACGGTACCATCGAACTCAGCCAAAATAACGGCGTTGTATGGGTCCCAGTTGTTCAGCTCTTGGCCTTTCTCCACTTCCTGGCCTTCTTCAACCAGCAAGAAAGAGCCGTAAGGCACGTGGTTCGAGATAAACACTTTACCAGTGCCTTTCTCTACAATGCGAATCTCGCCCGAACGACCCATTACTACTTTCACCGGCTCGCCGTCAGGATTAGCGGTTTCCACAGTACGGATATCTTCGAATTCAACTACGCCAGCAAACTTAGCCTTGAGGCTAGCTTCTACTGCGATGTTGGAAGCAGTACCACCTACGTGGAACGTACGCAGCGTCAGCTGAGTACCAGGCTCACCAATAGACTGGGCAGCAATTACACCAACAGCTTCACCTTTCTGGACCATGCGGCCCGACGATAGGTTACGACCGTAGCACTTAGCACAGATACCACGCTTTGATTCGCAAGTCAGTACTGAGCGGATTTCCACCGATTCAATACCTGCATTGTCGATACGACGCGTGATGTCTTCGGTGATTTCCTCACCAGCTGGCAAGATCACCTCGTCCGTTACCGGATCAATAACATCGTGTACAGCCACACGGCCAAGAATACGCTCCGACAGGGGCTCTACTACGTCTTCGTTGTCCTTCAAAGCGAAGGTTTCGATGCCACGCAGCGTACCACAGTCGTTTTCGTTCACAATCACATCCTGCGACACGTCTACCAGACGACGAGTCAGGTAACCGGCGTCAGCAGTTTTCAGTGCAGTATCGGCAAGACCTTTACGAGCACCGTGAGTGGAGATGAAGTACTCGATTACGTCTAGACCTTCTTTGAAGTTAGACAGAATCGGGTTTTCAATGATCTCACCAACCGAACCTTGTAGAGATTTTTGTGGCTTAGCCATCAGACCCCGCATACCGCCAAGCTGACGAATCTGCTCGCGTGAACCGCGGGCACCCGAGTGCATCATCATGTAAATCGAGTTGAAGCCCTGGTTCTCCTTTTCGAGGCGACCCATGAGGGTTTCAGTGATTTGGTTGTTGATGCGGGTCCAGATGTCAATAACCTGGTTATAACGCTCGTTGTCCGTAATCAGACCCATCTGGTAGTTCTGCGTTACGGCAGCTACGTCGGCCTGAGCTTGGGCTACGAGAGCATCTTTCTCTTTCGGGATGTTGATATCGCCAAGACCCATCGACAGACCACCTTTGTAAGCTGACTGGAAGCCAAGCGTCTTGATGTCGTCGAGGAACTGAGCAGTGCGGGCCATACCAGTCCGCTTGAACACCATCGAAATGATTTGCTGCAGCTTCTTTTTGGTTAGCAATTCATCTACGAAACCTACTTCGGTTGGCACGAGCTGGTTGAACAGCACGCGACCGGCTACGGTCTCGATGATTTTTGTAACGAGGTTATCGTTCTCGTCGCGAACCTGCGTGCGCACCTTGATGTATGCATGCTTCGACAGTTGCTCTTCGTTGATAGCAATAACAACTTCCTCGTCGGAGTAAAACATGCGGCCTTCGCCCTGAATCTGCTCGTCTTCGGTGCTGCGCTTGCCTTTAGTTACATAGTACAAGCCAAGAACCATGTCCTGCGACGGCACCGCAATCGGTGCGCCGTTGGCTGGGTTCAGGATGTTGTGCGATGCCAACATAAGCATAGAGGCCTCCAGAATAGCGGCCGGTCCTAGGGGAACGTGCACAGCCATTTGGTCACCGTCAAAGTCAGCGTTGAAAGCGGTACACACCAATGGGTGCAGCTGAATAGCTTTACCCTCGATGAGACGTGGCTGGAACGCTTGGATACCCAAGCGGTGCAAGGTAGGAGCACGGTTCAGCAGGACCGGGTGGCCCTTCAGTACGTTTTCCAGAATATCCCACACTACGGCGTCCTTGCGGTCAACGATCTTCTTCGCCGACTTCACCGTCTTCACGATCCCGCGCTCGATGAGCTTGCGGATGATGAACGGCTTGAACAACTCAGCAGCCATGTTCTTGGGCAGACCGCACTCGTGCAGTTTCAGCTCAGGACCTACCACAATAACCGAACGGCCAGAGTAGTCAACACGCTTACCAAGCAAGTTCTGACGGAAGCGGCCTTGCTTGCCTTTCAGCATATCGGACAGCGACTTCAACGCACGGTTGCCTTCAGCACGCACAGCATTCACCTTACGCGAGTTGTCGAACAGCGAGTCAACAGCTTCCTGCAACATGCGTTTCTCGTTTCGCAGAATCACTTCAGGCGCTTTGATTTCGATCAGGCGCTTGAGGCGGTTGTTACGGATGATGACGCGACGATAGAGGTCGTTCAAGTCGGAGGTAGCGAAACGGCCACCATCCAACGGCACGAGAGGGCGCAGTTCCGGTGGAATCACCGGCACCATGCGAATTACCATCCACTCAGGCTTATTCTCGATTCGAGTAGCGGCGTCGCGGAATGCTTCCACTACGCGCAGACGCTTCAACGCTTCAGCCTTACGCTGCTGCGAAGTCTCGTGTGCAGCAGAGTCACGCAACGAGTAAGAGAGTTCGTCGAGGTTGATACGCTCCAACAGGAGTTGCAGCGCGTCGGCACCCATACGGGCAATGAATTTATTCGGGTCCTCGTTCGGCAACATCTGGTTCTCCCGGGGAGCTTATCAATGATATCGAGGTACTCGTCTTCGGTTAGGAAGTCGAGTTGCTGCACACCTTCTTCGGCGAGCACACCCGGCTGCACTACTACGTAGCGCTCATAATAGATGATCTGGTCGAGCTTCTTGGTAGGTAAGCCTAGCAAGTAACCGATTTTGTTGGGCAGGGACTTGAAGTACCAGATATGCGCAACGGGCACCACCAGTTCGATGTGGCCCATCCGCTCCCGGCGTACTTTCTTTTCAGTCACCTCTACGCCGCAACGGTCGCAGATGATGCCTTTGTACCGGATGCGCTTGTATTTACCGCAGTGGCATTCCCAGTCCTTTACCGGACCGAAAATACGCTCGCAGAACAAGCCACCCATTTCGGGCTTGTACGTCCGGTAGTTGATCGTCTCAGGCTTCACAACCTCACCGTTCGACCGCTCCAGAATGGATTCGGGCGAGGCCAGCGAGATAGTGACTTTCGAGAAGTCCTGTACCAGTTTTTTGTTTTTTGCAAACGCCATGTAGAGAAGCTGTTAGCTGTTGGCTTTGTAGGCTGTCGTGGATAATCGGCTCTTCTTAAGAGGAGTCCGAAAAACCAGAACAGTTCGACTCTGATAAAAGTGCTCTGTAGACCGGATAGGTACGTCGTACAGCAGGTTTTACTAGGTCTTGATAATACTATGGTCTGTCTTTCAATAAATGCAAACCTCGCTACGGTCAGATGCCTCCGGAAATTATTGCCGTTCTGACCTATCTCGGAACGGCTCCGCCGACAACTGCAATCAGCCACTCCAACCGCAGACTTTATATTGAATAGGTAGCTGCCAGTACCGAAGCACTGACAGCTACCTATCAAAACGTTACTCTAGCGTGATTTCCAAGGCCAGACCACGCAACTCGTGAATGAGCACGTTGAATGACTCGGGGATATTTGGCTTCGGTAACACGTCACCTTTCACAATAGCCTCGTACGCTTTGGCACGGCCTACCACGTCATCCGACTTCACAGTCAAAATTTCCTGGAGAACGTTGGATGCACCGAATGCCTCAAGAGCCCATACCTCCATTTCGCCGAAGCGCTGACCACCGAACTGTGCCTTACCACCTAGCGGCTGCTGCGTAATGAGCGAGTACGGACCGATAGAACGAGCGTGCATCTTGTCATCAACAAGGTGACCCAGCTTCAGCATGTAAATCACACCAACCGTTACCGGCTGATCGAAACGCTGGCCAGTCAAACCGTCGTGCAGATACGCACGACCGAAGTGCGGCAAGCCAGCTTCCGCTAGTTCCTTAGATACTTCCTCTTCGGTAGCACCGTCGAAAATCGGAGTAGCATAAGTGCGGCCCAGCTTGAGGCCGGCCCAACCCAATACCGTCTCATAAATCTGACCGATGTTCATCCGGCTTGGTACACCAAGCGGGTTAAGCACGATGTCCATTGGTGTGCCATCTGGCAGGAACGGCATGTCCTCATCGCGCACGATGCGGGCTACTACCCCTTTGTTACCGTGACGACCAGCCATTTTATCACCCACCTTCAGCTTACGCTTTTTGGCGATGTAGACTTTAGCTAGCTGCACGATACCTGCTGGCAGTTCGTCGCCTACTTCCAGCGTGAACCGGTCGCGCTTGAAGCGGGCCGTGATAGTGTTGCGACGCTTGGCATAGTTCTTTACCAATTGCGTCACCATCGTATTCACGCGGGCATCAGAGGTCCAACCTTCAAGAACGAGGTCCTTGAACATGTTCACTTCCTCTGGTACTGCGTAGTTGCTCTCGTCCTTGTAAGGGTTCTTCTCAGGGAACAGTGCATCAGCAATGTTCTTCTTCCCGAACTTGGCACCCTTCGCCAGGATTTCGTCGCCGAACTTGTGCTTAACTCCTTGCGAAGTTTTGCCTTCCAGCAACTGAACCAATTTATCGACCATAACGGCCTTCACTGCGCGCAGCTCCTTGGCATAAGCATCCTTAAGCTCTTCCACTTCCTTCTTCGACTTGGCCCGGAGGTTTTTGTCTTTCTTAGGACGTGAGAACAGCTTGGTGCCGATAACCACACCGTTCAAGGATGGTGGCGCCTTAAGCGAGGCATCCTTCACGTCGCCGGCTTTGTCACCAAAGATGGCACGGAGCAGCTTCTCCTCCGGCGTTGGGTCCGTCTCGCCTTTCGGCGTGATTTTACCGATGAGAATGTCGCCTTCCTTCACCTCAGCACCCAAGCGGATGATACCGTTGTCGTCAAGGTTGCGGACAGCTTCTTCGCTCACGTTCGGAATTTCCGAGGTCAGCTCTTCTTCGCCACGCTTGGTTTCGCGCACTTCCAGCTCGAACTCTTCGATGTGAATCGAAGTGAAGATGTCGTCGCGAACCACTTTCTCCGAAATAACAATGGCATCCTCGAAGTTGTAACCCTGCCATGGCATGAAGGCCACCTGCATGTTACGACCGAGGGCTAGTTCACCTTTGTTGGTACCGTAGCCTTCGCAGAGCACTTGACCTTTCACTACCCGCTCCCCAGTCTTCACCAGCGGCGTTAAGTTGATGCAAGTATCTTGGTTGGTACGACGGAATTTGATGAGGTCATACGAAATCTTCTCAGCATCGAAGCTTACCAAGATGTCATCTTCCGTCAAATCGTATTTCACTACGATGCGGTTAGCATCTACGTAGTCTATTACACCGTCGCCTTCCGCTACCACAAGGGTGCGAGAGTCGCTAGCTACACGGCCTTCCAGACCGGTACCCACAATCGGAGCCTCGGCTTTCAGGAGCGGAACTGCCTGACGCTGCATGTTCGAACCCATCAGGGCACGGTTGGCGTCATCGTGCTCCAGGAACGGAATCAACGAAGCAGCAACCGATACAATCTGGTTAGGAGCTACGTCCATGTAGCTGTACTCCGAAGGACCTACCACCGGGAAGTCACCTTCGAAACGACCTTTTACAAGTTCGTTGGTGAAGTTGCCTTCCTCATCGATGCGGGCGTTAGCCTGTGCAATGTGGTGCGTGTCTTCTTCCTCAGCGGTCAGGTACTTCACGTTCGAGCTGACATCTACCTTACCACCTTCTACGTTGCGGTAAGGCGTCTCGATGAAGCCCATCGAGTTAACCCGAGCGTGCACGCAAAGCGACGAAATCAAACCGATGTTCGGTCCTTCCGGCGTTTCGATAGTGCACAGACGGCCGTAGTGCGTATAGTGAACGTCACGTACTTCGAAACCAGCACGCTCACGCGACAGACCTCCTGGCCCAAGTGCCGATACGCGACGCTTGTGCGTCACCTCAGCCAGCGGGTTGGTCTGGTCCATAAACTGCGACAACTGGTTGGTGCCGAAGAACGAGTTGATAACGCTCGACAAAGTACGGGCATTGATCAGGTCAACTGGCTTGAAGTCCTCGTTGTCACGCACGTTCATGCGCTCCTTGATTGTACGAGCCATACGGGCCAGACCTACGCCAAACTGAGCGTACAACTGCTCCCCTACCGTGCGCACCCGGCGGTTGCTCAAGTGGTCAATGTCATCGACAATGGCCTTCGAGTTAATCAGACCGATCAGATATTTCACAATCAGAACAATGTCCTGGTTGGTCAATACCCGAGCTTCTTGGCTCATGTCGATGCCAAGCTTCTTATTGATACGGTAGCGGCCTACGTCACCGAGGTCGTATCGCTTGTCCGAGAAGAACAATTTCTGGATAATGTCGCGGGCAGTTTCTTCGTCGGGAGCCTCCGTGTTCCGGAGTTGACGGTAGATCTGCTCAACGGCTTCTTTCTCCGAGTTGGAGTTATCCTTTTGAAGCGTGTTGTATATAATAGCGAAGTCCGCAATGTTCACGTTCTCCTTATGCAGAATCACCGACTTCGGGCCTGCATTAAGAATCGTTTCGATATCGTCTTCCTGAATGGTCGAATCGCGCTCCAGTAACACTTCGTTCCGGTCGATAGAGACCACTTCACCGGTATCCTCGTCCACAAAATCTTCCGTCCAAGTGCGCAGCACCCGAGCAGCTAGTTTGCGGCCCACGGCGCGCTTCAAGTTCTTGCGGTCGGCCTTCACCTCTTCCGACAGCCCGAACAAATCGAGAATGTCTTTATCGGTTCCGTAACCGATGGCGCGGAGCAGCGTAGTAACCGGAAACTTCTTTTTCCGGTCGATGTAGGCATACATCACGTTGTTCACGTCCGTGGCAAACTCAATCCACGAACCTTTGAATGGAATGATACGAGCTGAGTATAGTTTCGTGCCGTTGGTGTGCTTGCTTTGAGCAAAGAACACACCGGGTGAACGGTGTAGCTGCGATACAATAACACGCTCGGCACCGTTGATAACGAACGAGCCTTTCTCGGTCATGTAGGGAATGTTACCCAAGAACACTTCCTGCTCAATAGTCTCGAAATCCTCGTTGTCCGTGTCATTGCAGACTAGGCGCAACTTAGCTTTGAGAGGCACTGAATACGTCAAGCCACGATCAATACACTCATCCACCGAATATTTCGGAGGATCTACGTGATAATCGATGAAGGTCAAAACAAAGTTTTCGCGCGAGTCCGAAATCGGAAAGTTCTCGGCGAATACTTTGAAGAGCCCCTCATCTGTACGGTTTTCGGCAGCCGTCTCCAATTGGAAGAAGTCCATAAACGAGCGAACCTGCACGTCTAGGAAATCCGGATACTCGATAACCTTTTTAATCTTGGCAAAATTGATCCGCTCGTCAGCGGCCTGCAGCTTCTGCAATGCAGTTTGTGCGTTCGGTGTAGCCAATGTATGTGGGGTTAAGAAATGACACTGGGAAAGCACTGACTCACCAAATAAATTGGTGACAAATTATCGGCAAGCAACTCGAAAGCGAACTTAGCCGATACACAGAAGCGCGAAGCAGAACTTCACGCATCAGGATCCGTAGGCACAAAAAGCCGCTAAGCGGCATGCAAACGGACTTCAGTATAGTTTGTTGCCTACAAACAGGAAAAGACCTGGCTTAGTTGCCAGGCCTCTCCATATTTATTGGTTAAAAGCGGCGTTGCAGAGTAATTACTTAACCTCTACTTCAGCACCGGCTTCTTCCAGCTGCTTCTTCAGCGACTCAGCTTCGTCTTTGGTTACACCTTCTTTCAAAGGCTTAGGAGCACCGTCGACTAGTTCTTTAGCTTCTTTCAAGCCAAGACCAGTCAGGTCTTTTACTAGCTTTACAACAGCCAGCTTAGCGCCACCCGCAGCCTTCAAGATTACGTCGAAAGAAGTCTTCTCTTCTGGAGCTTCAGCAGCAGCAGCGCCACCACCAGCAACTGCTACGGGAGCAGCAGCAGCAGGCTCGATGCCGTACTCGTCCTTCAAGATAGTAGCTAACTCGTTTACTTCTTTTACCGTCAGGCTAACGAGCTGCTCGGCGAATGCTTTCAAATCTGCCATTTCTGTAGATTGTTAAAAAAGGGGTTGTTGAACTTTTGAATTATATAGGTGAAAAAGATGAGCAGCGGTTAGCCTGCAACCTCTTCTTTTTCGGAAAGCGTTTTGAGGATACCAGCCAGTTTGTTGCCACCGCTCGACAGAGCAGAGATAACATTTTTGGCAGGCGACTGAAGCAGACCGATGATATCACCGATAAGTTCTTGCTTGCCTTTGATGGTGCTGAGCGTTTCCAGTTGGTTTGAACCAACATAGATGCTAGCATCAATATAGGCGCCTTTCAAAGCTGGTTTAGGCTCTACGTTTTTGCCGTAGTTCTGAGCCTTATAGAAATCCTTTAGCAGCTTGGCAGGAGCTGAGCCCGACTCTTTCGAGAACAGCACGCCCGACTGGCCAGCCAGTGCAGCATCCATTTCAGTCGTGTCGCCACCTAGAGTGTCGAGGGCCTTACGGATGAAGGTGTTCTTGTACACCTTGTACTCCATACCGCGGTTGAAGCACAGGCGACGGAATTCGTTGATTTTAGCCACCGACATTCCCGAAGCATCGGCAATGTAGAACGCGTTGTGCGATTGAAACTTCTCGCTCAACTCGTCGACTAGGGCTTGTTTTTCTTCCCGGTTCATATCGTCGTGTTGGTTTTACTTAAGCGGAAGTTACTTGCGTGTCAACCGGAACGGCTGGGCTCATCGTGCTCGAAAGCGTGATGCTTTTGATGTAAGTGCCTTTAGACGAAGAAGGCTTCAAACGGGTCAGCGTCTGAATTACCTCAATAGCGTTTTCGGCGAGCTTTTGCTCATCGAAAGACACTTTGCCCACTGAGCAGTGGATGATACCAGTCTTATCAACTTTGAAGTCGATCTTACCAGCTTTCACCTCCTGCACGGCTTTAGCTACGTCTGTAGTTACTGTACCCGACTTTGGGTTTGGCATCAGGCCACGTGGACCAAGAACCCGGCCCAAACGACCAACCTTCGCCATCACAGATGGCATCGTGATGATAACATCGATGTCAGTCCAACCTTTCTCAATTTTCGAGATATAGTCGTCGAGACCAACATAGTCAGCACCAGCGGCAGTGGCTTCAGCCTCCTTATCGGGAGTAACAAGAGCCAGTACGCGTACAGTTTTGCCAGTACCATGGGGCAACGTAGCTACGCCACGTACCATCTGATCGGCTTTGCGAGGATCAACACCTAGACGAACGTCGATGTCTACAGAAGCGTCAAACTTGGTGTAAGTGATATCCTTCACCACTTTGGCAGCTTCTACTAGATTACGAACCTGCGTCAGGTCGTGCTTAGCAAGGGCTTCCTTGCGCTTTTTGCTTACTTGTGCCATGTCTTCTCCGTCGTTAATTATTCAGCAAAAGGAGAAGTACCCGACACAGTGATGCCCATGCTGCGTGCCGTACCGGCTACCTGCAACATTGCCGACTCCACTTTGAAAGCATTCAGGTCTGGCATCTTCGTTTCTGCGATGGTGCGCACCTGGTCCCACGACACTGAACCGACCTTGTTACGGTTAGGCTCTTTCGAACCGCTCTGGAGCTTTGCAGCCTCCTTGAGGAGAACTGGCACCGGAGGAGTCTTCACGACGAAATCGAACGACTTGTCGGTGTACATAGTGATGAGTACAGGACAAACTTGGCCAGCCTTATCTTGGGTGCGAGCATTAAACTGCTTGCAAAATTCCATGATGTTAAGGCCTTTGCTACCAAGTGCAGGTCCAACCGGCGGCGCGGGGTTTGCGGCGCCTCCCTTTATCTGAAGTTTCAGATAACCTCTAATTTCCTTGGCCATTGGGTTTGTAAGGCTTTGGACTTTGCGACGTAACCCGCATCATCCTCAGTTTTGTAATAACTCCGAGTGGAAGCCCCGCCGGTCCGGAGTCGATAACCGACGACGTTTTATTATTTGGAATTTAGAGTTAAGAGCTTAGAACTCGGACTTATAGAGTGTCTGAGTTCTAAGCTCTTTGTTCTGAATTCTCAGTTATGATTCTTTTTCAACCTGAGTGTAGCTCAACTCCATTGGAGTACTACGACCGAATATTTTTACAATTACGTTGAGCTTCTTACGCTCTTCAAATACCTCTGACACATTGCCCGAGAAGCCACTGAAGGCGCCATCTACCACTTTTACCAACTCGCCAACAACAAAAGGAGTTTCCAGCGTTGCTGTTTCTTCTTCTGTTTCGTCTACAATGCCAAGGATGCGATTCACCTCAGCCATACGCAATGGCACTGGTTTAGTATTGGCCGACTTGCCTTCCTTATCACTTAAGAAGCCTAGAATACCAGGCGTACTCGTAATGATATGGTCTACTTCCCCGTGCGATAAATCAGCATGAATTAGAATGTAGCCAGGAAAGAAGTTGCGTTCGCGCACGCGCTTCTTACCGTTACGCATCTCATACACCTTCTCCGCTGGAATCAGCACTTGAGGCATCAGGTCTGAAAGACCATGCCGTCCAATTTCTGTTTCGAGATAGGTTTTGGCCTTTTTCTCTTGTCCGCTCACGGAGCGAACCACGTACCATTTCAACTCTCCCATCTGCAGACCGCTTAACGGAAGGAGTTGTAGAACGCCTCCAGACCGGTTTTGAAAATTACATCCATTAGGCCCACAACAGCGGCAAAAACTAACGAACCGATAAGTACCAAACCGGCACTTTTCTGAAGCTCCTCAAAAGAAGGCCACGTTACTTTGTAACGCATTTCCTCAGTGGTGTCGCGGAAATATTTAGTTAGCTTGCTCATTATGCGTCGCCTGCCGGCTGGCTTTTGATAACTGGAAAATGGGTTGAACCCATTCCTCTAGAGCACGAGTGGAGAGATTCGAACTCCCATCAAAGGTTTTGGAGACCTCTATTCTACCCTTGAACTACACTCGTGTATATGCCCCAAACCATCATCAGTGAGATTGGGACTGCAAATGTACTGAACTACTTAGACAAAACAAATCCGCCCCCGAAAAAATCGGAAGCGGATCTGTTTTGTTTTAGCAAAAACTAATCGAGAATCTCAGTTACCTGACCAGCACCTACCGTACGGCCACCCTCACGGATAGCGAAACGGAGACCTTTTTCCATTGCTACCTTGTTGATCAACTCAACAGTGATAGTAACGTTATCGCCAGGCATTACCATTTCTACGCCTTCGCCTAGAGTGATGATACCGGTAACGTCAGTGGTACGCAGGTAAAACTGTGGGCGGTAGTTGTTGAAGAACGGAGTATGACGGCCACCTTCCTCTTTCGAGAGAACATAAACCTCAGCCTTGAACTTCTGGTGAGGAGTAACCGAACCTGGCTTGCAGATAACCATACCACGACGGATGGCTTCTTTTTCAATACCACGGAGCAGCAGACCCACATTGTCACCAGCTTCGCCGCGGTCAAGAATCTTGCGGAACATCTCAACACCGGTTACAGTCGACTTCAGGCCGGGAGCAGCTCCCATACCCAAAATATCAACCTGCTCACCCGAGTTAATGATACCACGCTCGATACGACCGGTAGCTACCGTACCACGACCTGTGATAGAGAATACGTCCTCTACAGGCATTAGGAAAGGCAAGTCAGTCAGACGAGCAGGAATTGGAATGAAGCTGTCTACAGCATCCATCAGTTCCTCGATCTTAGGAACCCAGTTAGCGTCACCGTTTAGGCCACCCAAAGCCGAGCCTTGAATAACTGGAATGTTGTCACCGTCGAAGTCATAGAAAGAGAGCAACTCGCGGATTTCCATTTCTACCAACTCAAGCAGTTCTGGATCGTCCACCATGTCCACTTTGTTCATGAACACAACGAGCTGAGGAACACCTACCTGACGAGCGAGTAGGATGTGCTCACGAGTCTGAGGCATTGGGCCGTCAGTTGCAGCTACTACCAAGATAGCGCCGTCCATCTGAGCAGCACCCGTTACCATGTTCTTCACATAGTCAGCGTGACCGGGGCAGTCAACGTGAGCGTAGTGACGGTTAGCAGTAGCGTATTCAACGTGAGCAGTGTTGATCGTAATACCACGCTCTTTTTCTTCAGGAGCGTTGTCGATCGACGAGAAGTCACGCTTAGCGGCCAAACCTTTGCCCGCCAATACCGTGGTGATAGCAGCAGTCAGGGTGGTTTTGCCGTGGTCGACGTGCCCGATCGTACCGATGTTCACGTGCGGCTTGGAACGATCAAAATTTTCTTTGGCCATTGTAATAAGATTAAAGGAACTTTAAGGTAAAGGGGCGGAAAAACGTGACTCAACTATACTGCAAGAAAGCGAAACGCAGCTCCGTTAAATAAGGATTGCACGTCGCTTTACTTGTCTGACAGATCCAATCAAAGCAGACTTACTGTTTTGGTGGCACTCGTATTTCTGAGCCATTTATGGGATTTGAACCCATGACCTCTTCCTTACCAAGGAAGTGCTCTACCACTGAGCTAAAACGGCTTATTTTGCAAAGCTACAACGAATGCCGCACAGTTTATAACTGCTTATCATTTGTTGCATTGAGCGGGAGACGAGGTTCGAACCCGCGACCTGCAGCTTGGAAGGCTGCCGCTCTACCAACTGAGCTACTCCCGCATTACTTGAATAATGAGTTAACAGCTCAAGAATCTTCTCATAAGCTGTTAACTCATTTACTCTACAATTGTGGGGGAGAAGGATTCGAACCTTCGAAAGCTTACGCTAACAGAGTTACAGTCTGTCCCATTTGGCCGCTCTGGAACCCCCCAATTGCTTCTTCAAGGCCATTCACCAAGAAAACTTCCTTTTTAGATTTCCCGCTTGTTAGAGCAGGTTGTTAAAAGGAGTTGCAAAATTAGTGGGTTTATGATGCAAGTCAAGCCCTACGCCTAAAACAATGGATATTTTTTCAAGCTTAAGAATCGAACACCAACAATAATATTTGCTAACTGATTGATTGCTTAACGAAAGTGATACGCTTATCGTCAAAACAAATACTCAATATTTTTTTAGTTCTTACTGCATTAAAGCATAATAGGCCTTCACTTGCTCGTCTTTCTCCTTGTTACGGATGTCCTGCATTGTTGCCTTTAGCGTAGGCATGTTAGAGGATAGGATACTTAAACCTTTATAGGCACCTAGGCGGACATAGTCATTAGGATCGGTGCGTGCTAAGCTTTCTAAGCGCTGAATCCCTTTATCACGCTCTACAGGCGGAATACGGAGCATGAAAGTAGCGAAATTGGGAAGGTAGGCTTGGTACAGGTCTATTTTGCTTACATCGGGCATACGACGCAAGAACCATTGGTACTGCTCTATGGAACTGCCATTAAGCGCATAGTACGCTGACAAAGCACTTAGCACTTCATGACTAGTAGTTTCCTGAAGGGCAGTGACACGTTCACGAGAGTCGGCTGCAGGAACCTTGGCTAAAGCTTGTATGGCCGCGCTGACTACATGATAGGAACTGTCGGAAAGAGCTGCTGTGTAATTGGCGCTGTAATTTTCGTTGGTGAACGCGGACAGAGTGGTTAAGGCCACTGCTCGCACCTGGCTTTTCTTGTCAGTAGATGCTACTCGCTGTAGCTCTTTACGCACAGCGTTACCTTCTGCACCTTTATAGCGACGCAAGGCTTGTACTGCAGCCAGCCTGACGGCCCAAAAATTGTCACTAAGAGCATTCCGAAGCATTCCACTTACTGCTAAATCAGCATTTTTAGAGCGCAACAGGTCGATGGCCTCGTACTTCTGCAGATAATTGCGTGCGTGGCTGAATTGAAACAGTAATTCGTCTTGGCTTCGCTCCTCTTCTATTTGCGCTAATAGCTGTGCTTCGCTATCGAATTTTACGAGGTTAGGACGCTGAGAAGAGTTCAAGCGGAAAGTTTGATCTGCTTTTGTAACTACAATTTGATGGTCGGTAGCTTGGTTGTTGACCCACGTGGTAACAGTAACTGGCAAGCGGTAGATAGGTGAAAAAGTTGAATCCTGTAGTTGTTGCACCCGCAGGCTAACTTGGCCATTCGCGAAACTGTGGGTGACCTTAAGCTCAGGATGACCGCGCTGTAAAAACCATTGGTCGAAAAACCACATTAAATCCTCACCAGTAGTTTCTTCGAAAGCCATACGTAGCTTAGCTACCTCGGAAGTCGAAAATTTGTTCTGAGTTAAGTAACGATTCAACGCGGTAAAAAAAGCATCATCCCCTACGTATTTGCGCAGCATGTGCAGCACACGTCCGCCTTTATCGTAGGAATGGCGGTCGAACATGTCTTCATGGGAAGCATAGTGATACCGAATAAGTGGCTCACGTTTGCTTTGCGCTTCATCTAAGTAGCGGCTCATTTTCTCCTGCTGTACTAGAGCGGCAGCATCAGCACCATACTTGTGCTCTGCCCACAGCAATTCAGAATAATCAGCGAAAGATTCGTTCAGTGGCAGGTTGGCCCACGATTCAGTGGTTACATAATCACCAAACCAGTGATGGAACAGCTCGTGCGCTACAGTAGACTCTGGGTCATACCCAACATCAGGCAATTCCCGCGCTGTAAACTGTACTAGGCTTTGCTCGAACGTAACGGCTGTGGTATTTTCCATAGCCCCCGACACAAAGTCATGAACAGCTACCTGGGAGTATTTCTCCCAAGGAAAATCAACTCCTAACTTCTTCGAGAAGAAGTCTAGCATTTGTGGAGTATTCCCAAATATTGCCTTAGCAGTGCTGGCATACTGAGGATCAACATAGTAATCCACTGTTTTCCCACGCCAGGTGTCGTTCACGACAGCAAAGTTGCCGACTGCAAGCATAGCTAAATACGGAGCATGCGGTAAGCTTTGTTTCCAAGTATCGGTACGAGTCCCGTCGCTATTTTTCTTAGAAGAAACTAGAAGACCATTAGATAACGTCTTCAGTGACTCCTCCACCGTTAAACTAATCTCCTGCGTCATACGCTGATTAGGTTTATCGATGGTAGGAAACCAACAAGAACTACCCTCCGTTTCGCCTTGAGTCCATATCTGGCGGGGCTTGGTTTTGTCGGCGCCTGATGGGTTAATAAAATACAACCCTTTGTCTTGGATAATAGCTGCACTACCGCCTGCTTCTAAATCATTGGGCTTGGCCGTATATTGAATACGTACTTGAAACGTTTCGGTGCGGCTATATGATTGATCTAGCGTTATGGTAATTTTCTTCTTGTCATAGGCGTAATTAAGGTTCTTTTCCTTGTTGCCTGTAACTAGACGCACATTTTTTATATCAAATCCTTTAGCATCGAGTACTAGCTGATTTTGCGGATAGAAGTGGGGTCGTAGAGTTAGTGTAGCAGTGCCTAATACCCACTGCCGATTCCAGTCGAAGCGGACATCGAGTTTGGTGTCAAGCAAATCGTGCACAATAGTAGCAGCCGGCTGCACTGGGTTAGTAGGCGGTAACCAGGAAGGCACCACCAAGGTAGCTGGCGCGGGAGCAGCAGAAACAGGCTCGCTGGCCGGCGACGTTTTCTTGTGCGTATTTGCTTTAGTGGCTGCCGGTTTGCCGGACTTAACCGCCTGGGCCGGTGCTTCCAACTGACACGCGAGGACTAGGCCAAGAACGCCGAGAAGCGAATATTTCATGCGAAAATGCAATGATTGGATGGGACTTCAAGTTCCGAAATTATTTCAGAATTGGGCTATCTTTAAGCCCTTTTCCGCCTTAGCCACCCTCCTCTACTTATGTTACAGGTCAACACTAATTCAACGCAAACCTGGGACGTAGATTACCGTGCCGATAATCTGACAACTGTCAACAACGAGCCTTTCACCTGGGATATCGTGGTTTTAGGCCCTGGACGTTTTCATATACTTCACGAAAGCAAATCGATAGTAGCAGAGGTAATACAAGCTGATTATAGCACCAAAACTTTTCAGCTTAAGCTTAATGGCAAGCTAGTGGACATGCAAGTTAAGGATCGATTCGATTTGTTGCTTGATAAACTAGGCATGAATACAGCTTCTGCTAATAAAATAAACGAGTTGAAAGCCCCCATGCCTGGCCTAATTGTAGCTGTGCGTGTAGAGCCGGGTCAAGCAGTGCAAAAAGGTGATCCACTACTAGTACTCGAAGCTATGAAAATGGAGAACATTTTGAAAGCGCCGAGTGATGGTGTAGTGAGTGCCATTAAAGTTGGCCTGCGAAATAATGTCACCAAAGGGCAAGTCCTGATCCTGTTCAGTTAGAGGCTTCTCTATAAATTTTTGCTTTTGCTAGACTGAAGAAGGGTCTATATCTGTCAAAGCAAAAAGCTTGTTCACTTTTTACACTCATAGACAGCTGTTTTCACTTCCAATGAATGATAAGCATCGCCTTCGTGAAATAAAGGAAGTGTTAGCAGTAATTTTGCAGGAGCAAGATCATCTAAAGGCTGAGATACGTCGGCTGCTCGCTGAACGCGACCAAGCCGAAAAACGCATAAGTCAGCTAGAACAGGCTGCAAGCACACAACAGCCGGAACCTAATCACTTTGTGTCTTTTTCTGCCACTGAAGATGTTCAACTACTTCAGCCAGAACAATTGTTGCTTTCACTAATGCAACCTCAGACGCAGAATTAATTACGCTGTCAAATTCACCTCGATTCTTCACTTAACTTCCCTTGTTTTGAAGTACAAACGAATCCTACTCAAGCTTAGCGGTGAGGCCCTAATGGGCCACCAACAATATGGCATCGATGCTGTACGGCTCATGCAATATGCTGAGGAAATCAAATCGGCGGCGGCTACGGGCACTCAGGTGGCTGTTGTAATTGGGGGGGCAATATCTTCCGGGGAGTACAAGCCGCTGCTTTAGGGCTAGATAGAGTGCAGGGCGATTATATGGGCATGTTGGCGACTGTCATCAATTCGATGGCGTTGCAGAGCGCTTTAGAGAAATTGGATGTAAGTACTCGGTTACTTTCGGGGCTTACTATACAGCGCGTATGCGAGCCCTACATTCGGCGCCGCGCTGTGCGCCATCTAGAGAAAGGTCGGGTTGTTATTTTTGGGGCCGGCATCGGCTCTCCTTATTTCACTACTGATTCAGCAGCTTCGTTACGGGCTATTGAGATAGAGGCTGATGTCGTGTTGAAAGGTACTCGTGTAGATGGCATCTATACGGCTGACCCTGAGAAGGACCCTTCGGCTGTACGCTACCCGGAAATCACTTTCGAAGAAGTGATGGAGAAAAACCTGAACGTGATGGATATGACGGCCTTCACCTTGTGCAAGGAGAACAATCTGCCCATCATTGTTTTCGACATGAACCAGGAAGGCAACTTGCAACGTCTTATCGACGGTGAAACAGTAGGCACTCTGGTAACGATGAATGGTGGCAACAAAGCTGCTGTTCTTGATTCCAAGCACAGCAGCCTACAACCTAGCTTGGATACGCCAAGTACCCACGAATAATTTGCATTTAAGGAGCAACAGTGGTGACTTTGAAACTTCACTACTATCACCCTTTAAAACTTGATTTAAAAATCTTTCTTTTCACACATGGACGAAGAAATTCAGTTTTATCTGAGCGAAGCCGAAGAGTCAATGGGTAAGTCGCTGCAACACACTGGCTTGGAATTGAGCCGCATTCGTGCGGGCAAAGCCTCACCAGCGATGCTCGATTCCTTGCGCGTAGACTACTATGGCACTCCTACACCCATTGCCCAAATTGCCAACATATCGGTTCCTGATGCTCGCTCTCTGTTCATCAAGCCTTGGGAAAAGAATATGATATCGGAAGTAGCAAAAGCTATTAAGAACAGTGACCTAGGCTTGAACCCAGCATCAGATGCGGAAGGTGTGCGCCTTAACATTCCGCCCATGACGGAAGAGCGTCGTCGCGACCTGGTGAAGCAAGTGAAAAATGAGACTGAAAGCGGTAAAATTCGCATCCGTGGCATCCGTAAAGATGTAAACGAGTCTTTGCGCAAGTTGCTGAAAGACGGAGCTGCAGAGGATGCCATTAAAGATGCGGAGGCTAAAGTGCAGAAAGCTACCGACGCTTATATCAGCAAGATCGATGAGTTGATGAGCAAGAAAGAATCAGAAATCATGACCATCTGATTTCTCAATTGCGCTACCGATATTCTTGAAAACAACAACGCCTTCCAAGCTTATTGGAAGGCGTTGTTGTTTTCAAGGACGTTACTTTTGCCAATAACCGCCAGCAGCAATTTGCTGTTCTACCGCTTCAGGCACTAAATACCGGATAGATTTTCCAGCTGTAATACACTGCCGAATAAAAGTAGCGGATATATCGAGTAACGGTGCACTTACAACACGTAGGCGTTTGCTCGTGTTTTCTTGTGTTGGCAGTGAGTATCCTGGACGCGGATAGACGTAGATGTCAAAATCGCGCTGAATACGCTCGGAATCTTTCCAGCCGGCCAGTCCGAGTAGATTATCCCCACCCATTAAGAGCACGAACTCAAGTTCTGGATGAAGCCGACCAAGCTCATCGAGCGTAGTAATGGTGAAGCTAGGTTTGGGCAGCTCGAACTCCAAGTCTACGGCGCGCAGCCGGCTGTTGCCTCCAATAGCCGTCTCTACGAGAGAGAAGCGGATAGTCTCGGGCAGTAGGTCTTGGTTTACTTTATAGGGGCTCTGAGGCGATACTATCAACCACACCTCTGACAAGTCAGTGTGCGTGGCCATATAATTAGCTAGAATCAGGTGCCCGGTATGGATAGGGTTAAAAGAACCGAACAGCAGCCCGATACGCGCTGGACTAGTAGTAACTGCTCTACTCACAGATTCTCAGGCTCAGATGCAATGAAGTCGCGCACCAGGCTTTCAGCAGTTGCTGTAGCCTCGTCAAGATTATCATTGACTACCGTGACGTCGAACCGATCTTCGAATGTGAGTTCAAAGTTGGCTTTGTAGAGACGAGCGGAAATGCTGGCTGCAGAATCGGTGGCCCGGTGGCGTAGCCTTCCTTCTAGAACTTCCAAAGAAGGCGGTTTGACAAAAATTGCCAGTGCTCTGTCTTTGTAAAACTCTTTAATGCTTAGCCCGCCCTTTACGTCTACGTCAAGTACGGCATGCCTGCCGCTCTGCCAGATGCGTTCGATCTCAGATTTGAGAGTGCCATAAAAAGCACCTTCGTATACCTCTTCCCATTCCACGAAGGCATTTTCCCGGATTTTCTCCTGGAATTCCTGGACGGAAATGAAGTAATAATCCTTGCCGTTCGCCTCGGCCCGACCCCGACGGTCGCGGGTACAAGCAGAAATTGAGAAGCTTAGCTCTGGAATCCGATCCAACAGCCGATGAACTATAGTGGTCTTACCAGCTCCTGAAGGAGCCGAAAATGCTATGATTTTGCCCTGCATCGGGCAAAATTAGACCATTTCCACTTGTAAGCGCGACAAAATAGTTTGTGACAAGGAATTTGGGGCCCCTTTACGGTTCACATGAGTAGACAGAAAGCCGATAAACGCTTGCTGCTTACTGATGTCGTCAAAGCAAGGCGAACAATCATCGGCATGGTTTACGATGTATTCTTCGTCTTCCACGGTAGGCTCGTGGCCTACTACAAGCTGGTCGAGTATCATATTCACACGTTCACAGTCGGCAGCTGGCGTTACGGCGTGCTGCGTGGGAGATTTGGTTTGAGTAGTAGAGTTGCTTTCCATGATTTCCTTTCGCTTTTAGTCTGTTGCGTTATCGTCTTCGTCGATTTCCTGGTCTTCGGCCCCGCTGCCGTAGCCCATTGACTGCGCATATTTTTCCAACTTGTCCTTCAAGAAATTTCGGGCCCGGTGGAGACGCGAACGGACTGTTCCGATAGGGATATCCAGCACTTTAGCCATTTCCTCGTACGTGAACCCTTCTAGGTCGCAGAGAATGATGACGGTGCGAAAATCCACGGGCAGTGAGTTGAGTGCGCTGGCCACTTCGTCGCCGATGAGGTCGCGCACGGCTTGCTGCCGCATATCAGACGAGGTACCACCCACGTCACTGTCGGACTCGACGTCTTCCGAATTGTAATACCCTTCAATTTCGCTATAGTCGACCTTGGCGGGTTGTTTACTCTTTTTTCGAAAGTCGTTGATGAACGAGTTTTTCAGGATGCGAAACAGCCACGCTTTCGCGTTGGTTCCCTGTTCGAAATACTCGAAGAACCGATAGGCCTTCAAATAGGTCTCTTGAACGAGGTCATTGGCATCGTCTTCATCGAGCGTTAAGCGGAAGGCAAAATTGTACAGAGAGTCGATTACAGGCATTAGCTCCGCCTGAAATCGTCGGTCTTTTTCTTCTTTACTTAACTTCGGAACCCGGTCGGGAGAGTCGCTCATAGAGGCTCGGCAGATAGAGGCAGAATATAAAAACCGCCTTGTAAACAAATGTACTGATTATACCATCCTGTTCAAGCAGCCAAAACAGCGGTGTGGCGGGCCTCCCGTTCAGCGCTTACCACTAGAAAACCGTAGAGAAACACGAACATATTGAAACCAATTTGCATTTGTAGCAACGAATCAACCAAGTTGGCCACGCTCATCATGAGCAGGAAATGTATGACGTACGGATTTCTACGCAATGGAGGTTGCAAATAAGGTGCAAACAGTACGAGCAACCATAATAACAACCCCACCACTCCGCCTCCAACAGCGTACTCTAGGTACTGGTTATGAGTCATAGCCCAGTTTTTGGGCTTCATGCCAAAATTATAGTAGGCATACTGATACAGCATGGCCTTATCGACGTCGGCCATGCCTACGCCTAGGATCGGATGCTCACGCGCTACTAGCAGAGCGGTTTGCCAAGCAGCAAGACGCTTAGAGGCAGAGAAATCGCTGATATCCTGTTCAGTTTGATAGTGCTCGATATCATAGAAGGTGGTGTCTACCCGCTCTTTTACCGAATCCAAAGAGTGGTATGCCAGCAGCGGGAAGCCTACCAGAATTACCAGTGTGAATAAGCCTAACAAGAAGCGTCGTTGCAAGACCACTAGACTGACTGCATCAAACAGAAGCATGGTGTAGAGCACCAATAAACCTGTACGGTAGGCCAGCACGTGCATGACAACAAATATCACAATAGCACAACCGAGCAACCCCCAGCGAGCAGCTGGTATAGCCACTGGACTAGACCGCATAAGCAAGGCAAAGAAAAAAGCCAGAGCCAGCATAATACTGAAGTGAATATGGAATATCCCCGTCGTAGCAGGAATGTTGTGGCCCATATTTATTATGCGGTTGGCTTCCTCAGGATCGACCAGATACCCTCTCAAAGTGGTTATAGACAGTAGCGTAGCTAACCCGACATACAGCAGCCCAACACCAAATTTCTGACGCGAACTAAGAGGCACTGCCACGGCAAAGGCCAGTGGCACTACTACGAAAGGTAATTTTCGGAATACTTCGTGTCGCCAAATGCCAAGCTCGGTGGTATAAAGCCCGCTTAGTACTAAGAACAGGTAAAGCAAGCCAATGCTAACTACAGTCCGCAGCCGCAGCCACTGTCGTAGATTGGCGCGCAGTTGTGGTTGTGCACAGGCAGCCACTACACCCACAATGGGGCTTAAGGCCACCAAGGCTCTAGAAGCAAAAAGCCCAACAACTGCAGCTACGCAGGCCAGCAGCAACAAGTACTGTGACACGCGCCCGGTTTGGTAGAGCTGTCGTAGAGAAGGGGTTGCAACAAGTACTTCAGTCATAAAAAATAACAGGGGCCATACCTTAGCTTGGCAAGTTAGGCATTGGTTTCCAGGCTAGAATGTGGTGTAGAGCCTGTACAGGGGTCAGCGCTTTGATACAAGTACATGCTGCTGGCTGATGGCGGCAGTCTTGACAGTCGGGGCGGTCGAAGACGAGGTATTCGGCGTGTGGCCCCAACGGGGCCCAGCGCCCCGGATGCATCGGCCGGATAGGGGGATAGAAACCTAATGCATGACGCCCTAAAGCAGCGGCTAAATGCAGCGGCCCTGTGCTGCCAGCCACTATGCCATCGGCTTGGTGCAAGAAAGCCAGAAGTTGAGGCAATGTTAGGCAGCCCGTCAGGTCAGCAGTTAGGTAGGATCGGTGTTCTGTTAGCCACTCTTGTAGTTCTTCTCCTTCAGCAGCAGTTCCCGTCACGAATACACGGTGCCCAGCCGCGTGCAAAAGCCGGGCCAGCGTACCGAAGTGAGCTAGCCCCCACTCGCGGGCACTACCGCGGCTACGTGGGTGCAGCACAACGTTGAGCTGGGTTTCGGTTCGTTCACTCAGCATCTGGCGCCACTGCAGAGCAAGCGGCTCCGATGGCTGCAGTCGAACCAAGTTCGCTACCTCAGGCAACGGCAATAGAGTATCTGCATGGAGCGGGGCTAGTAGCTGCAAGTTTAGCTGTGCCTCGTGCAACGACGAACGACGCCGACTTAGTGCGACCAGACGGTTGCAGGTAAGCCAATGAAACAACCGGTTACGGGTGCCAATGCGAACAGCAATACCAGCTTGGCGGGCCAACTGAGCTAATAGCTTGTTGGGAAAGATGTGTAGAATAACCTCTGCCTGCTGCGTTTGCAACAATTGAATTTGCTCGGCTTTAGGCAAAGTAATTAAGTGGTCGAAGTTCAAGAAACCATCCACCCACGGACATGCTTCGGCCACGGCTTGCGTGTAGGTGCGGCCTATCAGCACAACGCGGCAACCAGGGAACAGCTGTTTTAGCCGCCCACATACTGGTAGCGTGAGCACCACATCGCCAATAGCATCCGTACGGCTTACCAGAAATGTCATCTTAAATAATTAGGGAGGTAACTAGTATCATATAGCTCTATTGCCCATTCTTCCCTCCTACCATCTTTGCGTCTCGCCCAAATTTGAGCTTTGCGAATTTTAAAAACACACCTAGGGCAGAAATAACGGCGATACTAAGCCCTGCAAAACCATCTAAAAAGCCACGGCGAAAGAAGTAGCCATGCACGAACCGCCACCACGGCTTGAGCAAAAGGTGGAATAGCGTAACGTGGCGTTTATTAGCCAACCACAGTTCGTCAGCCGCAATGCTAGTAAACCGATTGAGTTGGCTGACGTGCTGCTCTACGGAGTTGTATGAGTAATGAAGTAAATCACCAGACAGGGTACCCGCAGCTTGTCCGGCTGCTATCTGAAACCGCTCGTGCAGCAACAAGCCTTGCCACTCCCCTAGCCGCCGGTCGTAGAGGCGCAGCTTTCGGTCAGGATACCAACCACCGTGGCGTACCCAGGTGCCACAATAGTTGGTGAGTCGCGTCAGGGAATAGCCGGCATGTTGCCAATTTTGCTTCACCTTCCGGATACTTTGGCGCAATTCTTCTGTAAGCACTTCATCCGCATCAAGCTGAAGCACCATATCGTGTTGGGCCTGGGCAGTAGCAAAATTCTTTTGTGCTACATATCCTTCAAATGCGTGCTGAATTACGCGTACGCCGTGCTGATGGCAAATGTCAACCGTGCGGTCAGTGGAAAACGAATCGACTACTACTACGTCCTCAGCTATGTCGTGTAGGGCTTCTAAGCACCGCGCAATATTGTGCTCTTCATTATAAGTAATAACGACGACGGAAAGAGGAACGCTTGGCATGGCCTACAAATATCCGGGTTTTCTGTGGCCTAGGTTACTTCCTGCTGTGAGTGGTATCAAATACAGGTTATACCACGTGCTATGCCAACTTTCAATTTGTTTCGCTTCGGCCACTTAGGCACTTGGGTGTGTTGGCTGCTTTTAATTGCTGGCTGTGATGGTCCTGTTGAGTGGCCGCCGAGTTTTTACTTTAACCGGTATCCGGTACAGCACTCACTCGACCTAACAAAAGTACTTGGGAGAGAAATGCGGCTAGTCTCCATGCAGGACACGCTAGACTTGCGCATTCACCATCAGTTGTCGAGTGGTATTAATTTCCTGACTGATGCCGTTAGCGGCGATACTCTACAACGGGTCTGGGTTACACGTCATCAGGGCCTCTACTATTTCACCTGCCCTATCAGCGACACATGCTATTGGGTTCATGCTGCGCGCATTAAACGCAACCAAGTGCAAGGTTTGGCTGATGCTTACCGCCAACTTCACCTTATGGAGCAAGCTGCTCGAGCGGGTCAGTTTCCAGACTTAGTGCAGTACCATGATTCGACTACAGGTATTCTGCGACTTCGATTCGACCCGAAAAGGCTGCGCAAGTTTTATACTGCAATGCTCGATAGTTTACCCATCTACCGTATGGTACCTCGAACACCTTATCAATACGCTTCTCTGCTAACCGATTCCGTTGCAACCACTGCACAGAACTCAGAGCCTTTCATTCACAGCATGTACCCTAATCCTGCGTCGGATGTATTGAATGTTGGGGTAGCAAGTAACGAGCTATGCGAGGCGACTATTTTCGATATGGAAGGAAAACTTATACAAACTGCTCCTGTTTCGGCGGGTGCTACCACAGCACAAGTACAGTACTTGCCCGCGGGCCGCTACATGGTGCGAGTGAGAGAAACAGCTACCAGCCAAGTGCCACCCAACAATTGCAAATTGAACGTTAAGCATTAATAACAAAGAAAGTAAGGCAAGAAGTGGCCTCGACCGTTAGCCTACGTATACTTCCGCTACATCTTCTTAATGCATCGTATGCCTAACCTAAAAGACAGAATTGTCCTTGTTACGGGGGCCACATCTGGAATCGGAGAAGTAACAGCTCGTGAACTGGCCAAGCAAGGGGCTCATGTAGTATTGCTAGCGCGCAACGCTGAGAAAGCCGAGGCTACGCGCCGTAAAATTGTAGCTGCTGCCAGCCACGATTTGGTAGGAGTATTGCTTTGCGACCTATCGGATTTGGGACAAGTACGAAAAGCCGCCGAGACGTTCAAACGAATTTACCCCCGCCTCGATGTGCTTGTCAACAATGCGGGACTGTTGTTTGGTCATCCTCGCAAAGTATCGGCCGATGACTACGAAATGGGTGTTGCGACTAATCACCTTGGTCCTTTTCTTCTTACAAGTCTATTGCTAGATGAACTTAGGAAGAGCTCTGATGGCCGTATCGTGAATCTGGCCTCAGAAGCCTACCACTTCGCGAAGCCTGACTTAGCTGATTTTCAATCGGAGCGCAACTACAGCCCTATGCGCGTATATGGCAATACCAAGCTCTACAATATTATGTTCACGCAGGAGCTGGCGCGGCAGTTACGGGCACGGAACATCCAACATGTAACGGTGAATGCAGTTCACCCCGGAGCTGTAGCCAGCAACTTCGGCGACAGTTCCAGCGGTTGGCTGTCTGTTCTTACCAAAGCATTTCGCCCATTTATGCTAACAGTGGAGCAAGGCGCTGCAACTAGCATCTTTTTAGCTTCCGAGCCTTTGGGTGCCGAAGTGAGTGGCGGTTATTTCGAGAAGAAACAGGCCAAGGCCGTAAAGCACTCCTTCAACACACCAGAAAACGCATTGGCTCTGTGGCACGAAACGGAGCGGCTTGTGCAGCACAATTTCTTTCAGGATTAAGGTATTCCGTACAAACGTCGTATTCGTGCCGTATGCTGAACATCCTGTGGTCTCTGCTGAATGCTGCATTGCTTTTGGGCTTCCTATATATCTTCTTTCGAGCTGCGAAGCTCTTAAAGCAGTATGTAGGCTTAGGAGCGTCATTGTTTTTCATATTTGGTCTCCTGACTATCGGTTGTGGCAGATCAGGCGAAGGGTCTGCTAAGCTTCCTCCAAAGAACTTACTTGCCGGCAAAGAGAAAGATATTCCGCTAGGCAATGGAAATTCCCACCAGCAGGTTGCTCTTGGTGGCAGCAACACGCTTAATGTTTTGGCTGAGTACTATAAGCAAGACGACGTAATTCGACCACGCGGCTTATTTGCCACCGTATCAGGGTTGACGCTTGGACATCATTGGCAACCACTAATAGGCACCCTCACTCAGCACAATATGCAGCTACATTATGAGCTAAGGCTTAAACATGAATGGCTTTTGCTTGGCACGCCGGTATATGTAACAAGTACAGCATCAACTGGTCTTCTATCGGAGTGAACTGCGAACATCGGTTTGCATGCTGCAACTCACAAGCAATATAAAACCCCGCCCGGCGCAGTGCCGAGCGGGGTTTTATATTCTTGGATACTAGTACCGATTAGTAACGGTACAGGTCAGACTTGAATGGACCTTCCACCGATACTTTGATATAATCGGCTTGCTTAGGCGTCAACTCGTCCAACTCAACACCAATCTTGGCGAGGTGAAGGCGGGCAACTTTCTCGTCGAGGTGCTTAGGCAAGGTATATACTTGCTTCTCGTACTTATCGGCGTTCTGCCACAGTTCCAACTGAGCCAACGTTTGGTTGGTAAAGGAGTTCGACATTACGAAAGAAGGGTGACCCGTGGCGCAGCCCAAGTTCACAAGGCGGCCTTCAGCTAGAATGATCAGCTCTTTGCCATCGATGTTATACAAGTCAACCTGTGGCTTGATAGTGTCTTTGGTGTGGCCATAGTTCTTGTTCAACCACGCCATGTCGATTTCATCGTCGAAGTGGCCAATGTTGCAGACGATAGCCTTGTCTTTCAGAGCGCGGAAGTGCTCACCGGTTAGGATGTCGCAGTTACCGGTAGCGGTTACTACGATATCAGCTTCCTTCACTGCGTTGGTCAACTTCTTCACAGCGTAACCATCCATAGCAGCTTGCAGGGCGCAGATCGGGTCAATCTCGGTTACAATAACACGAGCGCCGGCACCAGCTAAGCTAGCGGCCGTACCTTTTCCTACGTCGCCGTAGCCAGCTACTACCGCTACTTTACCAGCCATCATCACATCGGTAGCCCGACGGATAGCGTCAACAGCTGATTCTTTGCAGCCGTACTTGTTGTCGAACTTCGACTTGGTAACCGAGTCGTTTACGTTGAAGGCAGGGAACAGCAAAGAGCCGTTCTTCACCCGCTCGAACAAGCGCAGTACACCGGTGGTAGTTTCTTCGGAAACACCTTTGATGCCGGCTGCTAGCTCAGGATATTGGTTGAGGACCATGTTGGTGAGGTCGCCACCGTCGTCGAGGATCATGTTCAGAGGCTCGCGCTTGTCGCCGAAGAATAGCGTCTGTTCGATGCACCAGTTGAACTCCTCTTCATTCATACCTTTCCAGGCATACACTGGAATGCCAGCAGCAGCAATAGCAGCAGCAGCGTGGTCTTGTGTAGAGAAGATATTGCACGACGACCACGTCACGTCAGCGCCCAACACGATCAGGGTTTCGATGAGCACAGCCGTTTGAATAGTCATGTGCAAGCAACCGGCGATACGTGCACCTTTCAGCGGCTTCGATGCGCCAAACTCCTCGCGCAATGCCATCAGGCCGGGCATTTCAGCTTCAGCCAAACGAATTTCCTTACGGCCCCACTCAGCGAGGCTCATATCTTTTACTTTGTACGGAACGTAAGCCGTGGTTTTGGTCTCAACCATGATATAGAAGGTTTTTTGCGAGTCAACTGCAAAGATAGCTAAAATGTTATTCGGACTTAAATACAAGAAAGTCTGCCTCTGAAGAAGCAGGCTTCTCAATATAATGTATATAAGATTTAGTTGTTATGAATGATGACAGCTACGGGCTGCAATGCTAGATCAAGTATTAAGCATTTCACTCTGTGCGCTATCCCGCATAAATTTTGCTGGCTTCGTTTGCTTTGTTGTTAGCTCTACTAGAGCGAGCCAGTATCATCAACATTCGTAACAGTTGTAGGCTACTGCACACTTGTATCAAGTATGTAGTACCAGTCTAGTAGAATTTCTAGAAACGGAAACGCATTATTGAATCAGGTTTCCGCGTTAGAAGTGTTCTGATACAGTTCCGTTACGCAGAGCCTAATAGAATGCTCTCCTTGGCTAAAGAGCACCATGCGCAAGCTACCCTACTTCGGTACTATCTACTAATGTGTCTGCATTAAACTGATATGAGAGCGTGGGCAATCATACTTGACCCTGAATGGACGAGGTGATATTAGCATCCTTCAGTTCATGAAAACTAAGGTCGCAGGTGAGTGTCGAATCAGAAAAGCCAACGCAACAAAGCGCAGCAAGTCTTCAGCAGTTGGTACTATAGTGAGAAGAAATTAGGACTTGCGCTTAGAACGAATACTTGAATGGCTTTGTTGGGCTACGACTGAAATCTTTCCTGCCAAGACATATAGCTTCTTGTCTTGCAGTGTATTAAATTTGTACCATGCAATACACCGCCTCCCATTCATATCACGCACACCTACGCGTATTTGTCCTATTTTTTGTTGCTGCGTTACTACTCAGTAACCCGCTTCGTGCCCAACAGGTTTTCAATACTATCAAGCTAAGCCCAGAAGATGAAAATCGGGGTTTGAATGGAGTGCAGAAAAACTTTTATTTCGCCACCAAGGACTCTCCATCAGACGACGATTACCAGAACGCCGGATATTTTGGGCAACGGCTGCGGCCATATCTAGCTGGTAACAACGAAGCATTGGAAAACCTGAACCTATACCGACGGCAGAAGTGGCTGTTCTTAGCTGAAAGAGCAGTATTTATGGGTTCTGTTGCTACCTATGGTGCGCAAGTGCTACAGGGCGACGGTGAACAGCGCTACTTCGACAACCGGCAGAAAGTGGTGATAGGCGTAGCTGCAGTCAGTTTGTTGTCAAACATTTTTATTACGCGCCATACCAACGAGCATTTCGAGCGGGCTGTAAGCGTGTACAACGCAGGTCAGCCGGCTGCTCGTAATACTGGCAGCTTGATTCAGCGGTTAGCACCAAGTGGCATTGGCGTGGCAGCTGCCCCCACCGGACAGCCACAATTGGCATTGCGCTGGCAGATTCGCTAGTGCTGTTCGTGCTTTCTTAGCGCTATCCTTTACTGTTGCAGCAATAAAGTTTTCAAGTGAATTCATCGGTTAAGGCACTCTTACTTGCCCTGAAAACGTTTACTTCACAGTATTGGCTGCAAGAAGTGCTGCTATCCGGCACTTGCTTGAGGCATTGGTTAGGCCCTGTGGTCAACCACGCTTTTTTTTGTTCGTAGGAGTAGTTCATGGAATTTCCGTTGCCCGAGGCGGCGCGTCGGTACGTTGCGAAGCACCTGTACGATGACCCCGCCCAATTGGCTTTGCAAGCCCGCCGTTATCCCAGTCTGCCTGTTCCGGAACTGGTTCGTCAAATTCAGGCCCGTCAGAAGGCGCGCTCGAAAGTGCCCGCTTGGGCCGATAATCCCGACCTCATTTTTCCGCCTACTTTGTCGGTGGAGCAGGCTTCATCGGCGCGTACTGCGGCGTTTAAAGCTTCTTTGGTTAATGGTCAGCGCTTAGTAGATCTGACAGGGGGCTTTGGCGTAGACGTGTCGTACTTTGCTGAGCAGATACCCGAAGTGCATTATGTAGAGCGCAATGCCGCTTTAGCTGATGTAGTGCGCTACAACCTGACGCATTTAGGCGTCACCAATGTGCAGTTTCACACTGCCGACGCGGTGAACTTTTTGCGCAATACGCCGGATACTTTCGACTGGATTTATTTGGACCCGGCGCGGCGTGATACCGCATCCCGCAAGATTTTTAAGCTGCAGGACTGTGAGCCCGATGTGTTGCGCTTACTGCCATTGCTGCTACACAAGGGGCGCCGCGTATTGCTGAAAACGTCGCCTATGCTTGATATCGAGCAGGCTTTGCAGGAACTACGGCAGGTACGCCGCCTGTGGGTGGTAGCCGTCGACAATGACTGCAAAGAAGTGTTGTATGAGTTAGGCCCGGAAGCAGCCGTAGACCCAGAGCGGTACACAATAAATCTGCTTCGCACGGGTGAGCAACAGGAATTTCGGCTGAATCGGGCGCGTGAAGCTCGTGCAGTATCCCGCTACGCCGAGCCGCAAGACTATCTGTATGAGCCGAACGTAGCGATACTGAAAGCGGGAGGATTCCGCAGCATTGGTACCGCCTTCGAGTTTCTCAAACTACACCAACACAGCCACCTTTACACCTCCGATACATTACGCCCCGAGTTTCCGGGCCGGATCTTCCGTATTCGGGCGGTAGAGCGCTACGATGCAACAGCCATAAAAGCACACCTTGGTCCCGAGGCCCGTGCCCACGTCACTACCCGCAATTTCCCAGATACCGTTGCCGATTTCCGCCATCGTACTGGAATCCGAGAGGGTGGTGAGACTTACTTATTCGCTACCACGAATTTAGAAGGCAAATTAATGGTGCTGGTTTGCGAGAAGCTGTAGACAATAGGTAGGATAACAAAGCGCAGTAAGTTCTTGTATTGATTGATATTAGCTTGAACAGCGACGAAAAAGGATTGCCAAATGGCGAGCCTTTTTCGTTGCTGTTCGGTTTGTTACTATCAGTACTATAGATGGCCTTATATTCTTGAGTCACCGGGCCGGACTAGTCCATTTGCTGGCCTTGATACGGAATCGCCACGGCAGCGCTGCATCAAAGCCCGCATAGTCTATCCCGACGCGGGGGCTGGCCACAACCTGATCATCAGCAATAACTTCGTGATGATCTTCCAGCCAAATAGTATCACCGGAAAGGTCGGTGCCGTAGTGCTGGGTGCTAATACCTAAGGCTTGGGTAAGCAAGCCAGGGCCACCGGTTAGGTTACGTTGATATTTGAGGGTGCCCCGACGGAGTAGCATCTCAGGTATGCCTTCCAATGGCTCTAATCCCCGAATCAGCACGGCATCGGCTTTACCAACTTCGTTGGTGATAATGTTAAACAAGGCATAGCGGCCATACACGAGGTATACATACGCTACACCACCTGCCTCATACATGATTTTCGTGCGAGCTGTGTAACGCCCCAAATGCGAGTGGCAAGCTTGGTCGTTGATGTGAGCGTATGCCTCGGTTTCTACAATGCGCCCACCCGTTAATACCCCGTCGATGTTGGTGTAGAGGTGCTTGCCAAGCAGGTCGCGGGCTATGAGCACCGGGTCGGAGCGACGGTAGAAATCTAGTGGGATCTTCGTGGGCGGGGGGATGGGGTTTGTTTGAGAATTGGGGGTAGGATTCGTAATCATCTGGGCAAACGTTAAAAGGAATTGAACGTGCTACCGGTCAGCAAAACGGGGCTAACAGAACTGCATACGAGCGAGCCTGAAAACCAGCGACTACAAACCAGAAACTCCTCTCTATCTTTGCAGACGTAAAGGTGGCCAGACCCTAATTGCGGGGCGCGGCTGAAAAGGGAATCCGGTTACATTCCGGAGCTGTCCCCGCAACTGTACGCTTCACGAGTTTGGCGCGCCTCTGCTGCCACTGTTTCGCAGAAAGCTTCTTACCTGAGTTGATCAGACGAGGCCGGAGAAATGGGAAGGCGGCGCGCCGGAAGTTAGCCAGGAGACCTGCCTTTGCGTTTTCCATGTTCAGCGCCTTCGGAGGAAGGGCGGAGAATGAATGCAGTAGCTGCTTGCAGGCAGTTGATTTAATCTGTTTTCGGCCTCGGCTTCGGTGTGGCTTTCCCGTCAAGAAAGCTATTCTGGAAGTTTTGAACTGAATTTTCCTATGAGGGGATTTGGTTCTGATGAATACTTTTCGTGAGCGGTTTTCTAGTTTACTGCCGCTATGGTGTAGTTGGGTAAGTATGCTAGGGGGATGTTGGCAGGGCCTACAGCAGTAGCGCAGCGCAGTTCTTCTCTTCCCCTAGACTCGGTGCAACAGCTACCCAACGTGCGAGTGCCCGGCATTCGGCTTAGCCGGTTCGCAGTAGGCAGCCGTATCCTCACGCTGGATTCAACGGCTCTAGCACCGTACCGTAGCGGCACCTTGACTGATGCCTTGTCGGCACGCACTCCGCTTTACCTCAGAAACTACGGCCCAGGGCAACTGAGCACCATCACGATGCGCGGCACCTCCGCGCAGCACACAGCTGTGCTTTGGAATGGCTTTAACATCATGCTGCCCACTCTGGGGCAAAATGACTTTGCGCTGCTTCCTGTAAGTGGCAATTCGCGGGTTGATGTGCAGCCGGGGCCAGCGGCGAGTTTGTATGGTTCAGGGGCTGTAGGGGGCACCATCTTGCTGTCGTCGCCGGTGCAGTGGGGCGCGGGGTTGCGGGGCGCGGTGCAGGTGGAAGGGGGTAGCTTTGGGCTGCGAGCCGGCAACCTAGAAAGCAGCTTCAGCAACGAGAAACTGGCACTGCGCACTAGTATATTCTACCGTCAAACGCAAAACAACTTCTTCTACAACTCGCCTGAAATTGGAGGAATTGTACGGCGCCGACAAGAAAACGCTAGTCTTTGGCAAGCCAGTATAGCGCAGGATTTAACGCTACGCGTAGGGCAACGCGGCGAGGTGACGGCTGCTCTGTGGCTCACGGATGCCGACCGCCACTTACAACCCGCTATTGGGGCCGCGAACAGCAATGCCCAGGAACGAGACCAAAGCCGCCGACTGACGGCTGGCTACCGCCTAGTTGGCACCCGGCACGAATGGGCAGTGCGCGGCGCTTGGTTTGAGGACATATTAGATTACCGCGACGACTCCAATGGCTTAAGTGCTTCAAGAGTACGAACCACCCAAGCCCAAGCCGAGCACACGTGGAACTTCACTTCTACTGCGTCGGTGCGAGTGGGGGTGGAAGCGCAGCATTTTGCCGCCCAAGTAGATGGCTACGGTCCGGCGCCCCTCACCGAGCAACGCTACGCTGGCTATGGCCTTGTGCGCTACGACCCGTGGCCGCGGCTTCAGCTTTCGCTGAACGTGCGCCAAGCGGTGCTTCCCGACCGCCGAGTACCCCTCACTCCTACTGCCGGCTTGAAGTGGCAGCTTTTCGAAACAGAAAGCCAGACTCTGCAATTTAAAGGCAATGTCTCACGCAGCTACCGTGCCCCTACCCTCAACGACCGATACTGGCGGCCCGGCGGCAACCCCGACTTATTACCTGAAGTTGGGCTTGGCTACGAAACCGGCCTCGTCCATACGCTTACAAATACACCGGCTCACTTTAGTTTACAAACCGAGCTAACAGCCTATCAGCAATTGGTAGACAACTGGGTGCAATGGACGCCATTGGCTACGGGTACATGGTCGCCGCGGAATCTTCGGCAGGTACGGGCACGGGGTCTTGAAGCCAGTAGCCAACTCACATGGAAGCCGGGCGCTTATCGGCTCGTGGCGCGGGTAGCCTACAACTTCACGCAATCGGAAAAAGTAAGCGGCACTGTGTACGATACCGATCCTACCAACCGGCAGCTTCCATATGTGCCCTTGCATACGGCGGCCTTCAGCACCGACCACCACTGGCGGCGGTGGGAAGCCAGTAGCACGCTCACATTCACCGGATTTCGCTACACCGATGCTTCCAGCCCAGATTTTCTACCCTCTTACTTCCTGCTGAACACGACACTGGGACGCACGCTGCTGCTTTACCCCGGATGGAAACTGACGGCTTTGGTGCAAGCCTACAACCTAACCAATAGTAACTACCAGAGCTACCAGAACCGGGCCATGCCGCCTCTGTATGCTACCGCCAGTTTGCGTCTTGCTTGGCGCTGACAACCAAGCCCAAGCTACTCTTTGAATTTCCTGTTTTACCGTTCCTTTTTTCATGAAACCATTCTTCGCGTTTTCAAGCGCGCCCATTCGGGTGCTACTAGGCACTACTGCTGCCTTGGGCCTATTTGCCTGCGACCCGGACTCCGACCCAGACCCAACCCAGCCCATTGCAGCTACCAAAACAGTATTTGTGGTAAATGAAGGCAACTTCATGAAGTCAAACGCTGAAATCAGCTCCTTCAGTAAGACGACGGCGTTAGTGTCTAAGAGCTTGTTTTCCGCAATTAACAACCGGCCTTTAGGTGACGTGGCGCAAAGCATGGCCGCGCAAGACAGTACAGGCTACATTGTGGTTAATAACAGCAACAAGCTGGAAGTGGTGAACCTGCGCACATTCCGGTCGTTGGCTACCATTAGCAACTTGAAACTACCCCGGTATTTTGCGGCTGCTTCCGCCAACAAAGGCTATGTAACAGAGACAGTATCGTATTCGGGAGTACCGGGCCAGGTATCGATAGTTGATTTGAAAACCAATACGGTTACAAAGTCTATTAGCGTGGGCAAACAGCCGGAAACGTTACTGGTGGTTGGCAACCGGCTGTATGTAGCAAACGGCGGCGAAAACACGGTGACAGTTATCAATACGACCACCGATGTAGTAGAAGGCACCATCACCGTAGGCGATTCACCGAACAGCTTGGTCTTGGACCGCAACAACAAGCTATGGGTATTGAACGGCGGCAAGGTAGTCTACGACGCTAGCTACAATGTCGATTATACTAAGACCACCAAAGGCAGCTTGTCGAGCATCACTCCAGGGCAGCTGACGGCCACAACCCGTGAGCTAGCAACGAATCTGTCCCAGCCCGGCCGCTTAACCACCAACGGTCCCAAAGACAAGCTCTATTACACGTTCCAAAGCGGCGTATACACTCTAGGGATTAATGATGCCAAGCTACCAACTACTCCCATTATTAAGCGCAGCTTGTATGGTTTAGGCATAGACCCGCAAGACAACACTATCTATGGCGGCGTGTCTAACTCATTTAGCGGGGCAGGTCAAGTAGTCCGCTATCAAAGTACCGGCGCCCGTATTGATTCCTTCAATGTCAGTGTAGGCCCGAATAGCTTCTTGTTCTACTAAGGGCACCAGCTTCTGAACAGCTACTGATGTGACAGGGTAGCTCACAAAAAATGGCCGGCTTCGTAGGAAGCCGGCCATTGCTGTTTAATGAGGGTTGATTTAATCGGCGAGGCCGTCGTTGTTACGGTCTTTGCGGTCGGCGGCGTCTTCGTATACTTTGCGGTTGCTTGGGGTATTAGAAGTGTCGCGCTGCAGGCCGGCGGTGGCAGAGTCGCTGGCGGAGCTAGACGCCTGCATGTCGTTGGAATCGTTGTCTTTGTAAGAATCGCGCTCCACATTGGTGTCTCCGGTATCGTTGCCCGTGTTGCAGGCAGTAAGGGAGGCAGTAGCCAATAAGGCGGCCGCAATCAGTAGGCGAGGGGTCGAGGAGTACTTCATGGCGAAGAGAGTAGCGGGGTGGCAGAAAGATATTCTGTATTGCCTATGATACGGTAAAGTGGAGGCATCGTTACTGGCATGGGTAGCTGAGCTGATACGACCTGTAACAGAAACGGTATATTTGCCGCCCTGCTGTTGTCTTATGAGCCGTTCTGCCTCCCCTTCTTTCAACTATCGACCCCTACTGCGGCGGGCTGGTATTCTGGCTGCCGTGAGCCTAGTATTGGCCGTGGCGCTGGTGTCGTTCCTGTTCGGTGTCGAAGATGAATTCTTCAGCCGAATGACTGGCGCTTTTTTCGTATTTTTCTGGCTGTTGTCGATAACATTTTTGGGGGTAGTGCCCTTTGTAAGTTGGGCTGCTAACCGCTGGTTGGGCAACAATTTCAGTAAAACTAGTGTCCCGCTTGCTCGTAAGTCGCGAACTGCATCTTCTTCGGCAACTGTTCGTAAGCCTGTGCGTACAGTATCTGGTCATAATAAATAATCCATAACCCGTGAAAACAACACTGCTCCATATTAAGAACATGGTTTGCCCACGCTGCGTGGAAGCCGTCCGCAACCTACTCGAACAAGCTGGCTACCACCCGACGGAGGTAACCCTAGGCCACGCCCAGCTCGACAAGGATACTCCTGCCGACCCTGCTGCTGTGGCGCCTATCTTACGTGAAGCGGGTTTTGACGTGCTCATGGGCCGGGCCGAACAAATGACCGAACAAATCAAAGGGGCTTTGGCGGAATACTTGGAGCACTTGCGCACGGCGCGTATGCCCCTTACTACCTCGGCTTTCTTGACTGACCGTTTTGCGGCTACCTACTCTCACTTGAGCAAGGTGTTCTCACGGACGGCTAACCTGACCATCGAGAAATATCTGATTCGGTTGAAAATCGAGCAGGTAAAAGAAATGTTGAGCTACGGCGAAATGACGCTCAGCGAAATTGCCGACCAAATGCGCTACAGCAGCGGCCAGCACCTAAGCAACCAATTCCGCCAGGTTACGGGCCGTTCCGTAAGCGAATTCCGCCGCGACTTGATGCCCAAGCGTATGTCGCTCGACCAACTGGCGTAAGTTTTAATAGATATATTAGCAGACAGCCCGGTTTCCATTAAGGAAACCGGGCTGCTCTTTTTTATAAGGTTTTGCGCGCTCCCATTTCATTCTCCCCTACATAGGGAACGGACTGATGCGCACCAACGTTTTGCCGAGCCGTATCTTTGCGGTCCGCTTTGTTGTTGTGTTCCTGTGTCTTCTCTTCGCATCCTGCTCGTTACGCCGCCGCTCACGCAGCTAAACACGCCTTACCCGGCCACTGCTTACCTAAAAGGCTTCTTGGGCGGGCGCGGCTACTCCAACGTAACGCAGGCCGATTTGGGGTTGGAACTCGTGCTAAAGCTGTTCTCCGAAAACGGTCTGCGACGGGTATTCACTGAAATTGAAGCCGGCAATTTCGAACTGAGCGACAACGCCCGCCGGATGCTACGGCTTCAGCGCAGTTACCTCAGCACCATCGGGCCGGTTGTTCGTTTCCTCCAGAACAAGGATAATACTCTCGCACCCCGCATTTGCCACAGCCGGTTCCTGCCCGAGGCCAGCCGCTTCGATAATGTGGCTGATCTGGAAGCTGCCTTCGGCACGATGGGTCTCACCGATCAGGCCCGGCACTTGGCTACGCTGTACTTGGAAGACCTCGGCGACCTAATCAAGGAAACTGTAGGCCCACAATTCGGCTTCTCGCGCTACGCCGAAAAGTTGGCTATGTCGGCTACCACTTTCGATGCGATGCACGAGGCGCTGCAAAGCCAACCTAACCTGCTCGACCAAATGCTCTTGGAGTTGCTGGATGAGATAATAGGGCGCGTGCAGCCCGATGTAGTTGGCTTTACGGTTCCTTTTCCCGGCAACCTCTACGGGGCGCTCCGGTTGGCCGGCCGCATTAAGGAAATCAGTCCGGCCACCAAAACGCTGATGGGCGGCGGTTATCCGAACACCGAGCTGCGCCAGATCCAAGAGCCTCGCTTCTTCGACTACGTCGATTACTTAACCCTCGACGATGGCGAAGGTCCGTGGCTGCGGCTCTTGGAACACATCGAACAGGAGAAGCAACGCCTCATTTTAGCTGATGCTGGTTTCACCGAAACCTCGCACGCACTGGCGCAAGCGTATTCTGCTGGTAATAGTGCGCAGGATACCTCTACTTTATCTTTCACTTCTCAGCATGAGAGTACTGTAGTAAAGTTTCAACGTACTTTTTTGCGTAATGCAGCGGGCGAGGTAGAATACAGGAACTATCCTCACCCCGATATTCCGCACCCCGAAGTAGGAACGCCCGATTACTCGGATCTGCCATTGAGCGAGTATCTATCGGTGATTGAGGTACTCAACCCCATGCACCGCCTTTGGAGCGACGGGCGCTGGAACAAGCTCACGGTAGCCCACGGCTGCTACTGGAAACGTTGCTCGTTCTGCGACGTGACCCTAGACTATATTTCGCGCTACGAGACGGCGCCTGCTACTTTACTCGTTGACCGTATCGAGCAGATCATAGCGCAGACCGGGCAAACGGGTTTTCACTTCGTGGATGAGGCCGCCCCTCCCCTCGCGCTGCGCGACCTAGCTATTGAGTTGCTTAAGCGGCGGGTTAGCATCACGTGGTGGGGCAATATTCGCTTCGAGAAAACCTTTACTCCCGATTTGTGCCGACTGCTTGCCGCCTCGGGCTGCATTGCCGTATCGGGTGGGCTGGAAGTAGCGTCGGATAGGCTACTAGCGTTAATGGAAAAGGGCGTCACGATTGCGCAGGTGGCCCGCGTAACGGATGGCTTCACGCAGGCAGGTATTATGGTGCATGCCTACCTGATGTATGGCTTTCCCACCCAAACTGCCCAAGAAACCGTGGATAGCCTGGAAGTAGTACGACAGCTATTTGCGGCGGGCATCGTGCAGAGTGGTTACTGGCACCGCTTCTCGATGACGGCCCACTCGCCGGTAGGCAAAAATCCCGCGAAGTACCAAGTAGTGCCCATCGGCCCCGAGCCTGGCCCCTTTGCCTGGAACGACCTGTGGCACGACGACCCCACCGGCACCGACCACGAACAGTTCGGGCCCGGTTTGGCCAAGGCGCTTTACAATTACTTGCATGGCGTGGCACTGCAAGAGCCTTTAAGCTTTTGGTTCGACTTTCGGGTTCCGAAGACCACGGTTCCGCGTCAACTTATTCAGCAGGCCCTCCAAGACCCCGGCAAACCAGATTTCGCCAAGCAGAATCAGCGCTTGTTCTGGCTTGGCAACACCCCCGAGCTGCGGCAAGAATCTGGCAAGAAAGGCCCGCGTGCGGTGCTTACCTTCTACGAGCAAGCCGAAGACTTCGAGGTTACCGTACCGGCGGTTCTTGGCCCGTGGCTGCAAGAATTGCTTACCACTCTAACGCAGGACTATGACGCCAAGCTTCTGTTGAAAGACGCGGCTCGCACGTTCCCTACAGGGCACTCGTTCCAACAGTTCCTCGATTCGCCGGCGTGGCTGTTGTTGCGAGAGAAGGGGCTTCTAATTCTCTGAGTCTACATGGAGGGCTGCATATCTCTCAAATGACTTAGCATTCAAGGGACGGTAGTAGAAGGTGGCCTGAGAAGATGATGGGTTTACTTACGCCACTCATGCACGGCTTTTACATAGCCTGAGGCAGGCCGCGGCCAACTCCATTTTCCGTCTTCTGTTAAGCCGCCGGGTATTCGGAAATTGGCATTAGCTTTCGGGAAGGTTTGAATCAAGGTGTTGCGTCGGAAGCCCAAGGCGTTGCGCAAGCGGCGGGTGCTTTCCTTTACATTTAAAGAGGTATCGGCAGCTGCGTACAGCCCTAATACAGGCACGCGCTGGCGCGTAAGTCCCTGCAATGGTTTGGCTTGCTCGACGGAAGTAACCGGCACATTTTCTAGCACCACAAAAGCGGCTCGTGGCGTCACTAGGGTGGCAGCAGGCAGCACAGTGGTTGCTACTACCCCGTTGGCCCACAGTCCAATTTGGGTGGTATCAGTGGTTGGCGCACGTCGTAAAGCCACAAGTACTGCGGCGGCCGTACGAAGCGTTGCAGAATCAGGAAGCTCAGCAGATGGGCGCACCGTTACGACCGTAGTTACAAAGCCTTGCCGAGTCAGTTGGTTTGCTCGGGCAGTAGCGGCCGCGTGGTGCGTGGAATCTGTGAAAAGCGCTATAGCCGTATGCTGTGTGGCCGTGTCGTTGGGCACTAGCACGGTAAGCGGCTTAGCACCTACGGCAGTTGATGGCTGCAACTGCTTTTCCTGATATGAGCGTGTCTCGGGTTGCCCACGCCGCACCCAAACAAAGTCGGCCCTAACGCTATCGAGCGTAAACACGCCCCGCAGAAAATCGCCTTCACGAATGGCCGTAATCTGAATACCGCTCGGCTGCATAGGTTCTTCGAAACGAAGCTGCGGCTCGCTGTAGCTGAGGTTGGCGGCCGCAAAGTCGAGGCTTTCTAGTTCCGGGAAATGCAGATCCGCTTCCAGCTGCCCGGGCTTACTCTCGCGCAAATCAAGCACGGCCAGCAATTCGGTGCCCTGGTAGCTGATCGGCCCTTCGTAATGGCCCGTAGGTAATGATACCATGGCCTTCTGACCGGAATCAAGCGAGCAGCCCGACAGCAGCAAAACCACGAAAGTCCACCATATGGGCTGGCAGCACCAAGGCGAAACAAAAACAGAACGGGTATTTCTCACGCAAGCAGCAGGATGATACAACACCCAAAGGTAAAGCCGGAAGTGAAACTTGACCCTGCACCCTACGCCTAGCCTGGCTGGCCAGTAGGCTACAAGCCTTTGCGCATAATTAGGTCGGTCTGTTTGTCGGTGCCAAGCATGAATTCGTGCTGCCCAATGACCTTAAACCCAAAGCGCCGATAAAACTCAATAGCACGGCTGTTCTTTTCCCATACGCCGAGTACTACCGAGCGGCAAGCTTTCTGCCGAGCCTCCTCAATAACACGACGCATCATAGAAGCCCCCAAACCTGTGCCAATCCAATCTTCTCGCACATATAGCCGCTCAACTTCGACGCGTTGGTCGGGCTCTTTACCGGGTTCCAGTCCAAGTAGAGAGTTAAAGCGCAGCTTGGTATATCCTACTAACTCTTGCTGCATTCGGGCCAACAAGAACAAGGTATTAGCATCTTCAAGCTCCGCCAATTGCTTCTCAGCACTGAAGTTGGCAGTTAAATAAGCCGCCATATCCTCCGGGCGGTTATCGGGGGCAAAGGTTTCGTGAAAGGTTTGATGGCCTAATGCGGCGAGTTGAGCTGCCGTGGCCGCATTACGACGAGCAACAGTGATGAGGAGCGGAGACGACATAGTAAGGCAAATCTACGCAAGGCACGGCTACGCTTGCACTAGCAACAGTGAACGATTGTCTTGCTACACTCTGCTGCGCCTTGCCATACTCCACCCAAAACGGAGCAACAGCACTCCGCCAATCAACAGCAGCAAACTGAACACTAACTCTCGGTTGTATAAGGCGGCAATGCCGACTTGCTGATACATGTAGTAGGTTATGCCAATGCGCAGGGCTAATGCTACGAGCAGCATAAAACCTGCTAACATATTCAAACGACCCACGAGACGGCGTGTAACGGGAGGAAGCGGAGCCATAGAAACGAAATTGATGAGCAAAGCAGCCGGTCCTTATACGCCGACAAGTTTAAACTAGTAAACGAGCTCTTGAATTCCCCAATTCAGAAAGAACTATCAGCTAGAAACTAAGAAGCGTTGCATATTGATTTCCACAACGTATTTTTGTTTCACCAAGCCCCGCGAGAGTAGCTCAGTTGGTAGAGCATCAGCTTCCCAAGCTGAGGGTCGCGAGTTCGAGCCTCGTTTCTCGCTCATTCATTATCAGCCACTTAGATGCAAATCTGGGTGGCTGATTTGTTTTGGTTTAAACGATGGTTTAAACAACCTGTAATGAATTTCTGCACTTGCCGTTCGATTCGAAAAAGGAATGCGATAGATTACCTGATTCTGCTCTTTTTAGAGGTAGATGAGTTTTCACAACGTTCCACCCAAAAAGAAGAGATACACTAGGTGCCTGATAGAGCTTGGTCCTGAGGCTAATGAGGTGTTCGTATACCAGACAACCTAGTTTGGTATATTGTCCATTCTACTTAGCTCATTACAATATATCGGCTGTCATATACTGACATCGAGTCATTTTAATCAAATGTCTGCGTTAGAACAAAAATACAAATCGTGAATATTACAATCTTCTATTCCTGGCAGTCAACCACTTCCACGAAGTACAATCGGAATTTCATCCAGAATTGCATTGAAAAAGCCATTAAGCGACTGGAAAAGCTTGCTGACTTTCGTGGAGTCTATTTTTCAATACAAGATGGTGTACGCGGCGTACCAGGTACGCCTCCTGTAGCTGCCACTATAATGGACGAGCGGATACCAAAATGTGACATATTCATTGCAGATATATCTGTAGTGAATGCACTGCCAAAAGTTGGTTGGCTGGGTAGCATTGCTCGGAAGCTAACCAAAGTGAGCACTAAGCCCTTGCAAAACGTCAATGTATTCTTCGAGTATGGTGCTGCGCAGCAAGCGTTGGGATATGAAAAAATAATATGCATTTTAAATACTGCATATGGCTCTCCAAATGATAATCCTGACAATATTCCTTTTGATGTCAGACATTCGAAATTTCCTATTGAATACAAATATTCTGAGCAAGACGCAGGCGAAAGAGAGGTAGCCCAGAAAAAACTGGTTGACGACTTGTTTTCTGCACTGAAGGCCACAGCCACCTTTGCGTTGCAGAGCATGAAAAGTAAGTACTCTCCGTTACTTACTTGGCCGGATTGGGAACAGCGAATAAACCCAGCCGACGCATTCTATCGAAACGAGCGAATTACGGCGGTAGAATCAACTATCAAGCAAGCAGTAAACGAGTCTTCTAACAGTATCCGGCTATTGGGTTTATCCGGGTTGGGTAAGACTCGGATACTGTTAGAACTTTTCCGCCCACAATCAGATGCGGCCTCTACTTTGCTGAGCAGCCGAGTTTTGTATTTGAATTGTAACAACCATCCGGATTTTGATTATGAATCATTATTCCAGAAGCTAGTGCGTGATGGTGCCGACCAAATAGTTGTACTGGATAATTGTCCGGCAGAAATCCATCGGAGCCTGACTCCAGTCGTTCATAACTCGCGCAACAAGCTTTTTCTACTAACTACTAGTTCTAATCCAGAGGAAAATCACCAACAGATAAGGGATGTTGACTATTTGCTCGTCGCGAAAAACGAGTTAGCTGAAGTAGTAGATGAGCTATTGGAGAAAGAACTAACTGCATTAGGGCCAGATAGAATAGCTATAATAAAGCAATTTGCGCAGGGGATTCCTCTCATGGCAGTGTTACTAGTAGAGAGCTTGAAAAAGGGCGAAACACTTGTAGGCAAGCTTGACGATAAGAGCTTACTTGACAACTTGCTGGGAGAAAAAGGCAAGGATAAGCGGTGGCGAATTATCCTAAGGTCGTACGCTCTCTTTAGCTATGTGGGAGTGGAGGAGGAACTATACTCCCAGGTGAAGTTCATTGCGCTAGATGCGGCAATCACAGCTCTCGACGGTAGGCCTGAAGTGATTTTGCAGGAGTTTCACGAAGTCCAGAAGTATTATCAACAGAGAGAAATTTTTGAGCGCAAAGGCCGCACTGTCGGTATGCGCCCCTTTCCGTTGGCCATGTATTTAGCGCAGGAGTGGCTAGATGCATGCCCGCCGCCGCGCATGGGGCAAGTACTAAGTGCAATTGATGGGTTGACTGAACCGGACCGTCGCAGCCTCATGGATGGTTGGGCTGACCAGATGAAGTACTTGGGAGTTGACGAGCGGGCGGTAACAATCGTAGAAAAACTCGTCGCCCTAGGCGGCCCTTTTGACAACGCGGAAGTGCTCAATTCAGAATTGGGTTCACGTCTCTTTCGCTCGCTTGCTGAAGTGAACCCAGTAGCTGTTTCAGCTTACCTAGTGCGCCAACTCGCAGGCATGACGCAAGCACAGTTGCTGGCTATCGAGAAAGGCCGCCGCAACTTAGTTTGGGTGCTGGAAAAGCTGTGTTTTGACGAGCGCACGTTTGCGGAAAGTTCCCGCCTTCTATATGCGCTGGCAGCAGCGGAAAACGAAACTTGGGCCAATAACGCTACCGGCCAGCTACTGCAATTATTTAAAATATTACTGGCTGGTACAGAGGCCAACCTAAACGAGCGGTGGCGTCTGCTTGAATGGGGAATGGCACAACAGCAGGAATTCTATCATGAGTTGGCTTTGAAAGCCATGCGTGTGGGCTTGAGTTTTGGACATTTTACTCGCACGAACGGCGCAGAGGTACAGGGTACCAAAACCTTGCAGGATCATCGGCCAACCAGAGCGGAGATAGCTGACTATTGGAGACACATTATTGATCGGTTGGCTGTATTTGTGGAAAGTGCCTCCCCTTACGCGCATATGGCAGCAGACATTTTGCTGAATAGCATGAGAGGACTTGCTCGGGCGGGGCAGCTACTACTATTAGTGCCAACGTTAAGACAACTAGTTGCTCACGAGTATCTTGAAAGGTTTGCCACCGAGAAAGCAGTAAGGTTCACACTTAGGTTTGAAAAGAATAATCTTACTCCTGAGGAACGAACTAATCTAGATGAGTTGCTAGCGGAATTGACTACCACTAAGGGCGACTTCTTGACCCGGTATACCGACCTGCAAAATTCTGCTATACTACTAGACGAAAGGTATTCTGGCGAAAAACACAGGCAATTGATGGAGGAAATGACTGAAGAGTTTATTGGGGAAGCGCTGGAATGGGAAACTCTTCTGCCCTTGCTCTACCAACAGCGGCAGCCGTACTCGTATTACTTTGGCAAGCGTCTCTATCAGCTAATAGAGAGTAATACCTCGGAGGTTGAGAGGTTTATAGAATTGTCCGCTAAACTGCTAAGTGAGGCAAACCCAGCTACCCGGGATCTGTCATTATTGGCTGGATTTGTTGAGGCAACTCCTGACCAAGTGAAAACCGGGTTTTATGAGCGCCTACTAAGGGATACCAACTTACAGTGTCAGCTTTTTTACTACGTGGCTTCCGACCCAGAGGGATATCATCACCTAGGGCTATTGCACCAACTCATAGCTGAAGGCAACTGCCAGGTACAGGAATTTTCTACGCTGAAGTATGGTGGGCTGCTAGAAAAGCTGACAGATGAACAACTGTTAGAATTTGGCGAACAACTGTTGGCTTATGGGGAAGCAAGTTGCCACGTCGTACTTGATTTATATTTCACCCTCGCCTTTAATGATGTTCGCCTGCGTGAGTTGCTGCTCCCCATGCTGGAGCAGTGCGTGCGCAGCTTGGGAGTGGCGAATGTATTGAACGATAAGCAGGACAGATACCGAGGTTCACAAACGATTCTTTGGCTGTTAGACGGGGCGCGGCAAGAATTTGCGGTGCTTGTCAATAAGTCAATCATTGCATCCATTACTTGGGACAACTACTACCATCTGGACAACGATGTACAACAGGTTTACGAACTGCTGCTAAAAAATCATTTTACAGCTGTATGGCCTGAACTATCCGCGGCCCTGCTGGCCCAAGATGAGCAATACTTCACCTTTTATGGCTTGAAACACATTCTGGGTTCCGGCATCGGCAGTGTCAGCCGAACCATCGGGTATTATTTATCGGCGATATTGAGGCAATATTCGCTTGGTGTCGTGCCTATCAGTCACTGGCACCCGCCCGGCTTGCAGAACTCACACCCATTTTTGCCGAACAGGAGAAGACTGCTCCTTCGTATGGCCATCTGCATCAATCCGAGCCGACTACAGATACCGAGCCTCAAGTACCGTCACTACCGTCTTGGCACCCTGTTGCCAGGCGACTGCTGGATGATTTCGGGCACCTGCCGGAAGTATTGAGTAACCTGGAGGCAAATATGGGGTCATTTTCATGGACAGGCTCCTTGGTGCCACTGCTGGAGGGAAAGCGTCAATTGTTCGCTGCTGTGCGCCAGCACCCGCTCGCCACTGTAGCTGCTTGGGCAAGCCACAACCTAAACCAGTTGGACGACCAAATTAGACGGGAGAAGAACAGGGATGATGAACTCTATATGTAACTCGGGGAGCCTGGCCGTGCGAACTGTCGCCTATTCATTCCAAGTAAATTTGCAGTTGCTTAGCACCTAGCAAGCTTGACTACGAATAGCTGAAGCAACTACCAGAATAGAGTTGGAGGTGAAGCAGTGTAAACTGACCTCATAGCATTCTACCTTTACCTTACCCGGCTTTCGCCGGATGACAATGATTAAAATTCAGGCCCTCCGTAATGGCTAAAGAGAAAAAAGCACCCAAGAAACCGGTTAAGGAAAAAGCAATCGAAGTGTCCCTGTGGGAATCGGCTAACAAGCTCCGCGGCAGCGTGGAGCCGGCCGAGTATAAGCACGTCGTGCTCGGGCTGGTGTTCCTCAAGTTTGCCTCCGACAAGTTTGCCGAGCGCCGGCAGGAGTTAGTGGCCGAGGGAAAGGACAAGTACCTGGAAATGGCCGACTTCTACAACATGAAAAACGTGTTTTTCCTGGAAGAGAAGTCGCGCTGGAGCTACATTCAGGACCGGGCCAAGCAGCCCGATTTGGCGCTCATCATCGACACGGCGCTGCATACCATCGAGAAGGACAACAAGGCGCTGAAGGGCGCGCTGCCCGACAACTACTTCTCGCGCCTCGGGCTGGACCCCACCAAACTGGCGGCGCTGGTGGATGAAATTAGCAACATCGACACGCTCAAGGACAAGAAGCAGGACGTGGTGGGCAAGGTGTACCAGTACTTCCTAAGCAAGTTTGCGCTGGCCGAGGGCAAGGGTAAGGGCGAGTTCTACACCCCGGCCAGCATCGTAAACCTGATTGCCGAGATGATTGAGCCCTACGAGGGCATCATCTACGACCCAGCGTGCGGCTCGGGCGGCATGTTCGTGCAAAGCATCAAATTCATCGAGAGCCACCACGGCAGCAAGAAGAAGGTGTCCATCTACGGGCAGGAGTACACCAATACCACCTACAAGCTGGCCAAGATGAACCTAGCTATTCGGGGCATCTCGGCCAACCTAGGCGAGAAGGCCGCCGATACATTCGGTCAGGACCAGCACCCTGACCTCAAGGCCGACTACATCATGGCCAACCCGCCCTTCAACCAGAAGGACTGGCGCGGCGAAAACGAGCTGACCGATGACGCCCGCTGGCTCGGCTACGATGTGCCGCCACGCTCCAACGCCAACTACGGCTGGATACTGAACATTGCCGCCAAGCTCTCCGACAACGGCGTGGCCGGCTTCGTACTTGCCAACGGGGCTCTTAGCGGCGGCGGTGAGGAACAAAAAATCCGCCGCAAGCTAATTGAGAATGATCTAGTGGAAGCCATTGTAATTCTGCCGGGGGCATGTTCTATACCACCGACATCAGCGTGTCCATTTGGATTCTGAATAAGAATAAAAAGCAACAAACTAAGCAGATTGGCGACGAGCTACGTCACTACCGCAGCCGGGAGCAGGAAGTCCTGTTCATGGACCTACGGCAAGTAGGTGAGCCTTTTGAAAAGAAGTTCATCCAGTTCAGCGAGGAGCATGTGGCTGCTGTTTCCGGTACATATCACAACTGGCAACAGTCAGATAATGGCTACGAGAATATACCTGAATACTGCTACTCCGCTACCAAAGCTGAGATTGAAGCCAAGGAATACTCGCTGGTTCCGAGCAAATACATTGAGTTCGTTAACAGAGATGAGAACATTGACTTTGACGAGAAAATGACTGGTTTGCAGGCTGAGATGGCTAGCCTACTGCGGCAGGAAGAGAACTCCAAGCGCGATTTATTAACCGTATTTGAAGAACTCGGCTATGAAATCAAATTTTAAGCGGCTGGGCGATTACATCGAGCCAGTCGATGAGTTCAACACGGGTTGGAAGATTGAGCTGTTGCTTGGAATCAGTAACAACAAGCATTTTCAGAAGTCCCAGACCAATACCATTGGGGTTGATTTGTCGAAGTACCGGGTTGTGCGAACAAACCAATTCGCATTCAATCGAGCCACTACCCGCAACGGTGAAAAGATTTCCATCTCCCTGCGGAATGGCCCCGATTGCATCGTTTCGCCTTCCTACCGCATTTTTCGCAGTAAGGACGAAAACGAACTCAATTCGGAATACCTGATGATGTGGTTCCGTCGACCGGAGTTTGACCGCTACGCGAGATTCAGAAGCCACGGAAGTGCTCACGAGTTCTTCGACATTGATGAGATGTACGAAGTGCGCCTACCTATTCCCACGATTGAGGAACAGCGCAGAATCGTGGCCGAATACCACACTATTCAAAACCGCATTACCCTCAACAACCAGCTCATTCAAACCCTCGAAACTACGGCCCAGGCCATTTACAAGCAGTGGTTTGTGGAGTTTGAGTTTCCCAATGAAGCCGGCCAGCCCTACAAAAGTAGCGGTGGCGAAATGGTGGAGAGTGAGTTGGGGGAAATTCCGAAAGGATGGAGGCTTGGAAGTATTGGGGCTGTTTTAGAAACAAAAGGATATATCCGAGGGCCTTTCGGTTCTGCGTTAAAAGTTGAAGATATGAGGCCTTCAGGCATTCCTGTTTATGAACAACAGCATGCTATTGATGGGCATAGAAACTTCAGATACTATGTAGACTCAGATAAGTTTTCTCAGCTTAAAAGATTTGCTGTCAAGCCTAACGACTTAGTCATTAGCTGTTCTGGAACTCTTGGCAGAATAACACGAATCAATGAAGCTGATAAGGTCGGCATTATCAACCAGGCCCTATTGATATTACGTGTTGACCCTTCTAAATGCTCTTTGTCCATCTTCGAGCTTTTTCTCAGGTCTAAAAAGGGCAACGACTTACTGATTGCAGAATCAGGAGGAAGCGCACAAGTCAATATTGCTAAAAGAGAAGATATTGTAAAAAAGCCTTTTCTAATTGCGGCAGCTCGAGAGCAGAAAATGCTTGCTACTGTTTTAGACAAAACTTCGACACATTCTGATAGCCTGAAGAGGGAAATAATTGCTTTGCAAAAGGCTAAAAACCTCCTTCTCTCCAAGCTCGCCACCATCGAAACCGCTCTAGCCGCGCCCAAACCCGCCGCTACTAAACCGGCGCAGCTTACCCTTTCTTTTTCCTGATATGAAGTTTACCGAGGCCAAGCTGGAGGAGGTTTTTTGTGAGCTGCTGACCGGGCAGGGCTACCCCACCAACTGGGCAATACCCTGGCTCGCGCCCCCGAAGAGGTGCTGCTAGAAGCCGACCTGCGGGCCTTTTTGCTGGCCCACTACGCGGCCGAGGGCCTCACTCTGGCTGAAGCCAACTCTGTGGTGCGGCAGTTGCGTGCCCTGCCGGCTTCCGACCTCTACGAGAGCAACAAGGTCGTGATGCTGCTGCTGGCCGATGGCTTCATCCTCAAGCGCGACGACCCTGGCCAGAAAGACATCTGGGTGCAACTGCTCGACTATGCCGGCCTCACCCGCCAGCAGCAGCCCACCGCCGACCAACTGCCCCACTTGGCCGCCGAGGCTACCCCGGCCTACGCCGCCGCTGCTGACCACAACATTTACCGCTTCGTGACGCAGCTGGAAATCGTGGGCAGCGAGAAGCGCATCCCTGACGGCATCTTATATATCAACGGCTTGCCGCTAGTAGTGTTCGAGTTCAAAACGGCCATCCAGCCAGACTGCACCATTCACGACGCCTACGTACAGCTCACCGTGCGCTACGAGCGCGACATCCCGGAGCTGTTTAAGTACAACGCATTTTGCGTCATCAGCGACGGCGTGAACAACAAGGCTGGCTCCTTCTTTGCGCCCTACGAGTTTTACTACGCTTGGCGGCGCGTGGCCGGTCTAGCCGAGGACGTGGACGGCATCAAAACCCTCTACACCCTCGTCGAGGGCATGTTCGACCGCACCCGCCTGCGCGACATCATCCGCAACTTCATTTACCTGCCCGACAGCTCGAAGAAAGACGAGAAAGTAGTGTGCCGCTACCCCCAATACTACGCGGCCCACAAGCTGTACGACCAGATTTGGGCGGCCCGCAAGCCCACCGGCGACGGCAAAGGTGGCACCTACTTCGGGGCCACCGGCTGCGGCAAAAGCTACACTATGCTCTTCCTCACGCGGCTGCTCATGCGCAGCGAGGACTTTGCTAGCCCCACCGTGGTGCTCATCACCGACCGCACCGACCTCGACGACCAGCTGGCCGGTCAGTTCACCAACGCCAAGAAATACATCGGCGACCAGAACGTGGTGAGCGTGGAAAGCCGCGAGCACCTGCGCGAGCTGCTGGCCGGCCGCCAGAGCGGTGGTGTGTTCCTCACCACCATCCACAAATTCACCGAGGGCACCGAGCTGCTGAGCCGCCGCGCCAACATCGTGTGCATCTCCGACGAAGCCCACCGCAGCCAGGTAAATCTGGAGCAGAAGGTGCGCGTGACGGCCACCGGCGTCACCAAAACCTACGGCTTTGCCAAATACCTGCACGATTCGCTGCCCCAGGCCACCTACGTCGGCTTCACCGGCACCCCGATAGATGCCACGCTGGACGTGTTCGGCCCGGTGGTAGACGAGTACACCATGACCGAATCGGTGAAGGATGAAATCACCGTTCGCATCGTGTATGAAGGCCGCGCCGCCAAAGTAGTGCTGCACAACGGCGAGCTGGAAAAGATAGAGCGCTACTACGCGCAGGCCGCCGAGGACGGGGCCAATGCCTACCAAATCGAACAAAGCAAGGAAGAAACCGCCCAAATGCGGGCCATCCTCGGCGACCCCAAACGCCTGCGCGTGCTGGCTGCCGACTTCGTGCAGCACTACGAAAAGCGTGTAAGCGAAGGCGCCACCGTGAAGGGCAAAGCCATGTTCGTGTGCAGCTCCCGCGAAATCGCCTACGCCCTCTATCAGAACATCATCGAGCTGCGCCCAGCTTGGGCCGACGTGCTGGCTGCCGAAGAAGGAGCCGAGCTGACCGAAAAGGAGAAGAAGGAACTGAAGCCAATGGCGCGGGTGAAGATGATAATGACCCGTGGCAAGGATGACCCAAAGGACATGTACGACCTGCTGGGCACCAAAGAGTACCGCAAGGAGCTGGACCGGCAGTTCAAAAACGCGAAGTCCAACTTCAAGATTGCCATCATCGTGGACATGTGGCTCACCGGCTTCGACGTGCCCTTTCTCGATACTCTCTACATAGACAAGCCCATTCAGCAGCACAGCCTGATTCAGGCCATTTCGCGGGTAAACCGCACCTACGAAGGCAAGAACAAGGGCTTAGTAGTCGATTACATTGGCTTCAAAAGCCAGATGGGTCTGGCGCTGGCTAAGTACAGCAAGGGCGACGAGCGAAATTTCGAAGAAATTGACCAGTCGCTGGGAGTAGTGCGGGATCATTTGGACCTGCTGGCCCGCTTATTCCACACCTTCGATAGCAGCAAGTATTTCACCGGCAGCGCTCTGCAACAGCTGCACACGCTGAACATGGCCGCCGAATTCGTGCAGTTGACCAAGGAGCAGGAAACCCGCTTCATGGGTTTGGTGAAGCGCCTGAAAGCCGCCTACGACATTTGCGCCGGCAGCGAGAAACTCACCCAGCCCCAGCGCGACCAGACGCATTTCTACTTGGCTGTCCGCTCCATAGTGTTCAAGCTCACCAAGGGCGACGCCCCCGACACAGCCCAGATGAGCGCCCAAGTGCGCAAGATGATTCAGGATGCCCTAGCTAGCGACGGCGTGGAGGAAATCATCAAGCTCGGCACCGACGGCGACACCGAGCAGGACATCTTCGATGAAGCTTACCTCGAAAAAATCGGTAAAATCAAGCTACCCAACACCAAGATAAAACTACTTCAGCAGCTCCTAGCCCGCGTTATCGGCCAGATGCGCAAGGTGAACCAGGTGAAGGGCATCGACTTCACCAAGAAGATGCAGGCACTAGTAGACCGCTACAACGAGCGCGACGAAAACGACATCCTGCGCAGCGAAGTCTACGAGGAAATAGCCGAGCAGCTCACCAACCTGATTTGGGAGGTTCAAAACGAGTTTTCAGCCGGCGACATCCTGGGTATTGACTTCGAGGAAAAAGCCTTCTACGACATCCTGCTAGCCCTGTGCGCGAAGTACGATTTCCGCTACCCGAAGAACAGCTCATAGCCCTGGCTAAAGCTATTAAGGCGCTGGTCGACGAGCAAGCCCGCTTCCCCGATTGGAACAAACGAGAAGATATTAAGTCGGCTCTAAAAGTGGGCCTAATTCTGTTGCTCGATGAGTTCGGCTACCCGCCTGTGGAGCGCGACGAGGTGTATGGAGAGATTTTCGGACAGGCCGAAAATTTCAAGAAAAACAGAGCTGTATTTTAAACTAAGAAGTTTTGAAAGTTTGGCTCTACTGCATCTCAAGCACTTAGAAAGATAAAATCTGTTGTACAGGCAGTTTTTACACAGGTACTTTGAAGCTGTTCTCGATTAGAGCTAGATAGCTGAAAGGTTCCCTCCTATTGATTTCAGATTTTCTGTGTGAGTCTACTACGTTCCAGACAGCGTTAATAATAGATGGAGCGGTCCAGTACATTAATTCCTTGGGGGTCTGAGCTACAGATATTCCTGTGGCTGATAAAGAGCATATAGTGCCAAAGAAAATTTTACCGAATTTTGATTCTTTTAATTTACTGCAAATAAATTCCTTACTATCATTTATTTCATCGATATCAAGCTTATACTTTCTCTCGAAATCCAAAGGATTTTCTAAAGCAGATAAACCAACTGTCAATTGCTCTACCTTATTTCGGAAACGCCTTAATTCTTGGCTATTTTTCTCTTTGAATTTTACCAGTTTGCTGACACTGATTTCTGATGGTAGCGGCATAATGTCATTTAAGAGTCTGCTTCTAATTGAAGAATACACTTTTCGTTTTTCATCTTCTTCTGGCCTAGAGAAAGTTCTGTGATTACCGATAACTGAAACTTGGTCAGTGACTGGAGTACGGTTGTCAACAATAGAAATTGCTGAAGCTAAATAAACCATAAGCATTCGTGCGGTTTCCTCTTCTACACACCACCAAGGCCATTCATCCCGTCTTGCTAGTTCAAGTTCATTCAGGGCATTCATTATGCCTACATCAAACTTTTCAACATGAATTCTGAAATGCTTTCCTTGTTGAAAAAGCTTCCTTTTCTTATTTATCAAGAATTTTGAATCTAAAACTATATCTAGAAAGCATTTTTTAAAATCAGGTAAATCACGAGTGAATTCTATAGGAATAATTTGTTTTACTAAACTAGCTTTTACTAAATCGTGCATGAAAGCATCTAGTCTCTCAGGATTATGAATATACTCTTCTGGCACAATAGCACCAACGCTATCCCAGTAGAGCAATGCTCTAGTCGTCCATATACTATTAGGAATATTAATATAAGGGTAGTACAAGATGTCGTTTGTGTTCATGGGTAAGATATAATCTGATAAGTATCTACGAGGCCGCAAACTACATCACTCCTACATTACCTCACCGTGCGATATGCTTGGCGTGGGTGATTAGTAGCGTAGCGCCGCTCTAGCTTCCCTGCTTTTATTAAGGTGGGAATAACCTCATTTATTAGGTATTTGCCGTTTTTGTTCGTGGCTTCCGCTAGTTGCGCTAAAGAGCACCAACCTGATCTTGCGGCTTCTAGCAGTATCTGTTCTAGTTTTACAGAAGCTGACTCGGAAACGGGTGTTTCTTCAATAGTCTCCAGGCTTTTCTCGGAACTCTCCAGGTTTTTCTCGAAAATACCCAGGCTATCCCCGGAGTCTCCAGGTTCTTGCTTGAGGTCTCCAGGTTTTGGTCAAAGCTCTCCAGGTTCTTGCTTGAAGTCCCCAGGTTTTGGTTTAAGCTCTCCAAAATCTCCATTGAGATGGTCTCATGCCGAGCATTACTATCAGTCTCATTCAGTGAGTAAGTCGTGCCAGATCCACGGCCTGTAGAAACTAAAAAGCTTTTCTGACACAGAGTTTTGAGCAAGCCAGATAAGTCAGTTGCATGCATGTTCACACGATAGCGCAAACTCCGGTGGGTAACTTTTTCTTCCATAGCTACTATAGAGAGAACTGTCAACGCGTCTCCGAATATAGTTTCAACTTGCTCACCAAAAGCTTCATGCAACCTCTCCTGTGCTTGAACTGATAAGATACTCTCCATCTCAAGTTCCAGGGTCACACGATCGGGCTCATCTCGTAAATCTAGATAGGGGCGCATCCAATGAGCACTTTCCCATCCGCGCACAATTTTGTCGGCCCCGCTTCCGGCCTGCTCCGCACCCCAATGTAACCAAACATCTTTTGCAGAGCCTTATTGCGACAAATGCTAGTACCTCCTTCGTAGTATTGGCGCATGGATACTAGTAACGTACCAGGATTAGTAAATTGAAATCCGTGTGGCCTCCGAATGCTTACTAAACTTCCAGGTGCGCTGTAGTCAGCATGAACTAAGGAGTTGATAAATGCTTCTCGCAAGGCAATGTGAGCAGGAGTTTCGTCTTGTCGCTGCCCATTTTTTAGTTGGAATGGCCGAGGCAGCCCGCAGAAATTCGTGGCCATACTACTCGGAAGAATTGGAACAAATTAGCTTCCCACGTTCCGTCCGGATAAATTCGGTCAGTCCACCTTACATCGGAGTCTTGGGTAAGGACCTCTCGATAGTCTGGAAAGAATTGAGGTGCACATTCAGGATCGTGAATAGCATCCGTTTTGCCAAACATGAGCACTCCAGCCAGCGTCAATCCCTCTTGCTTACTTTGGCGGTCATAGCGATAAGCTCCTAGTTTACGTAAGAACTCTAGGTCGTCCTCAGCCAACCAAGGATGCCCGGTCGAATAGTGCTCATCAACTGCCGAAATTGCTGGATACTGCGCAAGTCCAAGTCATCTGGATAGGAGAAACCCCGCAGGATGCGACTGTCGGCAGGCATATTGGCGTCACTATCAGCCATCATACGGCGCACTGCATCGCGAGTGCAACGATAGTCGCCACCATCGCGGCGCTTATAAGTGCCGGTGTTGGGGTCAAGCCCCACAAAAACCGGCATTTGCTCACGGTTGGCCCGTGGTATATCAAAAGCTAGGAAGTACTGGTCAACCTGATCCGGCACTGGGATTGCTTGGACGTGCGCATCTTTAAGTAAGTCGGCACTAATCTTATTTCTGTTGTTTTGTGTGTCGAAGAAATCTTGCCGGAAACGTTGTACCTGGGTCAGTGCTAAACCATCAGCTACAAACCGATTGTTTGCTTCTTCCTTAACGCCCAGCACGATTAGGCCACCTTCTGTATTAGCAAATGCAGAATAAGTTTCCCAGAAAGAACCAGGAAACCCGCCTTTAGCAGACTTATACTCTATTTCGCTGCCTTCAAACTGCGGGAACGCAGCAATAACGGCATCTTCTAATGGGTCGGAGAACAGGCTGTATTGATGAGTAGGCATAAGATTTTAATAACCCGTACTGACTCAAAGATACCTTACATTCCAAAGTAGTCGCATCTTAAGCTGGTAATGCCGACTAATCAACAATCATCAAGCTTCGAAGTAGCTTGCGCCATTTAGAAGTCAATTCATAGCTCTCTGATTTACTTTGCCACAAGCTTTTACGGCCAATTTTTTGCAAAATCTTTCGCAAAATATCTTGCAGCTTGTAGAGCTCTTTTAACCGTTGTGGGACGAGACTAGCAGCTTGCTTTACATACGGGTGTTGGCGGTAAGCATTCGATAACTCATCCACTTGGTCAAGAAATTCCGAAACGGGTTTCTCAGCTAGTTGCCGGCCTTCAGCAGCCAGAAATTCCTTGACAATTTGACAAAACTGCTCGTGCAGTTCTGTTGCTGTCCGCTGGTCTTTCTGAGCTTTTTCTTCTCGCTCACGTTTCTGCCAATAGGTTTCTAACTCAAGTGGCTCTTCCTCTTGATCTTCTTCCTCTAGCTCTACTTCCTCATACTCGATAGGAATGAACTCATTATAGCGTGAATCTGGCTTAGATATAAGAACCAAGCTTTCTGAGCCAGCATTCTCTCGAAAGTATAGCCCTTTACATGCTTCACTACAATACTTTTTGTTAGGGCGACCTTCAACTAAATTGCCGCATTGGGGACAGGTGCGAATCGGTTTATTCATAGTTGGGTTACTTTTTTTGGGTAAATCAGAAACGGTTTAAAAAGCCTCAAAACTGTTTCTGATAAGAAAATTCACTGTTCACTGTTTAAAAGACGCTGAAACGGTTTGGTCCTGAACAGCCCTAGTTGAAACTAACAGTCGAGCGACGGCTGACTTATAAAAGGGCTTGCCGTTGGGTGTGCAATAGCCACTAGCATTTAGTTCTCGGACTATAGCCTGTAAGCTGGCTCCTCGCGCTCGTAGCAACTCACATAGCCGTCGAGCCTGGCGACTACTCAATTGCTGTCGAGCCTTTTCTTGACGGACCTCGATACTGCGTATTCGAGCTTTATCAGTCAGGTTGCCAGGAGTGCCAAGCTGAAAACCCCGCGCTTTCTTAGCTGCTAGCGCCGCACAAGTACGTTGTGAGATGGCTACTGCCTCGCGCTGAGCTACTGCGGCCAGAATATGAATGGTGAACTCATCCGCTTCGGGCACGTCTACCGCTTTGAAGCGGACGCGACTCTCCATCAGCTCAGCGAGGAAAGCGACGTTGCGTGCCAAGCGGTCTAGTTTAGCTACCAGTAGGATAGCTCCGGTTTGGCTCGCCATATCGAGTGCAGCTTGTAACTGCGGGCGCCTGTTGTTGCGCCCGCTCTCTACTTCTGTAAACTGAGCGAGTAACATAGCTATCTGAGGCACGAAAGCCTGTACGGCGGCCTGTTGGGCCTCTAGGCCCAAACCCGAACGGCCTTGTTTATCAGTGCTCACGCGGTAGTAAGCAACATACTGGTCATCGGATGCTCTCATCTTGGAAAGGAATAAAGAAACAGACCACACTATCTAAAAAGAGGGGTAGCAGTTGTTGAACGGGTGTTTAACAGATGAGACGGCCGGTGAATTCGTCTTGACGAAGTAGTGGCCAGTCGTCATTGATCCCAACTCGGTGGGTAGCCTGGCCACTGTTCAAGCAGCAAATCGGCTAGGTCGAATCCGGCCACTTTCTGAGCATTATTTGCTTGGCGCTCCAACACATCGGCCACTTGTATCCTGAACCCTGCTTGGTTTAATTCAGCGGCCTTCTCACTCCACCTTCGATATGCAGAGCCATCAGTAGATGCATCGGGGTAAAGGGTAATCGGATGCTCCCTGACAGAGCGAAGGCGATCAGCATTGAGATAAGTAAGTCCTCCCACGGCTAACCAGGTGAATGCTGGCAAGTATGGTGTGCAGATAATGGCGGTCTTAGTAGATTCCACAATTGCGACTGGGCTATCTGCAGAAATGTTGGACACCTGTGCTAGACCATATAGCGAAGGCGACTTTTGGACTTCATTATTAGGGTCGAGGTAGGAGATTAGCCAAGATGGTTGCGACAAATTATGCTTCCTGCAATGCGCTGCGTAGGCTGTGTGTACCCAATCGGTACACCGTTTCGTTCGTCCATTTGGAGCATCTTCTTTTACAGTATGCCCTTGGGCATCAAAAAGAACCACTTGGCCACCTCGTGCCCGACCAAGTTTGTCGCGTTGCCAGAAAATGGTAGCACCAGGCCAATGTGCCGATGTTCCGACATCGAAGCGGCACAATAAGTCAGTCGCAACACCTGCACCAAAATGGTTTAGTAGCAATTGGGCGAATACATTGGAAGAATAACGCCTCTTTGTTTGCTCAACTACTTCCTCTGGAATAAAGCACAGGGGAGGCAAAGCTCGCTTTGGTTTTGCTGATTTAAGAGGCCGTAAATTTGAGATAGGTTGTTTCTCAACTTGCTGCGTCTCTTGGTAGTAGCTCAACTCATTCAGACCAGATATATAAGGGCTGTTGAAATAGCCGCATTTATCGGCGCGGTCGCAGCTGCCAAACTGTTCGGGTAAAAGCTCATTTGTGACTGTATCAATCCAGCGGGTAAACGTCTTCGAGGTATGGCATTTAGGGCAAGTAAACCGGGTTCTCGCACCTGCATAGCGTTGTAGCTGAAAGCGCGCTGAAGAAAAACGCATAAAAAATGATGTTTTAAGCGCAACACTTTCTGCACTTGCTACACTCGGTCAAGTATCCAGAGTGTAGCAAGTGTTGCAAGTGCAGACTTGGGAAGAAGATTTTTATTTACAAGCTTCGCTTTGCCAGCCAATGAACATGGCCTCCATTGCGACGGACACCGTGAATACCGTGGCTTTCTAGGCGCTTCACGAACTTTCGGCTATTCACTGGCCGGTTGCCCTCATCCAGACAGTGGGCACGATAATTAGCGTAAAGCTCCTTGCGGGCAATCGTTGTGGTGGTGGATGCCTCGTAACTATCATCAAGAAACGAACGCACACTATCGGACTGGAGCCGATACTCATCTATCTGACTGCTAACCACTTCTGAATATGTAAAGCGACCTTGCTCTAGGAGGCGATTAAGACCGGTTAGAATCCAGTTAAATACCCCAGACAGCTCAGCAGCAATAATTTTGGCTGCTAGTTGCTTGTCCTGTTCTTCCTCTGGAATCGTCTCTTTAAAAGGGATAATTAGGAAACGCCGGAAATAGGCATGGGTGTGTTCCACGTCCGCGGGCAGTTCATTGCAGTTGAAGATGAGCTTCGCGTAGTCTGTCAGGGTAAACGGCTGCCCGTAGGGAAAGCGCGCTTCTACTGGCTCACCCGAGACCAATTGCTTGAACACATTGGGGTCTGACTTACCGCTAATCTCACTTGCGTAGTTGAGAAGCTTATTGGCAAGGTGAGCACGCGCATACGACGGGTCAACAGTGAGGCTTTGGAGAGAATAGTGGCTTACATTATCAGAACCTAACAAAGCGGTTATAATCTCGAAGAGTACTGACTTTCCATTGGCACCCGAGCCGTAGAGCAGTAGTGTCTTTTCAAGCTTCAACTTCGTAGGTGAGACAAACACATACCCCAGATATTCAGCCAATATGTCCTGGCAAGCTTTGTCGGGCAAGACCCGATCAAGAAAATGTTGGAAGAGTAGTGCTGTGGCCGCTGGATTGTAGGCGAATGGGAGCTGATGAATCATGAAGTCAGTCCGGTCGAAGGCCCTCAACTCTTGGCAGCCTGCACCAATATGGAAAGTGCCATTCGAGAGGTTGATTCGCACCGCCTCACGGGATTTTTCCGGAGCAGGCAGATACGCTGCGCTCATGAATTGCTTGTAGAGTTGAGCAGCAAATTCCACATAGCAGGCATCGTATTTGTCAACCCCCATCTTCAAGGCAGTCTCCTGTAGGAAAGCTTTCAAATCGTCTTCCTGCACCGGCTGCCAGCAAGCCCCATTATAAGCATAGATAAAACCTAGGTTTCGGCATAGCCCCAGTGATTCCGGGCAGCCAAGGCAAGCGCTTCTTCGACAACCGTTACCACATAGTGCTTCTGCTTTAGCTTTTCGGTCTCATTGTCAAGGCCGACAATTTTGCGGAAGTCAAGCTTCTGTACCTGTTTGAGCAGCGTCGCCAAGACATTCTTATGGGGCACAATAACACTTGGCTGAATGTGTGCGGTGGCGTCTTGGGTAGTTAGCGCTTGTAATTCTGCAATCGTGACGGTACCAATGACTGCGTTGCCGTTCGGGTGCTTCTTCCCATTCAGAGGGGCAGCAGGCGAGGGTACTACGGCCTCCATATCAACTATCTGATGCTTGGTAGCCCCGTTTTCCCTGACTTATCCAATCCAACAAGTCGGCTCTGCTAAAGAAAAGTCGATTTCCTCGCTTCGACACAGGCAAGCGTCCTTCACATACCAACGCATAGATGCGTGCTTTACTCAAGCGAGTAATTTCTTGAGCCAATTCCATTCCGCCCGTTTCGTCCTTGGGCTCAATCGCACCACGCAGCATCTGCTGCGTTTCTCTAGCTAGTGCTTCCAGCTTATCGAGCCGGACATTAAGTGATTCAAATGGGTTATGCATGATTTGCCGTCGTTTGTTGATAACGAGGGCAAGTAGGCAAAGAAGTAGCGGCCTAAATTGGTCGACCAGAAAAGACCAAAAACTACTGATAATAAGATATAGCAGGTGCCAACTATTTAGGAAACACTTTAGATAGAGATTCTAATAAGGCGTAATAATATTTATCGCTTTTCTTCCATGTGTGCGTCAAACTTTGCTCAGCGGGTTTGTAATTCATAGTGTTCTTCGAAACGCTCGCTTTATAAGTATGAATGAATATGTTTGCAGCTAATTCGTTTGACATATCCATAATGACCTCATGTTGATGTAATGCAGCTCTAGTCGCTGCCCATATCCCTGCTTTATGTATACTATTTGCAATAAGAACCCCATCAACCTGTTTGACCAGCCCCTTTTTTAATAAGAATGAATCAACATGATGACGCTTGAAATTGGGTGAAATGTAATCGTCTAATAAAAATGATGGAGCACCTGGTGCATCGTTTTCGCCTAAAGCATTCGTTATCACACTAAGGCCTTTGATTGCCCAGGGCAAGCGGCAAGTGATGGTATCAGCGAAGCTAGACCAGAAGTTATTGGCAAACCGATCCCCCTGTTGCTTAGTGACGTCCTTTACACCGTCAATAAAAGTGTATTGAGGGAATTTGTCCACTAAGGCTGTATAAAGTCCTGTAAAGCCGTATGCATTTTGCCCTGCATCAAAATGCGCAGCTGTTAATTTCATCAATGGGTTGTCAATAAATTGCGTCAACCGACTACGAAGGGCATTTAATTCGAACAGGGTTTGAGGGACGTTCTCTCTGAAACGCGTTAGTAAAAGATTAAAACGTAATGCAGTATCCTGTTCATCATTGTAACAAGCCACAATTAACTGGCCGGTAGGATCCCATCTTTCATTCCAGTTAGGTATCAGTAGAATGCGCTCAAGGGCTTGCAACAACTGCTCCCCCGCAGATTTTTGCCGTGATTGAATCCACTGCCCCATACGCTTGGCATTTATACGAGCCCGGTGCAATGCACATCGACGCCACGTCTCCCGTTTGGCTTCAGAGAGAACAAGGTTATCTTCTCGAAACAGCGGATTTTCTTCATCCGGAATGGTGAGTTTAAGCTCAACTGCATCAAGTAAGCGGCGAAGGCCTAATAAAAATTCGTCTCTGTTAGAAGCCTCGTGGAAGGCTTGCTCATATTCAATGGGGGCAGACCAGGGACGGGATATTGGGTAATTCCACCAGCGCACATTAGATAGGTGCCTAGCCCATTCTTCTAACGCCTGTGCCTCGGTAGGATTCCCAAGGGCCAGGAGTTCACGCATGCCGGGGACGTAAAGCAATAGATCTTGCAAGACAGGCTTATCAACTATCAGTAACCTCTTCCCTTTTCGTGGGGCCTCCCGAACAATATACTCGTAGTTCTTGCTCTGTTTATTTACTTGCTCCCACGCTTTGATAACGAAAGCACATCCAAGGCCTCTTTTCACAAACCCTAGCTCAGGAGGCGTCAAGGCGTCAAACAATTCAAGCACTGACATCCCCGAATCAAGTTGACCTCTTAGTTCGGAAAACCTAGGCCCAAATGTAATTTCGGGGTCATCGTTAGCATACTGATTCTGAACAACCACTGGGTTATCGTATACAATACCAGCAGGTTCCCAGCCTTTCGCGATAAACAAAGCATCCAAATTGCGGCTATCGCTAAGCATAAGCGGCTCGTACTCTTCTAGAGCGGCGTAAACGCCATTCAGTTGTGCCTTTGGACTAGCAACGTTTAGAAGATTGTCGTTCAACTCTACACAAAACTTAGCGATGGCTGCCGTCAACCTAGCGTGCAAGGTGTCAACGGCTTTGCTACCAACAGTAGGGCTGTCATCAAAGCATTGTTGAAGCAGTAATGAAAACTTGTTTAGTCGCTTGTTGGTAGCCATAATGAGGAAATGAGTATTTGTATACCAATGAATATTGCCCCATTGTGCATGACTTTAAGTATCGTTTTGGATCAAGCTACAGTAGCCCTTTATAAGCGTTATCTATTAGATCCGAAGCGAAGGAATCCAAGTACACAGCTGTCACGGCTTCCGATTTGTGACCCATTGCTTGCGAGATTATACCTGTAGCAGCACCGCTCAGCTTGAGAGTAGTTGCGAAGCTGTGACGAGCTACGTAGGTCGTAAGTGTTGTGCTGATACCTGACTCCTCTCCTAATAGCTTTAGGTCCTTGTTGACTTGTCCCAAGACTTTGTGAAGTCGATTTTTAATTTGCTTAGCGTCCTTGTGCTTGTTCTTGTCCAAGACAGGGAAGATATAACTGTCACGACCTGCTAGGGTAAAAGGACGGTAGGTATCAAGAATGATCACAGCGGGATCTAAAAGCTTCAGGGAGAACTTGCCCTTCGTTTTTTGGCGCACGTAGCTAAGCCGCTGTCCATCACTGTTACCATTTAAGTCACACCAACGCAATTGCGCTAAATCCACAAAGTTGATGCCTCCACAGTAGAACGAGAATAGAAACACATCCTTAGCTAACTGCATTCTTTCCGAACTAGGCGTTAAAGCTTCCAGCTTGCGTAATTCATCACGGGTAACAGCCCTCTTCGCGGTAGTCACATCAAACTTGCCGACTTGAAATTTGTGACGTTCTGCAGCGTTGCGAGCGAAGGGATAATTATCTGTTTTAGCAAGACCTGCTGCTATGGCTTTGTTCAATACAGCGCGAAGTGTGCGAAATCGGAGTGAAAGAGTAATCTCTTCCACTTTGGTAGCTCGTAATGTGGCCTCCCACTCATTACAAAAGCTCACCGTCACCCTGTCGCAAGGGACATCGAACTTCTCTATCCAAGTAGCTTTTTCCGCTTCTTGTCCCTTGCCTAGAGGTGGCTCTGGTGCATTGGCTTGCGCCCCAATAAACTTTGCCAGTTGGTTTCCTAAATCTCGGTATACAGTAGAGTTACCGACTTGACCTGCTACTACCATTCCAGCAGCTAGCTCTTCAATGTAAGCTAGCAGCTTTACTCTACGTGTCGCCTTGCGGGCTTCACTAACCTTACGAAATACTGTTTCAGCATCGTGTTGTTCGTCAGCTTCAGCAAGGTCCTCTGCGGCTTTTTCGTAAGCCGCCGCTTTGGCTTCTAACTTTCGCCATAGGGCTTTCACGTCGCCAGGATAACTACGTCTGATCTCTTTCTTTTTCTCGTTCCAATAATCCGGATGCAGACTGTAGCCAGTTGCCTTATACTTTAGCTTCCGATTCTTAGTGATGCGTACCATAAATGGATGCGACCCGTCAGCCAAGGTCTTGTAGGTATAGTACACCACCTTCACTGTTGCCTGCCCTTCCTTCTGATCTGTTGTCTTTGACATGATGTTTAAACCGCGCTGGTTTAAACGCTGGTTTAAACAAATGTAATAGAAAAGGTAATACTGACACTAATCAACAATAAACGAAACAGGCTTTAACACCTTTTAGAGCCTGTTTTAATAAACACTGTGTATCTATAATTACAATATACCTATAGCTTCCCAAGCTGAGGGTCGCGAGTTCGAGCCTCGTTTCTCGCTCATTTTTAATCAGCCACTTATGCCCTGCATGAGTGGCTGATTTAGTTTGCAGCTATTACAGCTGTGCTCGTACTCAGGATAGAAGAGGCAAGGCAATTAGCCTTTTCGTAGCAAGCTGAACAGCAACGAATTACTTAGTGGCAAACCAGCTTTTTTATTTCCTTAATTGCAACTGAGATATGGGAACGGCGTACCAATAAATGGCTCGTATTGACAGTTAGTGCTACCGTCAGCTGAATAAGTGGCCAGGCATGAGCCATTTTCCCATCACTCTTATTTCTGCGACTATGTCTAAGCAATCTGGAAAACGCAGCCAGCATGACCCCAAGGCTGGACCCAATGCCAATCCCAAGATCAGCAATCAATCGTCGGAGCAGGAGCAGCACGCTGGTTCTATCGACCATGACCGCTCGGTGCGGAGTGGTTTGCCGGGCCAAGCGAGCCAGCCACATATAGCGGCCGACGAAAACATGAGCAGCCGGGTAGCCGGCAACATGGAAAGTGGTACCGGCCTGAACGCCCCTAGCGACAAAGGTGGTACCCGCAGTAACCAAGGCCAGAATGACTAATCTTTCAGTAATGCAACCTCGAGTCCACCTTTAGCGGACAACTGGCAGTGCATTGACTGAAACCCATTAGAAACTAGCAATCGTCGCCCTCCTTAGCACTTTCTAAGGAGGGCGGCTTTTTGTTTGAGGCTTTTAGAATACCTATGGCTAAACGCGCCCACCACTACCGCTTGCGTCTCGAACATCTTAGGGCCGCAGCTCCCGACCAACCTATACACCCGCCACTAGAACTGGAATTTGATAACCACGACGATATTTTCCAGATAATTGAGCGGCTCAACGACCGTTCGTTGTTTGCGGAGCCAGGGCAAGCTACTGAGTTTGCTATCGGGCTGAAGTTGTTTAGCGAAGTGATGCTCAAGAACCGCGAGCATCCGCTGTTTACAGAGTTCCGACCTGCATTCAGCGAGTTCATGAAAAAACTTAAAAGCGGAGCTACTCCATCAGACGAAAAGCCCACTTCCTAACTTATTTCTGGCAGAAGCTCAACAAGCAAACCTATACCAAGAAAGCTTCAATAGCAGCCAGCGTTTCCATAGGAGCACTTAGGTGTGGACAATGACCGGTAGCTTGCATCGTAACCAAGGTAGCTTGTGGCAGATGTTCGAGTAGGTATACTCCTACTTCTGCCGGAGCGGCTACATCCTGTGTGCACTGCAACAACAGCGTAGGAACTTGCAATCGGGGCAGGTCGGCCCGGTTGTCGGCAAGGAATGCTACTTCTGCGAACTGCCGAGCAATTTTGCAATTGGTTGTGCAGAATTGGGTGGCCAGTTCCTGGCTTACCGCGGCCGGAGTGGCGGGCCCCATGAGCAGAGCAGAAAATATATCAGCCCACCCATTGTAGTCGGCATCCATCAGTTGCAGCAGTTGGGTCATATCCTCCCGCTCGAAGCCTCCGTGATAGCCAGGTTCGTTGATATAATAAGGCGAAGGCGCCACCATGACAATCTGCGAAAAGAGCTTCGGGGCTTTGATGGCGGCCAACAACACGATCATAGTGCCTACCGAGTGCGCTACTATGGCCGTTTGCTGCAAATTTAATGCTTGGCAAATTTCGATAATGTCTTGCGCATAGCCATCGAGGGTAGCGTACTTCTCCGGATTATAAGCGGTGTGGTCTGAATCACCCGAGCCAACCTGATCGAAGAGTATAAGTTGATAGCGCGCAGACAAAGCCGGAACCAAGTAACGCCAAATTCGCTGGTCGCAGCCAAAGCCATTGCATAAAATCAGTGGGGGCTTGTCCTCTCCAATTACTTTTACGTTGAGGCGCAACAGCACGGGATGCTCAGCTAAAGCTGATTGCGCAGTCAAGCTTTGGCCAGGATAGGAAGTAGAAGTGTTTGGCATTAAACAATAACGAGGAGTAGCAGACACTGGATTTCATTAATGCAACACCAAAAATAATGCGCTAAACACTGCATGATTAAGTTACTATAGTAATATACCGTTTTATTACGATCAAATCAGGATATATACGGAGCACCCCTTATTAGTTGCGTACAACTAATGCTTTACCTAAAGCGGGTATCATATAAGCCCCAAGTCTTAGCAATAAAAACTAACACAACCTAGATTAATATTATAAATTACTTACAATCAATCTTTTGAGCACCACACAGGCAGTTGCCCGACTTACTTTTGAATGAAATGAATTTATTAAACACAAATTTTTATACTATTATTTATTTAAATAATTATAATAAATGCAAGCTAAAGCATAATGGTATGATGAGGCACTAAGGTTGGGTGCTGTAGCTAAAATACACTTTAGAATAGGCACTGCATGCACTAAGTGATTCTGCATTGGTTTCTTACTACTGATACACCCGCACATAGTCAACCTCAAAACTGTTAGGGAAGCTTGTGGTACCTAGGTCACCGCCGTTGTCACCACCTAGGGCGAGGTTTAATAGGATGTAATGGGGCTGCTTCATGGGGTTGATGCCGGTACTGTCTTGGTTTACGGTTTCCGTCAAGGGTACCTCGTTCAACAGCAAGTCGTCGACGTAGAGGCGGATGAACTGAGCATCCCAATCCATACGCCAAACGTGGAATTTTTCGGACCAGTGCGAGTCCTGGAAGTCGGTTATTGGTTTGGTGGCGCTATGCCATTTGGCAGTGTAGGCTTTGTCGGTACCTGTGGCTACGTTGGCTAAGATCTTGCCTTTGTAGTACTCCATGATGTCGATTTCTCCGTTGGAAGGCCACTGTCCGTCTACACCTAAGGTCCAGAAAGCCGGCCATAGACCTGAACTGGTATTGATGCGGCCGCGCATCTCGAAGCGGCCGTATTGCCAACTGTGCAAGCCGTTGGTGTTCAAGCTGGCCGCAGTGTAGTCGATGGTGGGGCGGCTGGTTTTCCAGTTGCTGCTCCCGGCTTGGTAGTTGGGGTTAGGGCGTTTCTCCTGCCGCGCTTCGATAATAAGCAGCCCGTTTTCACAGCGCGCATTTTCGGGCTGATACCACTGCAACTCGTTGTTGCGCACGAAGCCGTTCTCGAATTTCCAGTTTTTGGCATCGGGGCGTCCATCGGTATTGAACTCATCGGCCCACACCAGTTTCCAGGGTTTAGCGGCGGGCTGTTTCTGCTCTTGCCGGGGTACAGTAGCGGAGTCCTTGGCTCTACTCACTTTTTGCGCGCAACTAGGTAGCGGCCAGCCTAAGCTACTAGTCAAGCCGACTAAAAGCAGAAGAAACGCAAAGCGAAGAGTGCGCATCAAGAAGTGAATAGAGTATTAGAGGGCTGCCGTACCACGAATCATAATGGTACCGGGCGGGTATGTTGATTTACTCGGTTGGGCAGTGCTAATCGTAATGTCCACTTGGGTGCCAGGGGCCGTGGGGGTGGCGCGCGTAATCTTGATTTCGCCAATGGCATTGGTAGCAATGCGCAAGTCGGCACCTGTTACCGGCAAGCCGTTTACCGAGTAACTAATCGGTCCCTTTATTCCCACACGCCGCCCTATCTGCTTGAACGACCAACTCTTCAGTTTTACTTTGCTCTTCATTGTGAGAGCAATAATGCCATTAACAGTCAGGCTGGTCCATTGTGAAGGCACGTCCGGGCTCTTGTCCTTGTATACCGCTAGCGTTTCAATATCACTTGGCTTAAAATCTGACAGATCTCCGATAATTACAGAGGAATCCAAGATATATATCGGCTGTGGCCACTTCTTGACAACAGCTGATTGATTAGGGTCCTGTGCTGGTACAAATGCCCGGTAAGTCGGCTGCGTACCTGACTTGGCCGGCATGTCAATGGCCTTCTCTTGCGGGAAGACCCTTGGACTGCGGGGCGCTATAGGGTCAACTGCGCCTCCTTGCTGCGCACTACTCAGGTACCCGACAAGGCAGCAGGTGGTTGTCAGGAACAGGGCACGGAGCTGGTAATAGCGCATAGCAGGTGGGACTAATATGAGTTAAGATATGCTTCTTTGCCTTACGGCTGAGGCGCTTTTTCGTCTATCAGGCGCATGGTGTAGCTGTAGGAATAGGTCTTGTCGAGGAGGCGGTACTGGTCGTGGGGCAGGGCGCCCCAGCTGTTGTCGCCGCCTACGCCGCGCTGTTTCAGATCAACCTGCACGAACACTTGGCCGCGGGGCTTGATGTCCGTGGGGTGCTGCTGCTTCTTGGTTAGACCGGGGTCCAGGTCTTCGGTGCGGTACGGGAGGGCGCTAAAGCAGATGGGTTGCTGCTGGCCTTCGAGGCGCAACCCTAAGCCGCTGGCATTGGTGAGCGTTACCCAGCGCACATCAGTGCGGTAGCCGTTTTCCTGCGGCCGGATGTAATTGCGCGTGAACTGGCTGGCTACCGAATCTTGGTACGTGCCCAAGAAGGCAGCCGTGTTCCGGTCGCTGTAGTTTTCCCACGGGCCGCGGCCGTAGTAGCTGATGCGGTTGAAACGGCGGGGCAGCTCTAGCCGCATACCAAAACGTGGCATCTCGGGTAGTTCCTTGCCGGTCATATCGATAGCGGCCGTTACCTGCACGGCCCCGTCGCCACCAATCAGATAGTTGATAGTGTAGGGCACGCCGATATCCGTGAGCATGTACTCTACTTTGATGGGCAACCCGGCCGCCGACTGCTCCCCTACTGTCACGCGCTGCACTTTGCGGGCGGCGTGGGCGGTGCGCCATACGCTCAGGGTTTGCTGCATGCCGCTGCCAAAATCGTTGTCGGTGGGGGCGCGCCAGAAATAGGGCTCGGGGTAGTTGCCAACCACCTGTTGGTCGCGCAAACGATAATCGACGAGGCGGCCTTGCTTGGTGTTGAACTCCCCGCGGATGTCGCCGGCCGTGAAGGTTAGCTTGTCGCCCTCACGCTTCACTTGCAGGCTGCCGGCAGCGGCTGGCGTAGCTGCCGCAAAGTTGGTGGTAGGCGTCAGCACAAATTGCTCTCGGGCTACTTCGTGGCCAGCGGGTACCAACGCCGTAGCGGTTTTGGTTTCAGCATAGACGTTGAGCACGTACTCGTTGCCGGGCTGGCTGGACATGGCCGGCAGCGCTACTTTGATTTCTTTCTGCTGTTGCGGCGCCAGCTTCACATCGAACTTGCCTTGTTTGGCTACTACCCCATTGCGGAGCAGTTCCCAGCGGAAATTGTACCGGTCGAGGTTGGTGAACGAGAAGCCATTGATGACCGTCACGCGCCCTTCGGCGGGTTTGGCGGCGCTGAAACGGATGTCTTGGTACACCTTCTTCACCTCAAACAAGCCCGGGTGCGGGGTGCGGTCAGCAGCTACCAGGCCGTTGGCACAGAAGTTTTCGTCGTTTTGGAGGTGGTAGCCGCCTAGGTCGCCGCCGTAGGCGTAGAACTTGCGGCCGTCGGGGGTGCTGGTTTGCAAGCCCTGGTCGACCCAATCCCAGATGAAGCCGCCCTGCATGTGAGGCTTGCTCCGAATCAGCTCCCAATATTCCTGGAAGTTGCCGTTGCTATTGCCCATGGCGTGCGAGTACTCGCACATGATGTAGGGGCGCTTTTTGTCGGTGGCGTTGGCGTACGCGCGCATCGAATTCATGCCGGGATACATGGGGCACACAATGTCGGTGTCCCAATCTTCGCCGGCTTGCTCGAACTGCACGGGGCGGCTCGGGTCGCGCTGTTTCATCCACTTGTAGGCGTCGTGGAACACGGGGCCGTTGCCGCACTCGTTGCCCATGCTCCATATGATAACTGAGGGGTGGTTTTTGTCGCGCTCCAGTACACGCTCGATGCGGTCCATGTGCGCCGGGGCCCACTCGGGCAGATAGGCCGGGTGGACGGTTTTGTCGAAGCGGCCTTGCAGCTCGGCGCCGTAGCCGTGGGTTTCAATGTTGGCTTCATCAACCAAGTAGAAACCGTACTCGTCGCAAAGCTTGTACCAGAGTTCGTCGTTGGGGTAGTGGCTGGTGCGCACCGCGTTGATGTTGTACAGTTTCATCAGCTGCAAGTCGCGGCGCATGCCGGCCTCGGTTACTACGCGGCCGGTGGTGGGCTCTAGCTCGTGCCGGTTGACGCCGTGCACTTCCACCGGCACGCCGTTAACGAGCAACTGCGCGTTCCTGATTTCCACTTTCCGAAAGCCAATTTTACTGCCCGTGACGGCCAGCGGCTTGCCTTGGGCATCTTCCAGCGTGAGGCGACACTGGTAGAGGGTGGGGTTTTCGGCGCTCCACGGCCGCACATTCTTGACGCTGCCACTCACTTTCACGGTTTGCAGGCCGGCCGCACCGGGCGCGGGCACGACTTGTTGCTGGCGCAGCACGGTTTTGCCGTTGGCGTCCAGCACTTCCACCATCACGCGGCCGGGTGTGCCCGCCGCAGCAGCGAAGTTGCGCACCGTTACGTCGGCGCTGAATTTGCCTTGGCGGTAGGTCGGGTCGAGGTCGGCGTTGACGAAGAAGTCCCAAATGGTTTGCTTCGGCAAGCTGTAGATAGCCACGTCACGGTCGAGGCCCGAGAGGCGCCAGAAGTCTTGGTCTTCGAGGTAGCTACCGTCGTGCCAGCGCGTTACCTGCACAGCCAGTGAGTTTTCACCCGGCTTCAGGTACTTGGTTATATCGAACTCAGCCGGCGACTTGGCTACCTTGGTCATGCCCACGCGTTGCCCGTTCACATACACCACGCCGTAGCCCGAAATAGATCCGAAGTTGAGCAATACCTCCCGGCCCGCCCACCCGGCCGGCACCGTGAATGTGCGCCGGTAGGTGCCCACCGGGTTGTCGCGCCCATCAATGAAGGGCTGGTTTTTCGGAAACGGATAGACGATGTTGGTATAAATCGGGATGCCGTGGCCCTGGATTTCCCAATTCGACGGCACCTTGATATTCTTCCAGCTGGCGTCGTTGAAGGTTGGCTGGTAGAAGTCCTGCGGCCGGTCGGCGGGCCGGGGCACGAAGTTGAATTTCCAATCGCCGTTGAGCGACTGATAGTAGGGCGAGCGGCGGTAGTCGTCAGTTACGACGTCGGCGGGCTTCTCGTACACCATGAAGCTGGCGTGCGGTTTTTCTTTGTTCTGCTCGAACACCCGCGGGTTTTCCCACTCGTTGGGCACAGATTGGGCAGCGGCCAAACCGCTAATGAGGAGAAGGCAGGCAGCCGTAAGAAAGCGAGAATCAACCATGGTGGGTGGGGGAAGAGGACAGCACAACAAGCCAAAACAGCAAAGCCAGTTGCCCGGCGCATCAGCATCCAAGCAACTATGCAATACTACCCACTAGCCCGCAGTACAAGGGGGTGTATTTCGGTAGAATACGGGGTGCGAATTCGTCTCGATGCCGTACGCCCCTATTGGACCTCAACCGTCCAGCAACCGCCGTACAGCAGCCTCTTGCCGCCTACTTTGCCGCCACTCCCTGCGACTTCAGTTGCAGCACGCCGCTCTTCAGTCCTTTGCTCGACACCTTCAACTGCACGTCGCCTGCTTTATCAGTCGTTTCGACTACGGCCACCAGCATCCCCTGAAAGGCTTTCATGTGGGGCTCGTGGAACAGCTCCAAGCTGGTGGCGTCTCCGTTGGCTGCGGCCCGGAAACGACCCGCGCCGCTGACGGTGAATTGTAGCTGGTTGGCAGCCGTGGGGCAGAGGTTGCCTTGGGCATCTTCCACCCGAGCCGTGACGAAGGCCAGATCCTGACCGTTGGCGGTGAGCGTGGTGCGGTCGGCGACTAGCTTGATGTGGTCGGGCTTGCCGGCGGTGCGCACTTCCTCGGTGGCCGCTTCTTTGCCTTGGGCATCATAGGCCACTACTTTGATGGTGCCGGGCTCGTATTTCACGTCGTTCCACATCAGGCGGTAGCGGGTTTGAGGGCTAGCCGAGGCGCTTTTGGTTTGGCGGCCCATGCTTTTGCCGTTCACAAACAACTCGGCCGATGGGTAGTTGGTGTAGCAGAAAACAGGCGTGGTTTGACCTTCGCGGCCGGGCCAGGTCCAGTGCGGCAGCAGGTGCACGGTGGGCGCAGTGGTGTTCCAGCGGGCGCGGTAGAGGTAGAACCGGTCTTTGGGAATGCCCGCCAAATCCAGAATACCGAAGTACGAGCTGTGCGAAGGCCAATTCTCGTCGTAGGGCGTGGGCTCGCCGAGGTAGTCGAAGCCCGTCCAAACAAACTCCCCGACAACGAAAGGCAAATCATCCTGCTTCATGAACTCCTCGTCGGGCGTCTGCGACCAGTTGCACACCTCTAAGTCATATGACGAAGACTGCTGGTTGGGGTACTTCTTCTGCTTAGCGGCCACCACCGGAAACTCGTACACGCCCGCGAACTGACCGTGGAAGCCGTTTCGGTGCCCAAGATAAAGCCTTGGGGCAGCTTGTCGTTGGCTTGCTCGTAGCGGGCGGGCTTGTAATTGAAGCCGGCAATATCGAGGACGGAGGCAAAGTTGTTGGTGATGGCTGCGTCGATGCGGTCCATGCCTACTGTGACGGGGCGGGTGGGGTCTTCGCGGTGCACAATGTCTTGCAGGCGCTTGGCAATCTTGTTGCCGCCGGGGGCGCTTTGGTCGGGCACCTCATTGCCGATGCTCCACATAATCACCGAGGGGTGGTTTCGGTCGCGGTGCACCATGTTCACGAGGTCTTTCTCGGCCCACTGATCGAAATACTGGCTGTAACCGTTTTTCACCTTCGGCGTTTTCCACTCGTCAAACGATTCCACCATCAGCATGAAGCCCATCTCGTCGCACAAATCTACCAGCTCTGGGGCCGGCATGTTATGCGAAGTCCGGATGGCGTCGCAGCCCATGTCCTTGAGCAACACCAGCTGGCGGCGCAGGGCTGCCGTGTTGATGGCCGTACCCAAAGGCCCAAGGTCGTGGTGGTTGCAGACGCCCTTGAACTTGCGCACCTGCCCATTTAAGGAGAAGCCTTTGCCAGCCTCGAACTTGAACGAGCGGAACCCGAACCGCGTGCTGTACTCGTCTTTCAGCTGCTCGCCGGCATACAGCTTGGAGTGCGCCGTGTAGAGCACCGGCGTTTCCGGCGACCAGAGCTTAGGCGTTTTCACTACGAACTCTTGCTGAAACTCCCGGTTGTCGGTGGCGGCCAGCGGGGTGTTGGTGGTAGCTACCACTTGCCCGGCGGCGTCCCGAATTTCGGTTTGCAGGCGTAGGGACTGCGTGGCACCGGCGGGCGTTTCCACTTTGGTGCGGAGGTTGACTTTGCCGAACTCGGCGTTGATTTCGGGGGTAGTCAGGTAGCTGCCCCACACCGGAATGTGCACGTCGTCGGTTACAATCAGGTGCACGTTGCGGTAGAGGCCGGCGCCGGGGTACCAGCGCGAGGCTTCCGATTGGTTTTGCAGGCGGACGGCCAGCGTGTTGTTGTCGCCGGGCTGGAGGTAGGAGGTGATGTCGAAGGAAAACGAATTGTAGCCGTAGGGCCAGTTGCCGACTTCCTTGCCATTCACGAACACGCGGGCATTGCTCATGGCCCCGTCAAACAGCAGCACGGCGCGCTTACCCGCTCCAAACCCCGGCACCGCCAGCTTCCGCCGGTACCAACCCGTCCCGATGAAAGGCAGCCCGCCAGTCCGGCCCGCTTTCAGGGTGGCGGCCTTCTCATTGTTCTGCTCGATTTTCACTTCCTGCAAGTCGTTGCGGCCATCAAAAGGACCATAAATGGCCCAATCGTGGGGTACGCGCACGGTCTGCCAGCTGGCATCTTTGAAGTTGGGAGTGGCTGCTTCGGGCGTGTCGCCTTTCTTAAACTTCCAGTTGGTATCAAGCAAATATTCTTGCCGGACCTGCGCATTCGCTTGGAAAGCAACCATCAGCAAGAGCAGACAGCTAGATACGCTGCCCAACGCGCGGCGCGGAAAAGTAGGTTTCATAGAGTGCAGATGCAGGGCAACCAAACCTAATAAGGCGCGGCACCCTCCTTTTGTGTCAGAGAGAATTCGGCCAGAAAGGTGCAACGATTCAACTATATCGGCATCAGGTACTCACCTGCCCTGACGAGCGGCACCTCAGTTGGCGGTTGAATACTAAAGCTAACCACCTATACATACACGTTCCTAACGAGCTAAAAATGTGGCTATGTGCGTCTTGAGTTCCGGGTCATCGGGTCGAGGTGCTTCGGCGTAGCGCATGATGCCGTATTTGTCGAGCAAGATGTGGCGCGGGATGCTGGTTATGCCGAAACGCTTCACAAACCGGGCTGTCTTGTAGTTTGCGAAGCGGTATTGCTCCACATTTTTGGGCAAGTGCTGCTTGGTGGCGCGTTGCCACTTTAAAGCATCCTCATCAATGGAAACATAGATGAAGGCTACGGGCTTGCCGCTATAGTGCTGCCGGAGGGCAGCCGAGGCGGGCATTTCCATGAGGCACGGCAAGCACCAGCTAGCCCAAAAATCCAGGTAAATCATCTTGCCGCGGTGCTTGGCTAGCAACTGAGCTAGAGTTGTTTTCTGACCACTAGGGCTAATGAGAGTATCGGTGTTGGCTAGCTGTTGGTCGGGCATTACCAAGGTCAGCTGATCCTGGCCGGTTAGGCTGCGCACGAAGCGGCTCTCTGGCATCATCCAACTGCGGTAGTCTTTCACTAAGTGTGGCTGGGGCCTGCGGATGCGCTTCGCGTTGTACAGCAGCCAATAGCAGGTCCATTCTTTCTGGTTGCCCGTGTATTCACGCTTAGCCAATGCGTACAAGGCGCCGTATGTGGCTGGTTTACCTTGGGCTAAGGCTAGATATTCCATGAAGTCAGTGGCTACGTAACTCCTACGCTCTGAAACAGATAGAGGCAGAGCCTGTAAGTAGCGAAGCCGCCGAAACTGCGCCAGCACGGAGTCTTGGTACACAGCCGGGAACATCTTGACAGCTCCCGGAAATTTGTACTGTCGAAGAGAACTAGGTACATATGTGGAAGTTGCGTAATACAGCTCTTGATAGCTGTTACCCCGCAACAGAAAAAGAAAAGCTTGCAGTTGTAGCTCACGAGTAAGCGCTGCTACTACCATCGGTCTTACGCCGGGTGTGTTGCGCAATTCGGCCAGCAGCCCGTCAGTAAGTCGCCGCTCATCCTGCCACTGGCACATAAGCTCATCAAGTGTTGGCGGCAAATCACCTAGAAAGGTCTCATACGCCCACGAATCGAGGCTGACGGCATTGTGGCGAATACAGTCGTAGAATTTCAATTCAGCCGCCTGCTTGCCGGAGAAGGTGTACGTATCCGTTGCTTCTACATACCGAACTGTTACTACGTCGCCGGGCCATACAAGCAAGGCCGGCTTTTTTACTCGCACTCTGTAGTGCTCACGGGCAATCCTGACAGTTATTTGGTCGAAAGAGTTTTCGTCGAAAACTACATGAAGCGTGTCTCCTGGCTTAATAGACTTTTGTTTATCCTTGGCAAGAATATCTGTGTAGTAAAACAGAATGGACGTTTCTGTAGTAGCGCTTTGGTTGATAATCAGCGCTTCTTTTCGCTGGGCGTAGCTACTATCTATTGATGCTGCAAAAACCAGAATCACGAGAATCAACCGTCGGATAGCGCGCATAATAGCTCCTTCTAAAGCCAATAAATCAATGTCTTAGCTAAGGCAATATAGTGCTTTGTCGAAGGCAATAAGAATTGGCTTTCATTCGCTGTAGCACCGCACTGTGACCTCGGGTGCTTTGCAATACGCTACTCAGGATACGTACTTGCTCATGGGCGTACGGGCGCTGCCTGCTTAGCTTTGGTGGGCTTTACTGCTTCAAATACATCCACCGGCAGAATATTGCCTTGGGCGTCGAAGCGCATGGGCGAGAGGCAGGTTTCGCGGTTGTAGCCGTTGCCGCCGGGTATTTTGAAGCGGTGGTACGCTATTACCCATTGGTCGGTGCCGGGCACTTGCAGCACCGAGTGGTGGCCGGCGCCTTTCACTACGCCCCGCCCTTCAGCACCGGATTGCTGGCCGCTTTTGTAAACGGGCCCATCGGCGAGCTGGAAGTGGCGTAGGCAACGGAGTAACGTGGGTCGCGGGTGTCGTACTCCGACCACATCAGGTAGTACTTGCCTTGGCGCTTGAACACGAACGAGCCTTCGTTGTAACCTTCGGGTTTAAATTCCAGCACCGCGGCCGGGTCGAAGGATACCATGTCGGAGTTAAGCTTCACCGCGTGGCACTGGCCTTGGCCCCAATAAAGATAGGCCGCGCCATCATCGTCGACCAGCACCATGGGGTCAATCATCTGGCCTTTGAAAGCGCCTTTGGCCACTAGCGGCTTGCCGAGTGGGTCTTTGAAGGGGCCCGTTGGTTTGTCGGCTACCGCTACGCCGATGCTCTGCGCGGCGGAATAGTAGTAGTAGTACTTGCCGTTTTTAGCGGCAATGGCTGGCGCCCATGCCCGTTGGGTGGCCCACTTCAGGTCGCGCGGCAAATCCAGGATGACGCCTTCATTCTTCCATTTCACCAAGTCCTTCGACGACCAACAGGTGAACGAAGTCGATAGCCAGCCCTCGGTGCCATCGGTGGTTGGGTATAGATAGAACGTGTTGCCAAACGCTGCTATATGAGGATCGGCGTACACGCTGGGCAGCGCCGGCGCGGGTGCTTTAAGTGTATCAGGCGAGAGATTCTGGGCTAGGCTTGCGGTAAGAGAGCAGCAGAGGCAGAGCAAGAAAAGGTAATATCGCATATCAGAGAGGGGAAGAATGGCAACAAGGGTTGGCGCCAAATGGCAGCCCGGCTGGTTTGCACTCTTGCTTAATTCTTGCGGGCTTCGCCATCGGTTTTCACTACGTCTAGAATGGGCTTTTCTAGGCCGGCGAGTTTGTCTTGCTGGGGCTTCAGCAGTTCCAACACTACCACTTCGTTGACACCTTTTTTCAGCCATTCGGCGGGCACGTACAGGGTTTGTTGGGGGCCTATTTCCCAATAGCGGCCGAGGTTGTGGCCGTTCAGCCACACGCAGCCTTTACCCCACTGGCTCAGGTCGAAGTACGTGTCGGCCGCTTTGGTGATGGTGAAGGTGCCGCGCCGTAGCACGGGGCCGTTGTCATTGGGCGCAATCTTGCTGGCAACTTTGGCCGCCGCAACGCTAGCAAAGGGCAGGCGGAAATGCTGCCAGTTGGTAAGTTCAGTGCCAGCAAAAGTTACTCGCTCGGTGATGCCTTTGCGGTTTTGGTTGAGGAACGGCCCGAAGTTGAGGCGGCCCAAGTTTTCCACCAGAATATCGAGCCGGACGGTACCTTGGGGCAATGTCAGTTCCACTTGGTCCTGCCCGAGCCGACGGTCCAGGGTGGCAACGCGCTGGCCGTTCACCATCACCACGCCGTAGTCGCGCAGGTCCTTGATGCTGAGTGTTCCTTTACGCCCACCAACTACCTCGGTGCGGTAAAGCACAAAGCCATAATCCTGGTTGAGGGCCTCAAAACTCTGCGGCTTGGCATTGACAATGGGTTTGGGCAAGTCGGCCAAGAGGCTAGTGGCCGAGTTCATATTGATGGCCGGAATGCGCATTGAAGGCTTAGCGGCCGGTACCGGGGGCAGCTTAGCACCTTTGGGCAGGTGCTTTTCGATGACGCCGCGGAAGGCCATGAACTTGGGAGTGGCATTGCCGGCCTCATCAAGGGGCGCGTCATAGTCGTAGCTGCTGATTTGGGGCTCGAACTTGGTGCCTTCGCCTTTGTAGTTGGCTCCGTTCATGAAGCCCCGCGTGGTACCGCCATGAAACATGTACATGTTGATGGAAATACCTGCGGCCAGCACCGAATCGAGGCGCGGGGTGTACTTGGAGACGGGCACCGTGTGGTGCGGCGTGCCCCACCAGTCAAACCAGGCCGGATACCATTCGGCGATGTAGAACGGGCCTTTGCCGCCGTGGTACGTGCGCACCAACTGCTTGACCTTGCGCGGATCATCCCACCCGTTCACGGCGGGTAGCAAGCCGGGCAGATGGCCTTCCTTCACTTTCTCGCCCGGGTCGCACGTGTAAAGCAGCCCATCGAAACCAGCTTCCTTGAACATCTTGCGGTTGAGCGCCAAGTAGTCTTTGTCGCTGGCGTAGAAGCCGTATTCGTTTTCCACCTGCACCATTAGCACCGGCCCGCCGTGGTTGACTTGCAGCGGCGCCAACTGCTTGGCTACTTCCTTCAGGTAACGGCCATAGGCAGCAATGTACTTAGGGTCTTTGCTGCGGACCACTAGGCTTTTGTCTTTTTGCAGCCAATAGGGGTAGCCGCCAAATTCCCACTCGGCGCATACGTACGGGCTCGGCCGAAGCACCACCCACATACCTTCTTCCTGCGCAATCTTCACGAAGGCGGCAATGTCGTTGTTGCCAGTGAAGTTGTATTTGCCGGGTTCGGGCTCGTGCAGATTCCAGAACACGTAGGTGCCGATGGTGTTCAAGCCCATGGCCTTGGCCATTTTCATGCGGTGCCGCCACGCCTCGCGCGGAATGCGGGGGTAGTGCAACTCGCCCGAAATCATTTGGAACGGCTTGCCATCGAGCAGAAAATTCTCGTCGCCTAACGTAAAGGTATGCTTGGCTGGCTTGGCTTTGGTTTGAGCCTGCGCCGCCGGATTCAGGGCTAGGCTGCTTAGCAGCGCAGCTCCTATCAGGTACTTATGTATCATGCTCGCTATAATTGTTTGCTGAAGTGTCCCAAGTCCCACTGCTCTAGCCAGTCAATAGTAGGCTGGCCGGCCTTAAACTGTACCGGCAGCCACAGATAGCGGCTGTCTTTCAAGTCTTTCGGATTCCACCGATCGGCCATGAAGATATACGCATCTTTCTTACCTGGTACTGGCAACACATAAGTGGATTGGCCGCCATAGGTGAGCTTGGCGTTCGGGCCGGTCATGGGGTCGCCGAGCAACTGCCAGGGCCCAAACAAGTTATCGGCCACATGCAAGGAAGCTTCGTTGGGCGCCCAGCCCGTGCAGCCACTCGTAAGTAAGTAGTACTTCCCGCCTTGCTTGAACACGGCTGGCGCCTCGCGGTGCTTGGCAAAGAGCAGCGAATCTTGCGTGGTGGGCGTGAGGTAGTCGGCCGACAGTCGAGCTAGACGCAAGTCGTAGTTTTCGCGGCTAGAGTAGATGTGGTAAGCCGCACCGTCATCGTCCACGAACAGGCCCATGTCGCGCGACATATTGCCGTTGGGCCGGAAGCTGCTCACGTACCGAAACGGGCCAGTAGGTTTGTCGGCCACGGCCACGCCGGCGCGGGCGGCTTTGTAACTCTGGCCCTTTAGCTCCAGGTGAAACCACATCACATACTTGCCGGTCTTTTGGTTGTAAATCACCTTGGGGCGCTCCATCAGGCAACCGGCCGCAATGTCGCTCTGCGCGTCGGTGGCCGGCGTCAGGGCCACGCCTTCGTATTTCCAGTTGTAGAGGTCTTTCGAGGAATACACGTTCACTCCTTCTTCTTGGTGCTGGGCCCGTTTTTCGCCGTACCAGTAGTACGTATTGCCCACTAGCAGTACGCCCCCGCCATGAGCGTTAATGAGGTTGCCCTCGGTGTCGTACCACAGCTCGCCGGGCTTGAAGGCAGTGTTTTTTGCCTTTGAAGTTGACGACGCAGTTTGAGCTTTGGCCGTTGGGGCACTCCATGCCAAACAGCACCCGAGCAGAAGGTATAGAAACTGTTTCATAGGGACGTATGACTTTGAAAGCAAACTATTCAGTTACACGAGCAAAAGCTAGGCGCCCAAATCTGGCGAGTACCAATCAAAAGAAGTTACGCAAGTAGCCTCAAGAAGTACTCGTTTGCTTGTGCCATCCCTTCAAAAATAGCGCGGGTTTGGTCCCACCATACGGGTTGTTTTCGCCAAAAAGGGGGTCAAATGCACCGGGGTTGTTTGGCCTGACTGCGCAGTCGTGGTGCGGCTATATGAGTTGATTGGAACGGTTAAATCACAACCTGATTAAAAACCACCCCTTATTCCCTGAATATAGCCCCCAATTTCTGTTGGCTTCCGCCTACTATTGTGGCTACTGTGTTTCTTGCCCATCCGCTCTTTCCGTTTTCACTATGCTCCGCAACTCCCACTTTTGGCAGCTACTCTCGTCCGAGCCGCTTGTTTTACGCTTCACACGTAAGTAGCCGTCTTCGCTGCCCCGCTCTATGAAACGACGCTCCTTTGTTACGCAGGCTGTGACTGGCTTATCGGCTTTGGCCTTGCCCGCACCAGCTTGGGCAACTCCTGATCAGGCTGCCGATAAATTTTCAGCTAAAGTTTCCGACCGTACGTATTGGCTGAACACCCTGCTCCGGGTAGCTGACCCGGTGCTGGCGGCCGGAGCGCAAGCCCGACTCAAAGCCACCATGCCCATAGAAGCTGCCCCTGGTCAGCAGGAAGGCCGCCGCAGCGTGTCGCACTTAGAGGCGTTGGGCCGCACCCTCGCGGGCTTGGCACCCTGGCTGGAGATGAAAGGCGCCACCGGCGACGAGGCGACGCGCCAAAAGCGCTATGCGGAACTGGCGCGTCAGGCTATTAGCCACGGGGTTGACCCTAAATCTCCAGATTTTCTGAATTTCAACCAGGGCGGCCAGCCTGTAGTTGACGCTGCCTTTCTGGCGCATGCCTTGTTGCGGGCGCCCACGCAGCTTTGGGAGCAACTACCAGCCGCTACCCAAACGCAGCTAGTGCAAGCGCTCCAGAGTAGCCGCGTTATCAAGCCGGTGTACAGCAATTGGCTGCTGTTCAGTGCCATTATTGAGGCGGCGCTGCTGAAGTTCACGGGCTCCGGCGACCTGATGCGCATGGACTACGCCATCAAGCAGCACCAGCTCTGGTACAAGGGCGACGGCACCTACGGTGACGGCCCCGACTACCATTGGGACTATTATAACAGCTACGTCATCCAGCCCATGCTGCTCGACGTAGTAGCCACGCTGGTGCAAGCCGGCAAGGAACGCCCGGAAATGCTTGACACGTTGCGGGCCCGTGCCCGGCGCTACGCCGTCGTGCAGGAGCGTCTGGTAGCCCCCGATGGGTCGTTTGCGGCCTTCGGTCGGTCGTTGGCGTATCGGTGCGGCGCGTTTCAGCATTTGGCTCAGATGGCCTTGCAACAGCAACTCCCCCCTGAATTACCCGCTGGCCAGGTTCGCAGTGCCCTTACGGCCGTTATCCGGCGCACCATGGAGCCGCGCGGCACCTTTGATGCGCAGGGCTGGCTGCAAATAGGCTTATGTGGCCACCAGCCCGGTATTGGCGAAACCTACATTTCCACCGGCAGCCTCTATTTGTGTTCCACTGCCTTCCTCCCGTTAGGCCTCCCTCCCACCGACACCTTCTGGACCAGCCCCCGCAGGATTGGACCGCCAAACAAATCTGGTCGGGGCAGAACGTAAAAACTGACCACGCTTTGTAACCTAACTCCAAACCGCAAGCAGTTAATATTAGATGCGGAAGCCTTGCTGTCTCCGACTCAGCAACCGCCCAAGCAGCTTGCCTTGGGTTTCCAGCAGTTCCGGCGTGCGAGTCAGTGCCTCAGCTAGCGGCATGGGCGCTGGCAGGATGGATGTAGCGTAGAGCACATTGGGGTCGGCTAGTACGTCCTCAGCATTTTGCAGAGTACCGCATACCAGGATGACGGGCACTTGATGTTGAGTAGCCAATGCCAGCAGCCGCGCCAGTAGCTTGCCTTGCCAGGTTTGAGCATCGATGCGGCCTTCTCCGGTAATCAGCAGGTCACTGGCTTGTAAGAGGTCAGCGGCATGCGTGATGTCGAGAATCCAGTCGGCGGCAGAGGTGATGCTGGCTTTTAGGAAACACGCCGCTCCGCCGCCCATTCCGCCACCGGCCCCACTTCCGGCAAGCGCCTGCACATCGGTGCCAAAAGTAGTCTGCAATACCTCAGCAAAATGGCGCAAACCTGCGTCGAGGTGGGCAATAGCTGCGGCGTCGGCGCCCTTCTGCGCCGCAAATACATGTGCCGCGCCCGTCGGGCCATGAAACGGGTTGGTAACATCGGTCACGACGCGGCAAGATACTTCTGCCAGGCGCGGGTGCACGTGGCTGCCATCAATTCGGCGGATACGTACCAAGTGTTCACCGGTAGGTGGTACAGGCTGGTCGTTTTCGTCCCAAAAGGTGTAGCCTAGGGCCGTGGCCAACCCAATGCCGGCATCGTTGGTGGCGCTGCCGCCTACTGTCAGTACCAAGTGGCGGGCTCCGCGGGTTAGCGCATTGGCTACTAGTTCGCCGGTGCCAAGCGTGGTGGTTTGGCGGGCGTTGCGCTCTGTAGCCGCCAGCAGTTCCAGACCCGAAGCTCGCGCCATTTCTATCACGGCAGTGGCCGTAGACGGCAGCCACAAGTAGTGGGCTTGAATCGGGCGAAACAATGGGTCGTGCACCGTACACTCCACAAACTCACCGCTGAGTACCGTGGCTAAGGTTTCGAGGGTGCCTTCGCCCCCATCGGCCAAGGGCAGTAGCTGGCAGTTGGCAGCTGGAAAGGTTTGCTGCAAACCACGCCGCAGAAACTCACAAACCAGCGGTGCAGCCAAGGCATCTTTGAAAGAATCCGGGGCAATCAAGATGTTCATAGACAATGAGCAGAACAAAATTTCTGGCTAATACGAAGGCGGGGCCAGCAACTTAGGATAGGCAATTTCAGGATATTGAATTCCTGCTACTGCACGAGGCCCTGCTACAACTGCTTGCGCAAAGCAATCCGCTCGAAACCATACCCGCAGGCCACGCCTACACTGTAGCAGAGCAAGTCGCTCCACAGAAAGCCATGCCCAAGTACCAAACTACCCGGTATGGTATTGCGAAGCCAGTCAAGCCAAGGCGTGTGGTAGAGCTGACTGGTCTCGATGGCGAAAGCAAGAAGCAACGCTATGCCCGCAACACGCCGGCTGGTCCAGTATGGGTAGCAGAAGCCGAGCAGCCAGCAAACCAATAAGGCCCACAAGGTGTCACCGGCATAAGCAGCTACCAGCGTCGGCAAAGCAAAAGCGAATTTGCGAGAAGCTAAACCCAACAAAACAGTTGAGAGGAGCAGTACCGCATACACTCTCCGATTGCGCAGCTGCATTATCCGCGGGTATGTCTGCAGTTCTGTTTGAAATAGTACGGGCATAAATGAATACATAATTGAATAAGCGTTGGCGGCTTTCCTCATTGCTACTTGAAGTAGCAGCAAATCAACACTAGCAAAATTGCTGTATTTACTTTGCAATACAAAGTACTCTGAGTAAATTTGCAGTCATATCAATTTCCCGAAATCTAGAAGGCAATGCCGCCGGAGTACAGGCAACTTTTGTTGCCTTTCTCTTTGTATCTACTGCGCGTAGTCCGTCCCCTAGCAAAGGTCTACCTCTCAATCTTAACTATATGGAATACTTTGTGGCTCAAGGGTCGGTGGTGCGCGAAATTTGGGGCAAGGCCGACACCGTGCTATTCATATTTGCGGGGGCTGCTGCCGAGTTTGCCCTCAACAAGGCCGTCGACTGGCTGTACTTCACTGGCAAGCTACCGGCCGACCCACTGGCCCGGCTGTTTTCTACGGTCGACTACGCCCGCCAGATTGTGTTTGCCGAGCGCCCCGCCGCCGAACGTGCTATTGATACCATTGCGGCTATTCACGGGGCTGTGGAAGCCAAGCGCGGCATGGCCATTCCGGATTGGGCCTACCGCGACGTGCTATTCCTGCTCGTCGACTACTCAATTCGGTCGTTTGAGGTGCTGGAACGCCCTCTCACTGATGCCGAAAAGGCGGAAGTGTACCACGTATTCCGGCAAGTAGGCGCGCGCATGGGAGTGCCAGGCCTACCGATTACGTACCAAGAGTGGCTCCCGATCCGCCAGCTACACTTAGCCCAAAACCTACAGCACAGCCGCTACACCGCCGACTTATACCAGCAGTATCGGCGGCACTTGGGTGGCTTGCGCTACGAGTTGCTACTGCAGGCACAGCGCCTGGTGGTGCCGCCCCGCGTCCGGAAGATGCTCAAGCTTGGTACCCGCACCTGGCTGCCGCTGCTACTTCCCCTTTATCGGCAAACCCAGCACTTAGCAGTCAGCAAGTGGGCAAAAGCGGGATTGCTGCCCACTGCCTACAAAGACCGAATCTTGGCGCTGGATTACCGACCTTCTTAAAGTAGCGTTAATAGGCCCTCCCTATTTATAACATTCTCGTAAAGAGTACTCTGCTCCTTTTGCCGACCTTTGCCTGCTGTGTTTGCTTTCACAGACAGAGTTGAGGTTGGCTGGCCACTTGCTGAACCTTACATTTAGCTACGTACACGGGCATTTCACACATAAGCTCATGCGCGTAGCACTTTCTACAGGCAATCAATGCAGTGGTATCAGGAAGAAATAAGACAGTTGGAAGCAAGGCCAGTGGTGCATTCGGAGCTGCCGAAGGTGGTCTTTTATGGCAGTTCATCTTTTACGCTTTGGAAGGAACTAGAACGTTCTTTTCCGCAGGTACAAGCCGTTAACTTAGGATTCGGTGGCTCCACGCTGGCCGCTTGTGCTTGGTTTTTCAAGCGGGTAGTTCCCCGTCACGAACCCGACATGCTGGTGCTATACGCCGGCGACAACGACCTTGGCGACGGCCGCACGCCCGAAGAAGTGGTGCTCTTTTATGAGCAACTGCTGCACTGCGCCAAAACCAGCTTAGGCGACATACCGGTTTGCTTTATTTCAATCAAACTCAGCCTTGCGCGGTTACATTTACGGGGCAGCATTGAATACGCCAACGCGTGCATTAGCCGGTTAGTAGCCCATCAAGGCCCGCCCCTGTATTACCTCGACCTATACTATCCCATGCTCGACGAGCGGGATAACCCCAAACCCACCCATTACGAAGCTGATGGCCTGCACTTGTCGCCGGAAGGTTACGCCGTGTGGCAGCAGGAAATTAGCGCCCAACTGGACCAGATGCTGCCCAAAAAGTAGTTTGTGCCAGGTGGGTTTCGGGATGTTTGTTATCGTATCACCGGAAAGTTGCTTTGCCGATGCACCGCGAATACCACGAATGGGATAGTGCAGCCCTGGGCCGGCCCATGGAGTTGCTAGTTTTCGGCGAGACTGGGGCACGGGTACTGCTGTTTCCGACCCGCAAAGCACGTTTCTACGACTACGAGAATTGGGGCGTGATTGAGGCCCTCCAACCCAAGATAGAAAGTGGCTTGCTGCAAGTTTACTGTGTCGACAGTGTTGATGCCGAGGGCTTGTACAACTTCGACAAACACCCAGCCGAGCGAATCTGCCGCCATTTGCAGTACCAGCAGTACATTTTGGAGGAGGTATTGCCGATGAGTGAAGCACTCAACCCGACCTCGTTCTTAATTGCTGCCGGCTGCAGTATGGGCGCTTATCACGCCGTCAATCTTTCGTTCCGGCACCCCAACTTGTTTGGCAAAGTGGTGGGTATGAGTGGCCGCTACGACCTCACGCAGAGCATGGCTACTTTCCAGGATCTGTTTCAAGGCTACATCGACGAAAACGTGTACTTAAACACGCCCAATCGCTTTATTCCCAACCTTGCCGACGAATTCTACCTCACCCAACTCCGGCGCCTGGAAATCATATTGGCCGTTGGCACCGAAGATGCTTTCCTACAAGACAACCTGTTTCTGGGTCAGCAACTCGAAAGCAAAAACATCACACATCAGCTGCACATCTGGGAAGGCGAAGCTCACAACCCGCTGGCCTGGCGCCATATGGTTGACTTGTACTTGTAAAAATCAGGCCACCAGCAGGCCACAATGAAAACGAGTTGCTTCTTACTTTGGCAACGGCCGCCGAAACAGGTAGCGGGTTTGCATTTCGGTATCGATGGTTGTGGTGCCTGTATAGGTTGGTTGCTTCGGGTCGTTGTTGGCTAGCGAGGTTTCAATGGTCTGTTTGGCTTTGACAGGCTGCGAGGCCGTTCGGATTTCCAGCAGTTCCCACCCCTCACTCGCCAATTCGTTCAGCGTAGTCATCAGCAGCATATCTAGTTCACCTGCAACAGAGCCAAACAACTTAGTACGCGGCTCTAACTTAGTATTTCCTTGCCACGCAGGCACCAGCCAAATTCGTCGCTCGTTTTCTACCCGTACCGACTGATACTGATACCGCACCCCGTTCGTGGGAGGCAGAACCGTAGCTGTTACAGCTGGTTGCAAACTAGCTTCGGGCAGCGGCGGCACGGGCACGGACTGCGCCGATGCCTGCTGTAAACACAGCGTCGTTAATACGATTAGCCAATGTTTCATGATAGCAAAAAGGGAGACAGGTAACCAACTTGGTTGCCTGTCTCCCCTATCCGAAAACTATGCCAGACGGTTAGTCGCGCTTGGTCTTGAGCACCTGCTTCAGCGCCGCCAACTCGTCGCGGAGCTTGGCAGCGGTAAGGAAGTCGAGGTCTTTGGCGGCGGCTTCCATCTGCTTTTCAGTTTGCTTGATGAGTTTTTCCAGATCCACTTTGGTCATCATGGATACCACCGGTTCGGCGGCTATAGCCAGTGCAGTGTCCGTTTCGGGGCCCACATAGGCTTGCGGCTCGGCGATGCGGTAGTCGGAGAGCGAAGTTTGGCCGATAATTTCGGCGTGGCTCTTGCGTACCGTGCGCGGCGTGATGCCGTGTTCTTGGTTGTAGGCCAGCTGGGTGGCGCGGCGGCGGTTGGTTTCGTCGATGGCGCGCTGCATGGAGCCGGTCATGCGGTCGGCGTACATGATGACTTTGCCCCGGTCGTTACGGGCGGCGCGGCCCATGGTCTGGATAAGGCTGCGCTGGTCGCGCAGGAAGCCTTCTTTGTCAGCATCGAGGATGGCCACCAAGCTTACTTCTGGTAAGTCGAGACCTTCCCGAAGCAGGTTTACGCCAATGAGCACGTCGATTTCGCCGAGGCGCAACTGACGCAGAATCTCGACCCGGTCCAGGGTCTTCACGTCGGAGTGCACGTAGCTGGACTTGATGCCTAGGCGCTCCATGTACTTCTGAAGTTCCTCGGCCATGCGCTTCGTAAGCGTGGTCACCAGCACCCGGTCGCCTTGCTTCACGCGGTTGTCTACTTCGTCCAGCAAGTCGTCAATCTGATTCACCGACGGCCGAATGTCGATTTCGGGGTCCAGCAAACCGGTAGGCCGGATGATCTGCTCTACTACTACGCCATTGGCCTGCGTCAACTCGTAGTCAGCGGGAGTGGCCGACACGAACACGGCCTGGTGGTACATGCTCTCGAACTCGTTGAAGGTCAGCGGACGGTTGTCGAGGGCTGAAGGTAAGCGGAAACCGTACTCGATGAGGGCCGTTTTGCGGCTTCGGTCGCCGCCCCACATGGCCCGGATCTGGGGCATGGTGGCGTGGCTTTCATCGACTACCAGCAGATAATCTTGCGGGAAATAATCGAGCAGACAGAAGGGGCGCGAACCCGGGTTCCGCCCATCGAAGTAACGTGAGTAGTTCTCGATGCCCGAGCAGTACCCTAATTCCCGAATCATCTCCAAGTCGAATTCGGTGCGCTCCATAATGCGCTTGGCTTCGGCATCGCGCCCCTCCTTCTCGAAGTAGGCGTGCTGCTGCACCATATCGAACTGGATTTCTTTGATGGCCTGGTTGAGCGTGTCCTTGCCTGTCACGAAGAGGTTGGCCGGGTACAGCGTCACCGACTTCTCATCGGCCAGCTTCTTGCCACTGTTTGGGTCGATGCGGTGGATAGCCTCGATTTCGTCGCCGTAGAAGAAGATGCGGTACGCATAGTCGGCGTAGGCTGGGAAGATGTCTACGGTGTCGCCTTTCACCCGGAACGAGCCGCGGGTGAACTCCATTTCGGTGCGCGAATACAGAATCTGCACAAACTGGTAGAGCAGGTTGTTGCGCGAGTACCGCAAGCCCGGTGCCAGGTAAATCACGTTTTTACTGAACTCCTCGGGGTTGCCGATACCGTAAATGCACGACACCGACGCAATAACAATGACGTCGCGCCGGCCACTGAGCAGCGTGGACGTGGTGTGCAGCCGCAGCTTCTCGATTTCCTGGTTGATGGCCAGGTCTTTCTCGATAAACACGTCGGTGCTGGCAATGTAGGCCTCGGGCTGGTAGTAGTCGTAGTAGCTGATGTAGTACTCGACGGCGTTGTTGGGGAAGAACTGCTTGAACTCGCCGTAAAGTTGGGCGGCCAAGGTCTTGTTGTGGCACAGTACCAAGGCCGGCTTGCCCGTCTGGGCAATTACGTTGGCCATCGTAAAGGTTTTGCCGGTACCCGTGGCTCCGAGCAGCACCTGGGCCGGCTCGCCGTTGTTAACGCCTTCTACCAGTTGGGCAATGGCGCGTGGCTGGTCGCCGGTGGGTTTGAATTCCGAGGTAAGTTGATAGTCCATGCAGAAGAGGTTAGCTACACTGACCGGAAGTTCACCGAAAGTCAGCCTTTGATAACTGTATTAGCAAAGTGGAGGTTTCCTGGCAAACAAAAAAACCTGTCCGAACGGCGAACAGGTTTTTAAGAGTTGGGAGTGTGGTGAAGTGGAAAGAGGTTGTGGCTATTGGCGAGTCAGGCGCAAGGCAGCCGTTTGAGTTGGCGAAGGCGCCGAAGAAACCGGATACGGGTCGACGGCCGTGAGGGTGAGCCAATATGGAACAGTGTCAAGTGTTACAGTGGCCGAATCATTTTGGCAAGCACCAAGACACAGGTCAGTTGCTTGCAACGTGCCCGCTTTGTCGCGCAATTCTACGTTTACGTTGGCTTGGCCGGCCCACACGCAAGTTACGTCGGACGGGCAGCGCGAATCAGAAATCTTGGTTACGGTAAGCTGCACGTCAGTTCCTACTGCCTTCACGGTGGTGCTTTGCTTGTTTTGCAGCTTGATGGTTTGGTCGAGGGCGGCTACTTGATCTGAGTCTTTTTTGCTGCACTGCACCAACCCTAACAATCCCCAAATAGCTAAAAGAAACAGAAGTGTTTTCATCGTTTGTAAGAGTTTGGCTTGAACTTAAACTACGTTCTCTTGAGCAGTACTTAGCGCGAGTCGCGCCAAACGAGAACGGGGTTAGTGGCGTTGGCTTTGAAGTCGGGGCAGCGGCCATCACCTTGGTTATTAGCGCCCCCGCTAGCGGCACACAACACATTGCCACAAGTATCAAACAGGTAATTTAGGGTAGTACTCCCGCCGTTTGCCGTTGTAGCTCCCCCGCCTGTCACCAAGTACACCGTTTGGCCAAGATACGTGTATTGCGTTATTTCAGCCACCGGGGTGCGCTTGGGTTCTTGGCTGAGTTGGGTTATGAGCGTTTCGGAAATTTTATCAGGACAGACGGGGCTCAAACTTGCTTCAGCATCTGAGGTGCTGCACCCACCCATAGTTCCTAGCAAGAGCAGCGAGGTCAGTAGACAGGTAAAAAATCGGTTCATTGGTTCAACTACATCAGAGAGCGTAACCTCTTGCCAACTACGGGGCAACTGGGCTCGGCTTGTGGCTGTTAAACTCCACACTAGCCTCCATGCCCACACTATACGGGCGGCGTTGGCTAAGACCCCGCTGGCCAGGATCGGTGTTTAGTGAGGTAAGACCCATTTCGGTGGTCGTGCCGAGCACCAGATTCCACGTGGCATTGGCGGGCTGGTAGCGTACCCCTGCTCCACCCCGCACCGAAGCTTGCACTTTGCGGTAAGGCGAATCATTGGAAGACAGCGAGTACCGGCGCGTGGTAGTCGGCGAGCTGTTTGGAGCCGATAAGTTGGAAGCGCGAGTACCAGCGGAGTAGTCATTCAGCTCCGACTTCGTGCTTAGCAGCAAACCAACAGCAGCACCCACTTTTGCATAAAGCGAGGTACCCGTGCGCTGCGAACCGTAGCGCACTTCCATAGGCACCGCTACCGTACGGTAGCGGTAAGACGTTTTGCGCATGTACGGCTGGGGCGCTGTATTCACAGAGCTGTAGAAAGCAGTATTGGTGTAGGAGTTAGCTACCGGTGGGCGTACTAGCTGACCGTCCAGAAAATCGTAGCTAGTAGCTGAAGTAGCGGTTTGCTGGCCAGCCTCCAATCCCGAGCTAACTGTTAAACGCTTGCTGACGTTGTAGGCCGCCGTAAAGGCCACGCGCTGACTGACGCCAGCACGCAAGTTGCGTCGATATTCAGCCTCGGCATCCTCTTGATAATAATTGCGCAGCGCGGTGCTCACCATATCGGCAGAAGAAGCAAACAGTTGTCCATTGGCCTGCGAGAAGTCAACATTAGGATTGTAGGCCGATGCGCCATATCCTCCGCCAAAGCGCAGCCGACGCCACTTCTTCGTAGAGGGTGCAGTCGTCTCATCTTGCGCGGCGGCTAGCGCCCCAATGGCGGGTTGCGGTGCAGCTAGCAACGACGGCTTCAGCGTATCGGGGCGCGCGCCTAACCAACCACCACGCAAGCCCGCAAAACGCGGCGCTATACCGTTCCAGCCGGACATATTCATGCTATTCTCGGCAGCCGGATAGCTATTGCCAAACTGCGCAGGCATCAAGCCAGAACCGTTAATTGAAGATCGGCTCCCGGCAAAACCAGAGTTTACACCCATCACAGCTACAGAACTGCCCATGCCAGTAGCCTGTGAAGCTTTGTTTTGGTCATTGGATGCCGATCCAGCATACACGCTGGCAGCAAGACTCGGTTCGAGTGCAGATGCAGCACTTCCATTGTTTGCGGCCAGTAGCTCGTCGGTTGAATTGGCAGCAGTTGCGCTGCCAAGCATTGGGGAGTTTTCGCTGGTAGCAGCTAGCGAAGTTGAGTTGGCTTTTGAGGTGCTATTCATCATATCGGCCGAAGCCAGGGCGGACTCACTACCGGAAGCTGTGGTGGTATCGTTACTGGCGCGGCGGGTAGCTAAACCAGAAGTTGGATCTTGCCATTGGTGCAGTAGGGCCCAGCCGCCCATGCTCAGGAAGAACAGCAGGCAGGCGGCAGCCACCCAGCGGTGCACGCGTAGCCGACGACGGTAGGTGTTGTTTTGTTCGACAAGCAGCTCGTGGTCGAGTTGCTCCCAGAGACCGGCACGCGGCGTCACTTCGGCCTCGGAGAACTTCTGTCGAAACAGATGCTCCAGGTCGCCGGTGGGCCGGGGATCGGGGTTGTATTAGGTGCGGAAGTGGCCATGGTTGGATTGTGCGTCGAGACGCTCGATTTTCGACTTCAAAATTGCCCGGGCTCGGGAATATTGTGATTTGCTGGTGCCTTCGGAAATGCCTAGCATCTCCCCTATTTCTTTGTGGCCGTACCCTTCGATAGCAAACAGGTTGAATACCATGCGGTAACGGGGAGCTAGTTCCTGCACCATGGCTAAGAGCTCCTCGAAACCATAATTGGCTAAGGTAAATTCCTCGCCGGCAAGCTCTTCTGGATATTCGCCCTCGCTCACCGCAATCAAGGGGCATTGCGGCGGTGCTGCCGGAGCGCAGCATTCACCATGATGCGGCGAATCCAAAACTCCAGTGGGCACTCGCGGCGGAAGCTGCTCAGGTTGCGAAACACGGTGACGAACCCTTCCTGCAACACATCTTCGGCCTCGAAAGTGGTTTGGGCATAGCGCAAACACACTGCCATCATCCGGCCGGCAAACCGTTCGTAGAGGTGTTTCTGCATGAGGCGGCTGCCGGCCAGGCACCCATCGATTAGTTCGGCCTCGCTTAGCTGGGAAGGCGGCGTGAGTTGGCGCACAGGGGGAGCGGGCGAAGTGAAAGCCTCAGTCGACGACGCCGGCGCACCGGCAAACAACCCCCGCAACCCGGTGGCGGGTCGCAGAGCTAAAGACGAAAGCGCGCTCACCGGCTTGTCCGACCTGCGGGGTCGACGCCGTGTGCCCTCGCCGACCACGCCTCTTGCTGGAGCCGCGCGTACTGGACGTATATAAATTGCATAGGCCGCTAACTAAGCTAAACAAAATACCTCGGGCTGACCTTAGAAAGGTGCAGCTACAACCAGAAGAGCCCGTAGGCGCCCTCAACGGTTGCATGTGCTGGACTGAGTAGCTGAAATATTTTATAAGATGCTTAGTATCTAAAGAATAGAAAGAAAACTAATTGTGGCTAATAACCGTAACCCAAATTATAATGTACCTACATATATTACGTTATTGGTTTTCTGCCTTACTTTGGTTGCAGACGCCAATCACCGCTTGAAAGCTCCTTTTTCACCTCAATAAATAACTCGCATGAAAACTCTGATCGTCTTTTATTCCACGTATGGTCATATCTACAAATTGGCCGAAGCCATAGCCGAAGGCGCCCGCGAGGTGGAAGGCAATGAAGTGGTGATAAAGCGTGTACCCGAAACGTTGTCGCAAGAAATACTCGACAAAACGGGCGCAACGGGAGCTCAGAAAGCATTCGAGCATGTGCCAGTAGCTACCCCGAGGAGCTAGCTGAATACGATGCCATTATTTTTGGTACCCCAACCCGTTATGGTAACCTATGCGGCCAGATGCAAGCCTTTATGGACAGCACCGGCGGCTTGTGGGCACGCGGCGCGTTGGTAGGGAAAGTAGGCAGTGCGTTTGTGAGCACAGCCACGCAGCACGGCGGCCAAGAAACCACGCTACGGGCTTTCCATACTGAGTTGCTACACCACGGCTTTGTGATTGTAGGGTTGCCTTACGCTTGGCAGGGTCAGATGGGCCACGAAGAAGTAACGGGCGGTACTCCTTACGGCGCTAGCACTGTAGCCGGTGGCCAAGGTGAGCGGCAACCAAGTGCTAACGAACTAGAAGGTGCCCGCTACCAGGGCCGCCACACAGCGGAAATAGCAAAAAAGTTGTCAGTTAAATAAAATCATTAATTTGGCACTTCATTTATAAATAATAGTACTCGCTCTGCACACCATTGCAACATTGTCCAGCTGCCTCACAAGGGTGGCTGGTACTTTTTTAGCCCTATCCTACTTAGAGGCAAAGAGTTACTTTTCTTGAATTACACGTTTGTAGATTAATTTTTGAAAAAATGCATACGCGCCAGTTTGGAAGCTTCATACTTACCGACCCGTTCAGATAAGGGTACTAACAGCAGGTTGTAGATGCCACTAGAGCATAAAAGTAAGGGGGTTGTTGCCCTGCACTTACTTCAATAAAAGTCCCACTTCTACTGCCTCCCCACAGGGAAATACCGCAGCAAACAGCGCGTCATAATTTTTAGCGCATTTTCCTTGAAGGGCTGCAACGCTAAAAAAACGGAAGTGTCCTTATCCGTCATCAAATATTAACACATACCCATTCGTTCATATGGTGGCTTGCGAAGCCCTCTTCTCCTCATTGTAAGTGGTTCATTCATAGTTAGCTTTTTTCATACGCTTTCATACTTACTACCCTTCGAACCAATAGCTGAAATGGCTATGGTCTCGCTCCAAGGATGCGGTTATGTGCTGACGGTGCATCCTTCTTCAAGCTCTCAGGAGCTATCAATCCAGTGAAATTTACTTGCGGGGTGTAATGCTTTCGATTGCCTACCGATTACTTATCGGCCGCTAGGCCACCGTGTGCTTCCACTAGACCTTTCTCAGCTCTATTTTCTTCTAGATGAACAAACTATTATTAACCTCCTTAAGTCTAGCTAGCCTACTTACTGGCGCCGAAACAGCACTAGGGCAAACCGCTCCGCCAGCTGGCACACCGCCGGCGGGTGCCCGACCAGCCGCAACGCCCGCACCTCGCCTTGCTTTGCCCGAGACGCCGAAGGGCGCGGGCCGCGTGACCGGTACAGTGCTGGATGCTGCCACCAAAAAGCCAGTTCAATTTGCTACGGTGGCTTTGCTGCCTGCTACGGGGGAGACGCCCATCGACGGTACTGCCTGCGACGAGCGAGGCCGCTTCGCCCTAAAAGGGCTGGCGCCTGGCGCCTACCGCGTGCAAATCAGCTTTCTGGGCTACGGCAACCGAACCGAAAACGTGACTGTATCGGATGGCACCACCGACCTGGGTAGTATCTCGCTGACCGCTACCACCCAGAAGCTTGGGGAAGTAACCGTGACTGGCGAGCGAGACGTAATCGAGACCAAGCCGGACCGTATCGTTTATAATGCTGAAAAGGACATCACCAACACGGGGGTACGGCGGCGGATGTATTGCGCAAAGTGCCGCTGCTAAACGTTGACCCGAAGGCAAGGTGGAACTGCGGGGTACCGCCAACGTGCGCGTGCTCATCAACAACAAGCCATCCAGCGTTGTAGCTAGCTCCGTGGCCGATGCCTTAAAGCAAATTCCGGCCGACCAGATTAAGAGCGTCGAGGTAATTACAACGCCTTCCGCTAAATACGACGCTGAAGGCACGGGCGGCATTATCAATATTATCCTCAAGAAAAACAGTATGCAAGGGGCCAACGGGAGCGTTGGGCTGGCCGCGGGCACACGTAGTTCCAATGCCAACGCCTCGGTGAACTACCGCAAGGGCAAGGTAGGCATCAACAGTTCGCTCAGTGGCTTTGCTTTTTATAGTCCTAGCCGCAACAACCTCTCGCGCTACCTGAAAAACCCTGATGGCTCGGAAGTGCAGGCGCTGGAGCAGGAAGGCAAGGGCAAGGGACTTGGGGGCGGCGGTTTCGGCCGCATCGGCCTCGACTACGACCCGGCTCAGTACCACAACTTCACCTTGAATTTTCAAGGCAGCCGGTTCGGCAACTCAAATGACAACCAACAGTTCAATAACCTACTTCAACCGGTACAAGCTGCCAACCAATTCACGCGAGATACCGACAGCAAGTACAGCTCCCAGAGCTACGACATAAACGGCTCTTACACCCGCACCTTCGAAGACAAGCGGCGCGAGTGGAGTTTGCTGGCCCAGCACACTCGCAACCGCAACGTGCAGGACTACGAGCTAGACCAGTTTGAGGGCCGCGACCAACTTGCGCCCATCACGTATCAAGAGCAGAGCGACAACTTGGCGCGCAACCTCGAAACCACGTTGCAAACCGACTACGCGCATCCTTTCTCGGAGACTGCGCTGCTCGAAACCGGGGTTAAAGCCATTATGCGCCGCGTAAGCAGCGACTACGACGTATACGATGGCCTAGACTTGAACTTCAATCCGGCCCGTTCCAACCTGTTCGACTACAACCAGGATGTGGTATCGGGCTATGGTACCTACGGGTTTTCGGTCACCAAGAAATTCAACTTCAAGCTTGGAACTCGGATAGAAAGCACACGCATTAAGGGCTCTTTTGAGCAGCGGCAAAGCGAAAACTCGGGTGTGTCGCAAAAGTACACCAACGTGCTGCCCAATCTGAGCGTGAGCTACCAACCGCAGAACCCCAAGAAGCCGGGCCAAACGGTGCGTTTAGCGTATTCGCGCCGGATTCAACGCCCGCAGATTTACTTCCTAAATCCCTTCGTCAACGCCTCCGATACGCTCAACGTCAGCTACGGCTATCCTGATTTGGAACCCGAACTGACGGACAGCTACGAGCTGAACTATACGACATTTATTAAGAGCTCGACGCTGAACTTCTCGGCCTATACCCGCCGCACGGGCAACGCCATTGAGAGTGTGCGCTTCATCGACGCGAACGGAGTCAATAACCAGACATTCCGCAACATTGGCCGCAACAACACCTACGGGGTGAGCGTGTTCGGCTCGGTGAAGCCCACCACCAAATGGGATGTGGGCGGCAACTTGAACGTGTATTACGTTCGGCTGGAAAGCCCGGCCCTCTCGTTCGGTGATGGATACGTTAATACCTCGTCCTACTCCAATGACGGGGTGATGTACAACGTGAACCTGAACTCCAGCTATCGATTCGAGAAGGACTTAAGCATCCAATTCTATGGCGGGCTGAATTCGCCCCGCGTTCAGCTGCAAGGCAAGCAAGCCGCCTGGACGTACTACTCGTTGGGTTTGCGCAAGAAGCTGCTCAAGGAAAAGGCCGACATTACGTTGAACGCCGACAACTTCTTGAGTGCCACGCGCAACTTCAAGAGCCGCCTCGACACCGACCAGTTCCGGCAGAATAGTAATTACTACATCTACCAGCGTAGTCTTCGCCTAGCTTTCAGCTACCGCTTCGGTAAAGTCACGAACCAGCCCCAGCGCCCGAAACGCAGCATCCGCAACGACGATACCAAGCAAGGTGACAGCAGCGGCCAAGGACAACAATAAAGACCGTCATGCTTGCTTTGGTGTCCGCTTGCCGAAGCATCTCGCGTGCTGAAATTGCCAAAGTACCTGTCATTCTAGGATAGAAGAAGGTATAGTCATGCTGAGCGGAGTCGAAGCATCTCGCTCGACTCATTGAACTAGTTTGGCAACGTCAGCACGCGAGATGCTTCGACTCCGCTCAGCATGACTATACCCTGTTCAACGTCAGCATGCGAGATGCTTCGACTTTGCTGCGGCTCCGCTTAGCATGACGTTCTTTCCTGTCTTACTACTTCGCAGTTTACCTTTCACCTCATACTCGCCCGTAGTAACGCAAGTGTTCTAGGAAGGCCTCTCGATAGGTTTCGCCGATGGGCAGGGAAGTGCCGTGCACCTGAACCCGGTTGCGTTCGACGAACTCTAAGTGGCGTAAGCTGATGAGGTACGACTTATGAATGCGCACGAAACGGCCAGGTGGCAACAGTTCTTCCAAACCTCGAAAAGACTGCAGCGTCAGCATTTTGCCGGCGGCGGTGTACAGCATGAGGTATTCCTTCTGCCCTTCGGCATAGAACAAATCAGCCACCGGTACCCGGCGCAGGCGGTTGTCTTGCCGAATGAACAGGGCTTCGGTCGGGTTTTCAGTGGGTTCGGAGGCGGCTCCGGTAGCTGCTGGAGCAAGGGCGGCACGGGCGCGGTGGGCCGCCTGCACGAATCGTTCGAAACGAATAGGCTTGAGCAGGTAATCGAGAGCCGGCAGCTCGTAGCTTTCGGCGGCATACTCGGCGTGGGCGGTGGTGAAGATGATGCGTGGCGCGGGTGTAGGCAGCAGCTGAGCCAGCTGCAAGCCCGTGAGGCGAGGCATGCGAATGTCGAGAAATACGACATCAACCGGGTTGTCTTGCAGAAACTCTACGGCCACTAGCGCCTCCTGAAACTGCCCTTTCAAGGATAGAAACGGCACTTGGGCGCAGTATTCAGCTAGTACAGTCAGGGCCAGAGGCTCGTCGTCGACTATAGCACATGTTAGAGGACGGCGGGCTAGCGTAGGTTCCATGCAAGGTAAATATAAGAGCCAGGAAGGCGAGAATATTCTTTAGAGCCTATTCCACTAGGCAAACCGTAAAGCTTCTATAATTGCACTTCCAATTTCACTTGATACTCGGTGGGGCTGGCAGCTACGCTGAGGCTGTGGCGGCCTGGGTACAGCAGTTCCAAACGACGGCGCAGGTTGGTTAGCCCTACTCCACCTGGAGTTGCTGGTTCGGGAGTACTTTGGTGGTTGCAATAATTCAACACCGAGAACAGCAGGCGGCCGTCGGGCTCTAGTTGTAAATGCAAGCGGGCTACTAGTGGCCGGGCGGCCAAGTCGCCGTGTTTGAAGGCATTTTCGACCAGCGGCAAAAGCAACATAGGCGGCAAGCGGCGCGCATACTCGGCGCCGGGCGGCAGCAACACCGTGAATGGTAGGGCTTCATCGGCTTCATCGGGGGCAAGCGCAATAGTTGCAATGCCAGAAAACCGCGCAGGTGCCGTATTTCGTGAGCTAGGGGCACGAGGTCATCGGTGCTGTCGTAGAGCTGGTAGCGCATCAGTTCGGCTAGGCGCATTACGGCTTCGGGGGCTTGTGGAGAGGCTTGCAGGGTGAGCGAGTAGATGTTGTTGAGGGTATTGAACAGGAAATGTGGCTGAAGTTGTGTTTTCAGCAACGACAATTCAGTGTGCAGGTGCTGGCGTTCCAGTTCCCGCCGGTTTTCCCGCTGGAGGAGGTAGTCACCGGCTAGGCGCAGGCCTGCGCTCAATAGCAGAATCAAGCCCCCAAGCGGAAAGTGTAACGTGAGCAGCAGTTGCACGTGCGTCAACAAATCCAGCTTAAGCCGCCCGTGCTGTACGCCTTCGGCTAGTACCACGCTTAGGCCCGCCCTTGCCAGCGCAAATAACAGCAACGCGCCTACTACGGCTAGCAGATAGGTTAAGCTCCGCCGAGGCTTAAACAGCTTAGGTTGTAGTACTAAGTAGTTCAAGTAGAACAACGTGCAATCGAGCAGATCGGCTAGCAGTGCATTACGCCAGAATAAGGCGGCGTTTTGGGGTGCCGTGTAGTAGAGTCCCGCGCGGGTAAACCACAGTTGCGCATCGGCATAAATTAGCAGCCCCAACCACACCAAGTGTGGCCACGGCAGTTGCAGGCGCAAGCGCGCCACAGGCAAGCGAGGAAAAATAGCTACAGCCATACGACAAGGATACTTGAAGCGAAATTTGGCTCCGCTTGCCAGCGGCAAAGTAGCTATTCGGCCAACAGCCACAGTGCTTTTTTCAACCACTACTCATTCCGCCCACAACCACTCCGGCTTTCAGCGAAACCAACACTTTCTGCACATCGGAGCGCTGAGTTGTGCCCGTAGGTATGCGGCTATTGCTTGGTGGTTGAAATAAAACATATACTTCATTGAATTTTATCGAGTAGCGCCTACACTATGCGCTACTTTTAATGCGTTGTGCCACCAATTACCGCCAAGCGGACTCTTTCACGCAGTGGCGTCTATTACAGTAGCTTATCCCTTCCAATACCTAATCCTACTATGAAGCAAACTCTTATTTTGCTGCTTGCAGCCCTGCTTGCTATGCCCCTAGCGCAAGCCCAAGTGCCCGCAACAGCCACAACTCAAACTGCTAGCCAAAACACCGGCCGCCTGACCGGCACTGTGGTGGATGCCGCCACCCAAAAACCCGTCGAATACGCTACCGTTACGCTATTGCCGACCACAGGCACCACGCCGATAGGCGGCAGTACCTGCGATGCACAAGGCAAGTTCGAGTTGAAGGGCCTGCCCGCTGGCTCGTTTCGACTGCAAATCAGCTTTGTGGGCTACACCAGCCGCACCGAAACCGTTACGGTGGGTACCCAAGCTACCGCACTAGGCATTCTGGCACTTACGGCTTCCGCGCAGAAGCTAGGCGAAGTAACCGTAACCGGGCAGCGTGCCTTAGTGGAAACCAAGCCAGACCGCCTGGTATACAACGCCGAGCAAGATGCCACCAATGCGGGTGGTACGGCCGCCGATATCTTGCGCAAAACGCCCATGGTCAACGTCGACAACGACGGCAACGTGCAACTGCGCGGCACCAGCAATGTGCGCATCCTAATCAACAACAAGCCGTCGGCCATCTTGTCGGGCAACCTGGCCGAAGCCCTCAAGCAGATTCCGGCCGACCAGATCAAGGCCATTGAGGTGGTTACGGCGCCTTCGGCCAAGTATGATGCCGAAGGCTCAGGCGGAGTTATCAACATAGTGTTGAAAAAGAACAGCTTGCAGGGTACCAATGGTAGCTTAGGTGCAAGCACCGGCAACCGCAACCAAGGCATCAACGGCACGCTGAATGTGCGCCGCGGCAAGTTTGGGGTCAATACCAAGCTGAGCGGGTTCAAGAACCGATACCCCTACCGGAGCAGCACCGCCCGCACCGATTTCACGCCGTTAGGCGAAGGCCAGCTTGAGCAGCGTTCCAACTCTCGCAACGTGGGCCAAGGAGGTTTTGGACAATTAGAATTCACCTACGACCCGTCGCCGTTGCACAGCTTCACCCTGAGCGGCAACGGCAACTCGTATCAGAGCCGTTCACCGCAGGACTTGTTCAATCAATACAATTTCAATCCATATAGCGGTCCTGACACCCTCAAGCTCGATTCTCTCTATTCGCGCGACATTTTACAACGGTACGAGAATCGCAACTACGACCTCAACGCCGGCTATACTCGCACTTTCGGCGAAGCTCAGTCTCGGCGTGAGTGGAGCGTACTGGCTCAGCACACCCGCAGCCGCAACGACCAAAACTACCGCCTCGACCAATACCGCAGCGCCGACGTGCTAGTTGGGCCCCTCGAATACCGGGAACGGAGCGTTAACCTATCCCGCAACCTTGAAACCACGCTGCAAACCGACTACACGCATCCATTCCGCGATTCTACCACCCTGGAAAGTGGCGCCAAACTAATCCGGCGCAGCGTAAGCAGCGACTACAGCCTTGATACCGTGTTGCTAAGTATGCAGTCGGATTTTTCACGCAGTCCGCTACGCTCCAACGCCTTCGACTACCAGCAGAATGTACTGGCGGCTTACAGCACGTACAATTTTATGGGCGGCAAGAAGTACGCTTTCAGTGTGGGCACGCGCTTGGAGCGCACCGACATTGAAGGCAAGTTTCAGGGGGAGTCCGGGCGCTTCTCCAACAACTACCTGAACATCCTGCCCAACATCAGCGCCACGCGCACGCTCAAGAAACCAGGCCAGACGTTACGCCTGAGCTATTCCCGCCGCATCCAACGCCCCCAAATTTATTACCTCAACCCCTACGTCAATCAAAGTACGCCTAACAGCATCAGCTATGGCAACCCCAATCTGTCGCCGGAAATTACGGACGTCGTCGAGATGAGCTACGGTACTTTCGGAGAGAAAAGTTCGCTAAACGCTTCTACTTACGTGCGCCGTACCGGCAATTCCATCGAAGAGTACAACCTCTACAACGATTCGCTGGCCCGCACCGAAAGCACCTTCGGCAACATTGCCACCAACACCACCTACGGCCTCAGCCTATACGGTTCCTTGAAACCTGTTCCGGCCCTGAACCTAAGCAGCAACGTGGGCCTTGACTATACGCGCCTCTACAGCGCCGCCCTCAAGCAAACCAACAACCGCCTAAACGCATTTGTAAGCCTGAATTCCTCCCTGAAGCTAGGCAAAGTATACAGCCTGCAAGCCAATGGCGGCTTCTGGACGGGTGGGGTGCAACTTCAAAGCCGTTACTCTGGCGGCTACTACTATTCGGTAGGCGCGAAGCGGACTTTACTGAAAGAGAAAGCCGACATCACGTTCAATGCCAGCAACTTCCTGGCCCCCGGCCGTGAGTTTCGCAGCAGCACCGAAACGGCTCAATTCCGTAGCAGCAGCATCTTCTACTCGTATCAACGCGCCGTTCGCCTCTCCTTCAACTACCGCTTCGGCAAGCTCGATAACTCTCAGCGCCAGCGCCGTTCCATCCAAAACGACGACGGCAAACAAGGTAGCAGCAAAGGCGGAGGCGGTCAGTAGAGAAACGAAGTTGTTGCCAGGCAATAAGACACAATCACTGCTTTATCAATTGAGCGTTTTGTAAACAGACAAGCCCTTGACACTTATGCAGCGTCAAGGGCTTGTTGCGTTTTAAATCTCAATGCTTCAAAAGGAAAGCTGATGCCAGCTTCACCTATTCTCCTCTTTACGATTTTACTTTTGCTGCCAGATGTCCCAGGCAGCTTCCGCTTGAAGGCAGAGCATTTCGAAGCCGTTTATGGTCTTGGCCCCCATGGCTTGGCCGCGCCGCATAAACTCGGTTTCGCTAGGATTGTAAACGAGGTCGAAGAGGCAGTGCTGGCTGGTGAGCGCCTCGTATGGAATTGGCGGGTACTGCTCGACGTTGGGGTAAGTGCCAAGGGGCGTAGCGTTTACTATAAGCAGATGGTCTTCCAGCACTTGCGGCGTAAGCTCGGCGTAGGTAAGGCCCGTACCCATAGGATTGCGCGACACCACCCAATACCCAATGTTTAGGTCGCGCAAAACTACTTCCACTGCTTTCGAAGCGCCGCCGCTGCCAAGGATAAGGGCACGGCCAGTGAAGTCAGACGGCAGGAAACCAGCTAGGGAATTATGAAACCCTACTATGTCGGTGTTGTGCCCAATCAGGTGGCCATCCGCGGCAAACTCGATGACATTGACTGCTCCTACGCGAGCGGCCGAAGAGGCTATTTCGGTGAGGTACGGCCAGACCTGCTCCTTGTAAGGAATCGTTACGTTGAGGCCGCGCAGGTCGGGATGCTGGCTGAGCAACTCGGGCAACGCCTCGATAGAAGCCAGTTCGAACAGCTCGTAATTATGATCAGCCAAGTGCAGACTATCGAATTTTTGACTGAAATACGTCTGGGAAAAAGAATGCTGCAACGAACGGCCAAGCAACCCAAATTCAGGCATAGAGAAGGGAATATATTTCGAGAGGCAAGCAACAAAAAAAACCACCCGGCCCAAAGAACCAGAGTGGTTTCTTGCAAAGAAAACTGTCATTCTGATACCAGAAGGCACCTAACTAAGGCTGCTTCCTCCTGCATCAGGAGAGCAACGGCAAGGATAGCCTATGCCACCGGTCGGTTGCTGGCCCGCCGCGACTTGAAAAACTCGAATACCACCGGCAGTACCGACAGCCCAATAATGGCCAGCACCACCAAGGAGAAATTCTTTTGCACCACCGGAATCTGCCCGAAGAAATAGCCCGCCAACGTGAGCAAAGCCACCCAAAGCACCGCGCCTACTAAGTTGTAGGACAAGAACTTGCCGTAGCTCATAGTGCCCACACCCGCCACAAACGGCGCAAACGTGCGAATAATGGGAATGAAGCGCGCCAGAATGATGGTTTTGGCCCCGTGTTTTTCATAGAACTGCTGCGTCCGTTCTAGGTGCTCCCGTTTCAAGAACCGGGAATTTTCGCTGAACACGCGCGGCCCTAGGTAGTCGCCGATGTGATAGTTGAGCGTATCGCCGAGTACGGCGGCCAGAATCAATAAACCCACCATAGCCCACACGTTCAGGGGCGAACCGGGCAGTGCCGCCAAGGAACCGGCCGCAAATAGCAACGAGTCGCCGGGAGGAATGGCAACACTACTACCCCGGTTTCGAAGAAGATGATAGCGAACAATATTGCGTAGGTCCAGGCCCCGTAATCCTGAATGATGTCGCCAAGGTGCTTGTCTAGGTGCAGAATGAAATCGACAAGGTGCTTCAGGATTTCCATAAGGTAGAGTAGCCAGTTAGTCTACAAAGAAAGCAGAAAGCCACCGGAGTACCACAGCGCCTGTTAACAGCCATTGAAAAGACAAGAAAAACTTTCACTCTAATCAGGCGCTAACTAGCTAGTTACCAGCGTTGACGTTAGCAGTTGAATTACTCTTACTATACAATGCTGCTATACCTAACCCGCGTTGTTCTCGGGACGACCATACTACTATCCAGTCTGCCGGCCACCGGGCAAGCCATCCGCAACCTCGACTTCGAACCCGAAGCCAACGGCCGCCAACCACTGCTCTTGTGGTGGCGCAAACAGCAACCCGATGAACTGTTGATCCGGGTCGATACAGTAGCTCCGGCGCAGCACGGCCGAGGCAGCCTGCTCCTCGACGCTTCGCGGGCTGAAGAGCTTGAATCAACCGTTATCTACTGTTCCCTTCCAGCTAATGATTCGTTGCGCGGACGCATTGTTACTGTTAGCGCCTGGGTACGGACCGAGAACTTTCAAGGCAAAGCCTGGCTCCGGGCATATTCTTCGAGTAATGAGGAGAGCCTGACATACGAGGGGTCACTTTCGCAAAGCGAAACGCCTGCTAGCATAGCCAACCTTGCTCCCACAGCTAATTGGCAACGTTTACAAATTCAGCTATCCGTAAACAAATTGGCTGATAATCTGGCAGTAATGCTGATTTTCAACGGCAAGGGTCGGCTGTGGCTCGACAATTTCGAAGTTCAATGGGAAGGCGGCAAGTACCGAGACGTTCCGCTAGTTGGTTCAGAGCCACTCGTATTGTCTTCCGGAACGCCACTACCCGATTGGGATTTTGAACGCTGCGGACCAGCACAGGTGCCGGTACCCCGACCTGTCACGCGGCGGTGGCAGCTAGATTCCACTGTGGCTCGGCACGGCCGGCGTAGCTTGCGCGTAGAGGCGGGCGGCACTGCACCGGTGTATCTGGGCGTAGTGCCGCTGGATTCGCTGCAAGGCAAAACGCTTACCGTGCGCGGCTACGTACGCTACGGAACGCCTGCTACCCCCAGCGCCGAAACCCCTAAACTATTACACCGCATTCTAATTAACAGTGACCGACTAAGCTATCCGTACGACCGCGCCAAGGGAGCAGGAACGTTGGAAAGTCACCCCTTACCTGCCTCGCCAGCAGGTGCTACGGAATGGCAGCGGTTTGAAGCAGTGATACCCATTAGAGCCAACTACAACATCTCGGCCCTATCACTTCTACTACAGCCTAGTGCGGCGCCGGTGTGGCTCGACCAAATAGAACTGCTAGCTGATGGTAGGCCCTTCGTACCCAAAGCGCCTCCGGTGCCAGGCCAACCTACAGCGGCCGAACTAGCTTGGCTGCGCAAAGCCGCCGTGCCGCTACGCACCACTTCCCCGAAGGTGACCAGAAAGATTTGGTAGCTTTCGGACAATTGGTTGGCAAGTCAACTATCATTGGGTTAGGTGAGGTCACGTACGGTTCGCACGAACAAATGCAACTCAAGTACCGGCTGTTTCGCTATTTGGTGGAGCAAAAAGGTGCTCGTGTCTTAGCTCTCGACGCCGACCTAGGCGCGTGCCTGGCCCTAAACGACTACCTCCAGACCGGCAAAGGCGAACCGCAGCAACTCGTGGCCGAGCTTGCCACTTGGGATACTACCGAGATGCTGGCCCTTGTACGCTGGATGCGCACTTATAACGAGCGTGCCACCAGCAAGCTCCAGATAGTGGGCATCGGCATCAACCAAGCGCCCGAAGGCCTACGCTATCTGCGGCAGCAGCTACCAGCCAAGCCTAATTACTTAGGCGAGCAACTAACCGCGCTTCAGCGCCAGCTGCGTGAGCTAAACGACCTTGAAATTGCGCTGAATCCGCTCCAGCAACCCACCAAATCGGACCCACGTCTAGATGCTATCCGGCGTGTGCTGGCCGAAGTGCGCACTGCTTACGACGTGTCGGCCAAGTTGCGGGGCGACTACGGAGCCCTCCCGCCGAAGCGGCAGCTCTGACGCAATTACTGCGCGTAGCAGAGCAGTTCAGTATTTGCCAGACGTTGGATAGTCAGTTGCGCATCAACTACCGATCAGCTTGCCTGGCTGAAAACGTGCAGTGGGCCCGCGCTCAAGCCAATGGCAGCCGCGTGGTAGTATGGGCCAACAATGCGCAGCTCAGCATGTACAACCGTGACTATCAGCCGTTAGGCGAATTTTTGCGTCGTCAGTATGGTGCGGGGTACGTAAACGTAGGGTTTGCTTTCCACGAAGGTTCGTTTCGTGCACTACGCCCCGCAGATCCACCTGCTTTCTTTACAGCTGTTGCCGTGCCATCTGTGGCAGGGAGTTACGAGCAATACTTCCACGCTGCCGGGCTGCCCGCCCGGCCACCCTGCTCGACCTCCGCAGCCCCGACCTTCTGCCTGGCACCCAATGGCTTTATGAGAATCTGTTGCTCCGTGACGGCGCCCTTAAACCTTACACCCAACCGTTTAGCCGCCACAGTCTCCGCCGCGAATTCGACGCGCTGTTGTACCTGCCCAAATCCACTCCGGCACAGGGCGTACGGTAGATTGGATTGAACCTAGCAACATATTGCTAGTCGCCGTTCAGCTTGGCTGAACTTTTTGCTATTGCTTATGCACTAGCTGTTTTCTGCAAGATTAACAGTCTATTTAGCAGCTCTACTTCCACCTCTTTCACTGTGAATCCTGCCGTTTCCAGATATACGGGCAACTCTTCGTTTTCCACGTACAACGGCACCTCGGTTAGGGTATTCACGAGCACGTAGCCATCGGGGCGCAAAATTCGCCACAGTGCTTGCCAAAATGTGGTGGTTTGCAGTCCGGCCGGCAAGGCTAAATCCACAAACAGATCCACGATAATTAACCCGAAGTGGTTTGTTAGAGCCGTATGCACCCACTCGAATGCATCGGCACAAACTATGTTCAATTGTGCGTTAGGTCGGATATTGAATTCCGTGTCGGCTATCTGTATGATAACCGGATCCAGTTCAATGGCCGTAATGTGGCCTTGATAGTGAAGCTCTTGCTGCAGCATAGCCACCGCCGAGCCGCCACCTAAACCCAGTAGCAGCGTATGACTGGCTCGTTCGGGTGCTACAAACAGCAGTCCGTACCGCATCACGCGGTGCAAAGAGCCATACGAGTAGTTGGCGTGGCGTGTGTCGAGCACTTTGCGGCCCTGGTACCACGTCACTTCCAGCGGGCCATTGATGTCGGAATGTATAGTGCGGGTAAGAGGCATAACGTAGCTCAACAGGCGACTCAGCAGGTTTGGCATAGCTCGGCAATGCGAGTAACGAAATAGTGTATTCGATGCTCAAATCTCGCAAACCGAGGCGTTGCAACACCAAACGTACCGCTTCATTTGTCATTGCACCACCGGCCGAACCTGATAGCCTTGCTGCCGCAGTAATGCTAGTACTCCTTTAGGGCCACCAAGGTGTGCTGCCCCAACTGCAAAGAATGTCGGCTTGGCGGCAGCATAACGTCCAATACCTGCTATCCAGCGCTGATTGCGGGAATTGAGCAGCAGGTCTTCATACTTCTGAAATCCGAACAAGCTTTTAGAAGTCAGTGTATGTAATTGCTCTACATCTTGGGCTTTGTAGAGCATCATCATTTGTTGCAGCTCCTGCTTGGCAGCGGCTTCTTGGTTCACCATATCAGCCAGCAGCTTACTTTGCTCGGCGTACGGAATCTTGTCGAAAAAGCCGAGTTGCTCCTGCACTGTCTCCAGGCCCAAAACCTCTTTCTTTTCTTCTTGTGCCATTTTCACGAAGGTAGCTTCGTAGCTGGCCGGCGTGCACCCAAGCAACACCGGGTATAGCATAGAACTCAAGATGAATGGCTTCACCATTCCTACTTGTTCGATGGGCAATTTGGTGTTGGCTTTTAAATAGTTGCCAACGGCTGTGTAATCGGAGGGGGAAAGCAACTGTTGTAAGCTTTGGTCGCCACTCATCAGCACGTTGCTCTGCATCTCCTGCATCATGGTGGGGCTGTCCATATCTAGCTCCATCACTACCTGTTGGGTTTTGCTGAAGCTTTGCTTGAGCTGGTCGCTCATCTTCATATCAGCCGGACAAACCAGATGGATAGTGCCATACACGTAGGAAGGCTGCGCCAGATCTTTACCAGAAACTTCCCACAGCAGCGTGTTGGCGGAGGCCACAGCTGTATTCATTTTAAGCGCCTTCTGCTGAGCTTGTGTGGCAAAGGAAGCTAGGACAAACGTAGCAAGCAGGGCAAGTTTTTGTGGCAAATGCATAGGGCAAAGAGCAAGATGATAGAAAAGATGCCACATAATTCGTCGGTTTCTGCAAATCATTACAGCATCCTTTCCTATTTGTCCTGCGCTGACTATCATAAGCTTCTCATCACCGAACTGTGCTGGCGAGCTGGGGGACCGAGCTGCGTTTGGGTGTGGCACTTGCCGCTTGGCCACTTTGCGCCGACACACGCCATACCTTGTTGCCCGCATCATCAAGCACTAGCAACGACCCATCGGGCATTTCGGTGACGCCAACGGGACGGCCATAGACTTCCTTACTGCCAGTGTTAGCCACGAAGCCACTCACAAAATCTTCGGAGCTACCAGCAGGCTTCCCGTCTTTGAAGGGCACAAAAACGACTTTGTAACCTGTAAACTCCGAGCGGTTCCATGAACCATGCTGCCCCACAAATGCACCCTTCTGGTATTTAGCTGGAAAGGCTTTGCCATCATAGAAAGCCAAGCCCAACGAAGCCGAGTGCGGACTTAACGGCACTTCGGGTACCAACGCTTTCTTCACCAAATCGGGCCGCTCGCCTTTGCGGCGCGGGTCCTCGTTCTGGCCGAAGTACGAGTAAGGCCAACCGTAAAAAGCACCTGGTTGTACGCTGGTTAAGTAGTCGGGCACCAGGTCATCGCCTAGCTCGTCCCGCTCGTTTACAGCGGCCCACAGCGCTTTGGTGGTCGGGTTCCAGTCCATACCCACGGGGTTGCGCAGGCCAGCAGCATACACTTTCTCGTCGGAGCCATCTGGGTTGATTTCCAGAATATTGGCTCGCCGCTGCTCGTACTCCATGCCGTTTTCTCCTACGTTGGAGCTAGAGCCCACGCTCACATAAATCTTAGTGCCGTCGGCGTTGGCCACTAGGTTCCGAGTCCAGTGGTTGTTGTAGCCTTTGCCGGGCAGCGTTAGAATCTTCTCGCCAGGGCCAGTTATTTTGGTTTGGCCGGGCTTGTAGGCATAGCGCAACACGCCATCCGTGTTAGCCACATAGAAATAGTTGCCGAGTACTAACATCCCCAAAGGCTGGTTGAGCCCTGACAGGAAGGTTTCGCGCACGTCGGGTTTGCCGTCCTTGTTGGTGTCGCGCAGCAGCGTGATACGATTGGCGCTAGTTTCCTTCAGCGACTTAGAAGGATCGAGGTCCAGTTTGGCCGTTACTTTTTTCTTGAACGAAGTCGGGATAGTGTTTGCCTCAGCTACCAGCACATCGCCATTGGGCGTTACATAGGCCCACCGGGGGCTGTTGAGGCCGCCTGCATATTCGGCAACGGTAAAGCCAGTTGGTACCACCGGCGTTTTGCCGGCCGGCCACCCTATCACCTTGCTGCGCTTGGTCGCAGATTTGGTGGCATAGGGCTTAGGCAGCGGCGGAGCAGTGGCTGTTGAAGTAGCAGTGGAATCAGGAGCTGCCGCTGTAGCAGCTGGCGTATTGGTTGGCGTATCAGCGGCAGGCTTACCTTGGTTGCAAGCGGCAGCGAGCAGCAACACAGCCGCCGCTGGCAAGCGGAACGGGAATCGTAGCATAAAAGAAACTGATGAGTTTCTCTTCTCCTACTTCTTTCTCGCTGGTATTGTTGCCTTTACAATTCTGTTGCTGCTTCGTTTATCAACTCTGGCTTAGCTGCTTCCGGGGTGAGCAATGAGTAGATAATTGAGTCCAGAAACTGCCCGCGAAAAAAGTAGTTCTGCCGAAAGTATGCTTCCTGCACAAAGCCATGCTTTTCCAACAGCCGCCTCGATGCCGTGTTGTGCGGGTTAACATTGGCTTCCACACTGTGTAGTTTCAACGTTTGAAACCCGAAGTCAAGCACTGCCGCTAAGGCTTCACTCATAACGCCCTGTTGCCAATAATCGGGGTGGAGCCCGTAGCCCACTTCGGCGCGATGATGCTCAGCCATAATGCGCCACAGACCAATTGTACCTAGCAACTCTTGCGTAGCCGCAGGGCGTACTATGCCCCAAGTCACCCCTGAATTGTCGGCTGCATTTTGCGTTATTCGCTCGATAAGCGCGGTAGTTTGCTCCAAGGTAGTATCCGGCTCCCGATCTAGATAACGCATAATCCGCGGATCGGAGCGTTGATCTAACAACGCGGGGGCATCTGCTTGCTGAAGCCGACGGAGCACAAACCGTTCGGTATGTAGCTCAGGAAATGGAGTTAGTTGAATATATAGCATGGCCTTGTTTTCGGTTAGCAATATCTCACAAATACATCCTCTTGAAAGCTGATTAATGGCCTTCACTCTGTCCCTATCTGTTGACTACGTTCACTGCTACAGATGAGATTGGTCTCCTTTAGGTTAACCAACTATGGCTGCTAGCATCGGTTATGCTAAGCTTCTGCGCAGTGTAAAGTTCACCGGATACAGTCTAGCTAATAGACAAAGTATGCCTTTATGGTATAGCACACCTAAAGTTCAAATTTATACTCTCCAATATTGACACCAGCTAAATGCGGCTTAATAGCAATGAAATGCTCTTTTCTATAATTTTTTTCCGAACAGCCAATCTCACTTAGGGAAAAACAACGTATTATGTGTTAAAATGGTAGCTCCGCAGTAGCAATCTGAGAATAATTAAATATACTTGTAATAATTTAATTATGATATCCAGAGTACTGGGGGTGACTCCCCATTTTTAAGCAGCTCTCCCTATTATCAAGTTGCTTTTCGCGCCCTACTAATGCCTGTTGCTCCGATTACTCAGTTAACGTCACACCCGTTTGCTGAGGCCTTTTCTTACCTGCCTACCCCTACCCTTTTGCTAGATAACGATGGTAACATCGTGGCAAGTAGTGTGGGTTTGGCGGAGCTTTCGCCCAACGCCGTCCCATTAGCGCTGGCTGGCCGATCCTTGCAAGACGTTCAGTCCTTGCTTGGTCCGGTAGCTACTGCGTGGGCGTATGCGTATAGCGTAGTTCGTTCCACTCCATGGGTCCAACCACCTGCATTGCTGCCGGTAGCTTGGCCAATTGGTAATGGCAAGCCTGCTCGCTGGTGGCAACCTGCTTTGACCCGAATAGCATTGGGGTCGAAAGCAAGTGGCTACTGGCTAGCCACAGCGCACGTTACTACGCCAGCTTTGCCACAAGTGGCACCGAGCTCAGCCACCGAGACCGACGAGGCACTGCAATTGCGGGATGCCCTAGCACATTTGCCGGGTTACGTCTTGACCTTACGCGGATCCGACCTGCGCGTCAGCTACGCTAGTCCCAAGTTGGCCTCTCTGCTCGGGCAAGACGAGTTGCAAAACCGTCTGGCAGTTGATGTGCTGAACGCTTTGCAGATCCCAGATGCCCTAACGGCCTTAACCAATACCTACCAGACGGGGCAGACCTTTGTAGCACATGAGTTACAATTGCCTGGCTCTGATGCAGCGCCCGTATACTTCAACGTCAGCATCCAGCCCCTACGCGATACTAATGAGCAGATCAGCGGTGTGTTGGTGTTTGGGCAAGACGTAACCAGCCAGGTCAAGCCAGTTGCTACCACTACGTCACCTGCTCCTTACCAAGAGATAGTCGAGCATTTGCCTCAAATAACCTCTATCAGTTCCGCTGAAGGCGTGGTAGAATATTTGAGTCCACAGTGGTTTGCTTATACCGGACAGACTACAGACGTGCTCCACACTCACGACTGGGTGGATGCCCTTAATTCCGATGACTGGGCGCAGGTGTTACAAGATTTGCCAGAGCATTTGCGCAAAGGTGAGGCATGGAGTTGGCATGCGCGCATCCGTCGTCACGACGGCGAGTATCGCCTGCACTTAGGGCATATGGAACCTGAACGCGACGAGGCGGGCCGCATCAGCCGTTGGTTTGGCACCCTCACCGACGTGCAGGACCAATCTCTGGATCCAAGTCCCGCGCCACCCACTTCGCCAGAGGAAGATCTATGCAAAGAGCTGACTGACAACTTGCCTCAGTTACTCTGGACTTTAAACCCCGACGGCACCCCCGATACCTTAAACCGAGCCGCTGCCAACTATACCACCCCGAAGCGCAGCAACGCGCCGACCAGGAAGGGAATACTATTGTTCCGGGTGACGATGTCGTGCAGGCACTGGTTGAGTTGCAGCACAACGTTACCTCTGAAGAGGCTTGGGAGTATCAAAGTCAAATTGAGCGGCACGATGGAGAAAGGCGCTGGTTTCTGCACCGTGCTCAGCCCCTGCGCGATGCCGATGGCACGATAGTGAAGTGGTATGGCACAAGCACCGATATTCATGTGCTAAAACAAGCCGCTCTGCAGCTACAAAAGCAAAACGAAGATTTACTTCGCAACAACCGGGAGCTTGATGCCTTCGTGCAGGCAGCAGCGAGCGAGTTGCGCCAGCCAATTCATAATCTGCAGGCCTTATTCGGCCAGATGCGTGAAGCCGTTACCTTCCACGACCCCGACGCGAATGCGCTACTGGTAATGGCCGACAATAGCCTGACGCGTTGGAACAACACGGTTCGCAACTTGATGCAGCTAGTAAAAGCGCTAGAGCAGAGTCAATTACCAGCAGAAGAAGTCTCGCTGGCAACTGTAACGCGAGAGGCACTGCTAGGCTTGCATCCGCACTTACGCGCTTCGGGCGGTGAGGTGTCCACTCACTTCCAAAGCCTGCCGACCGTGTCGTACGTGCGCCCGCACTTGCTAAGCATCATCACTAATCTGATCAGCAACTCCATTCGCCAACACGACCCAAGCCGACCTCTACGGTTACGATTGGAAAGTAAACATGCAGCTAATGGTCGTCCACAACTTGTTGTGCAGGACAATGGACTTGGTATGGAGCCACCGCGAAGCAGTAGCCGCACTTCCCGTACCCAACCTGCGGGCTCGGGTGCTGGGCTTTACCTGATTCATCGGATAGTGGAAGACCACGGCGGCCGCCTTGAAGTGGAAAGCATTCCCGGCAAAGGCACTACATTTAGCGTCACGTTATAAGCAGCTGTTAGCAAGAGTAAGGCCCGCCTGGTATATACCAAGCGGGCCTTATGTTTTTGTAAGAAGGCCGCACAATTCTATGTGGCCTTATTCATTGATGTAGTTACCTGGCCTCTACCCACGTGGCATAGACGTGCCAGGTTTACCGGTAGGCTTCTCGGGGCGGAAATCTTCGTCTACATTATCCATATCGAGGAAATGCGTGAACGTGTCGCCGCGAAGTCCTAAGCGGATGGTTTCCAAGCTCACTATCTCGTTGGGCGCAATATTGCCTAGGTTGACGTTGGCGCCAAGCAGCTTGATGAACCACACTTGCTGCGCTTTCTGCGGAGCTTCCCACAGAATCTTTTCCGATGGAATCTGGGTCAGAATTTCCTCTACCAGGCCCGAGCGCACTTCGCCAGTACTCCGGAACAGCCCGACGTTGCCGGCCTCTCGTGCTTCGCCAATCACCTTAACGGCTCCAGCTTCGAGTTCTGTTCTCATCTGCGAAATCCATTTGTAGGGCGGAATGATTTTCTCCGCATCCTTCGAACCCACTTCCGATAGCACCTTCACATCCTGAGCTAGTTCGCGAATGTATTCCAGCTTCCGGTCGTGGTTGAGGTCAATAGAGCCATCGGATACTTCAGCGTACTCCATCCCAAACTCGGTCAACAAGCGCCGGTAGTCATCGAACTGGTTGCGAATAATGAACGCCTCGAACAACGTGCCACCGAAATAGACTGGAATGCCTGCCTCCTTATACACCTCCAGCTTACGCTTCAGGTTGGGCGTTACGTAGGAAGTGGCCCAGCCCAGCTTCACGATATCGGTGTAGGGGGCGCCTACTTCCAGAAAGTCTTCGGTTTCACGCACGCTCAGGCCCTTGTCCATCACCATCGTGAAACCTTGTTCACGGGGTTTGTCAGTACGTTCGGGCAGTTGGGAGAGGTTGTAATTCATTCGATTGGAGTGTTGGGTCCTTGGCTGTGGTGTTTTACCAACCCAAGAAATGCAAGTGAAGATGGCGGCAAAAGTACGGGCAAATTAGCAGGCGCAAAAAAGAGCTTGGGGACTTAGCGTTCAGCTTACCTGAATCACCAAATCCCCAAGCTCTTAGCGTTCTATTTCCGATACTGATCAATCAAGCGGGCCAATGCCTTCTGCGATTCTAACTCGGGGAAATAATCGAAAAGCAGCCGATGCTTATCGAAATCCAGAACTAGCGCGTTTTCCAAGGTTTCGTACGCTTCACGGTAGCGGCCTGCGGCTAGCAAGTAAGCACACAACCGGTAGTGCAACTCCGCTTCGGTAGGTTGAACCTCAACGGCGTTGCGCATTAAATCAATGGCTTCGTTGAAATTGCCTTGCTCGTAAAGAATGATACTCCAGTTCAACCAAGCGTCTTTGTTGTCGGGTGCGGTTTCGGTGGCTTTCTCATAAGCTTCCAACGCGCTTACTACATTGCCAACCTGGTACTCGGCGGCGGCCAGAGCCAGCCAATACTCCACACTCTCGGCATACAACTCCACAGCCTTTCGGAAGAAGTGAATGGCTTCGAAATGCCGCTCTTGTTCGTTCATGATGATGCCGATACCAAACCAGGCTTCATCCATCTCAGGGTCTAGGTCGATGGCCCGCTGATAGAAACGGCGCGACAAGTCCCACTGCCGTAACTTCTCGTAGCACTCCCCGATGTTGCACAGCGCTTCCGGCGTAGGCTTGCCTTCCTCATGGCTCAACTCGAACTCCTGAATTGCCTCCCGATACTTCTCCTGGCTAACATAGGTGCTGGCTAAGTAAGCATGCGCCTCGTGAAACTTTGAATCAATGAGGATAGCATAATCAAAAGCGCCTACTGCCTTGTCGAACTGCTCTAATCGGTAGTAAGCTTGCCCAAGGTTATACCACGCAACTGCCGAATAAGGATCCTCATCTGTGAAGCGCTGAAAAAAATCTAGGTTGCTTTCAAGTCGCTCGCTTACTTCCAGGCAGTATAGCAGTTCCTGCACCGCTACATCGTTTTCCAAGTTTAGGCGCAAGCTCTTTTTGTAGTACTTGGCGGCGCTTTTAAACTTCTGCCAGCTTTGGTAAGCTAGCCCGAGGTTGAAGTAAATATCGTCGCGGTCAGGAGCTCGTTCGGCAGCTTGCAGAAAGTACGCTACTGCTTCGGCAAACTCGCCCTTCTGAGTAGCAATTATACCGCGCGTTACAGCTACGTCCGGATTGTCAGGATCGAGCTGGGCTACGTTTTCAATCTGGGTGGCCGCCGCGGTATACTCCCCTTTCATAGCAAGTACCTGCGACCGATCAATGAGGAGTTCGGTGCTGAATGGATATTGAGCAATAGCGGCCTCGCAAGCTTGTAAGGCTTTATCGTACTGAGTGTTGGTGGTATAGTGGTCGATGATGTTTTCGAAGTCGGCCAAATCAAAAAAGACGGGCTCATTGTGGGCTACCATTCGCTCAAAACGGCGCACAGTGTCCAATACCTCGTCCCGGTCCTCAAAATTTTCGTTCATTCTCATTCAGCTACAATCAAGTGCCAGACCGTCAAAACGGCAGCCTTAGCAGACTTAGTCGGGTAGAAAAGCCCTTTAAAAGGGTTATGGCCTAATATACAACAACCGCACCGGAGGCCGGCAAGTTCATGCCGAAATGGTAAGATAACGAAGTGTCGAGGTTGTGAAATGAAGAGATAAGACGCTTGAAATTGTAGCGACGCTTCTTACTTGGTTATTTCACTACCTACCAGCTCACGACAGCACCATTCTATGGTTTCTTGAAGCGACCGAAATGACCGTCCTGTTGCGCGCTGCACTTTGTCGGCGCTGTATACGACAGGGCGGCGACCGGCGCGGGCTGTGTCTTTGGTGATAAGAGGCCGCGCACCGGTTAGCACGGACCGCACGTGCTCCAAGCGCCAGATAGTTTCAGCTGCCCAATCGGGCACAGCAACAGCAGGTGGCTTTTTGCCGAAGCAAGCAGCAGCACGGCTTAGAAACTCTTTTAGTGGCAAGGTTCCGCCATTCAGTACGTATCGCTCGCCGCTCGTATCGGAGTCCAAAGCGAGGTGCAGCATCATATCTACTACATCCCGTACGTCTACTACATTGATGTTGCCGGGGGTGTAGAAATTGTGCTGCTCCCAGGCATACCGAAATAGACGGGTGCTGCTACGGTTCCAGTCAGCAGGCCCTAAAATAACTGAGGGATTGACCATGATAGCCGAGAGACCTTCGGATATTCCTCGCCATACTTCAAGCTCAGCTAAATACTTTGACGTAGCATAAGCACCATGCTCTGCGCCTAAATCCCATTTCGCTTTTTCGTCAAGCACTTGTGGCATTAAGCTTACAGATGCCTCTTCCGCTCCCACCACTGCGCCTCCTAGTGCGGCTACCGACGACACTTGACATAATCGTAGTCCTGGCCGCTCCAAACAAGCGTCTACCACGGCTGCTGTGCCCTCAACGTTTACCTGTAACAACGCCTCTTCGTCTTGTGGCGCGTAGGAAACCAAACCAGCACAGTGAAATACATGCGAAACACCCTCAAGAGAGGTTTTCAGCAAAGTAGAGTCCCGCACGTCTCCTTCCACCCATTCTACCACCTCGGCTGCCTCAATTGCTGGTACCTGCTTTCGATACATAGCACGTACCATCAATCCTCGGCCCACTAGCGCCGGAATCAAAAAGCTCCCTACCAGACCGCTGCCGCCAGTGACGAAAACCATAGGATGAATAGATGAAGTATTAATTGACTGCTCGTTCAAAAGTAGAGGTTAAACGAACGGCAATCAGCTAATGACTACACCATTCAGTTTTTTACAATGCGTTATTTAATAGAGGCAATTCAAGCAACTTACGCATATACTCCATTGATAATGTTTTGTCGCGCAGCATATTAACATGCTTGATATTATGCGCATCGGTACCTACCATATCCACCATCTGGGCATCTACCAACTTTTCCGCCACTCTTTTGGCTCCCGATGAATAGTAACCAGCCAAAGAGTTAAGGTTTAGCTGCAACAGTGCCCCATTATCGCGTATCCTTTTCAGGTCGTCGAAGCGTCCATAGAAATAGGTATATCGCTCAGGATGCGCCAGCACTGGCTGATAACCCATACTTTGCAACCGAAATACTGTTTCCGCTAAATTGAAAGGCTCGTTGATATAACTTGTCTCAAACAACAAGTATCGCTTCGTGCCGCCAAAAGTAAGAAGTTCATCTTCCCGGTCCAGACGCTGACCAAACCATTCATCTAGATAGTATTCGGCTGCGCACTCTAATGTCATATCCGCTAAGCCAGTTGCTGTAGCAGCACGTTGCACAGCAGCTAACGCAGCTTTAATGCCTTCGGGGGTATTCTTATAAAAGTCACCCATAATGTGAGGCGTCATTACCAATTTGCGGTAGCCCAACGCCCGCATTTCTCGCAAAAGCTCCACTGACTGCTCTACAGTTTCAACGCCGTCATCAAGCCCAGGCAGTATATGTGAATGCATATCAGTTTCAAGGATGCTAAATCCTTCAGCTACCGATTCAGCAGGGTCTGATTTACTTCCAAACCATTTCTGTAATAACGATACCATAACGAAAAACGGAAATGGTATTAGGAGAAACGCTTCCGTAGACGCGTTAATGGGCTTTCTACAGGCTTGATATCCTCGTAATAGCCTTGGCCATACCCGTAACCATAACCATAGCCATAACCGTAAAGCCCTGTTGCACGAGCATCATTTAATATGGTGCAAAGCCGGGTGAAATTATTTGCCCGAATAAGCTTATTAATATTCTTTAAAAATGATTTTTTAGAGTAGTTAGCACGCACGATGTATATCGGTATATCAGCTTTGCGCATTATCAGGATACCATCCGTCACAAGCCCTACGGGTGGAGTATCAATAAGAATTACATCATAGACTTGATGTAACTCAGCTAACATTTCATCAAACCGCGGACTCAGTATCAATTCTGACGGGTTGGGGGGAGTAGGACCCGCCGAAATAAAGTCGAGTGTTGGTATAGAAGTGTGTTGTACACATTCTAACACAGTATGCTTGTCAATAAGAATAGTACTAACACCCTTTACATTATCTGCTCCAAAAGCCAAGTTCACCTTAGGCTTACGCATATCTAGGTCTAGGATCACAACACGCTGTTCTGATAGAGCAATAATGCCACCCAGATTTACGGATACGAATGTCTTGCCTTCCCCAGATACCGTTGATGTAACCGAAATCATGCGCTTCTTTTTAGAGGAGCTTATGAAATCCAAGTTGGTTCTAATAGAACGGATAGATTCGCTAATTGCAGATTTAGGATTTTTATCAACAACTAGCTTTGAGATAGCCATTTTCTCTTTATCATAAGTCGGAATAACCCCAAGTACCGAAGCGGTAGTGGCTCGCTCTAACTCACGCACATTAGTTACAGTATTGTGCATTAGATATCGAACTGCAATCAATCCTAAGCCTAACACAATACCACTGGCCAATCCTATAGCATATACCATTAGGCGTACCGGCGAGATAGGAGCAGTAGGCATGCTAGCCGGCGAGAGTATCTGAAAATCGGGAGTAGTACCAGCTATAGCTATGTTGAAGTCGGCTTTCTTCGCCATCAGCATAGTGTACGTATTAATATATTGTGTTAAAGGTCGCTTTAGTCGATCTTCTTCTGTTGCTCTTTCCGGCAGGCGCTGTAATTCAGCATCTAAACTTTCACTTTTTCTAATTAATTTGGTTAAATCATTACGAAGTTGACGTTGACGCTGAAGTAGAGTACGTCGAATATTACTCTTTATGTATTCAATCTTGTCCAACCGTGATTGTACAGCCTCAGTAGTCTCTCTATTAGAACGTTCTACTCGACGTAAATCGAATAACAAAGCGTTTAATTCTCCAAGTTGCTGAGTAAGTTGTGCGTCACCTAAGGTAGACAGACCAGGAATACTTTCCTTTATAGTTATGTCTTCACGTGGAGTCAAACTCTCTCGCTCTACCATACCTTCAAGATCCGATAACAATTGAAGTTTCTCTACTAAACTTATTCGTGCTTCTTCTAAAGTTTCAACTTTGCCTTTTACCTCGGCCACGTTTGAGCGAACATCGTATGTTTTAGTACGACGCACAAAATTCTGTAGATTTTCCTCCGCTCCTTGTAAATTGCGACGGTTCTCATTTAATTGTTGATCTAAAAAACGCAAAGTTTGAGCACTTGCTGCACGTTTTTGAACAAGCTTCTCTTGCAAATAAACAGTGTCAATTTTATTTATGATAGCACGCGCTTTGACTGGATTAAATTCCTGGAAGGAAATTCGGATAGTATTCGCACTAGGATTAATAATTTCAACCAGTAAATTTTGATCTAAATATCCATTGATCGCTGCTTCATCGTTGATAATGAAATGATAATTATTATCTATAACATTTCGACCAAATAGTCTAGTAGGCTGAACTAACAGCTTCATTCCATTTATGTCAAATAGCGTGTTTATGTTATTCTCAATTTTTTGTTCTTGGCCGTTTAATATAAAACTTATTTGAAAACGGCGAGAGTTAATAAATTTCAAATTAAATTTAATGTTATACAATATACTGCCTTGATACTCTACACGGAAAGGAGAAATACCGTATAATTCTGATTCTAAAACTGTTCCTTCAACGTAATAGTTAACATTGAGGTCTAAGGAATCGCGGAGTCGACGATAAATTATATTTGACTTAATAAGCTCAATTTCTCCAGATAGACTATTAATACTTTGCTGATTGTCGCTACTCAATCCAAGCGTGCCTAAACCTAATGCCCCGGCCTCTGTTCTTTCGTCTATTTTAAGAATGGAAGATGAGCGATAAACGGGTTTTGTATAGCGTAAAAACAACCAGGATCCGGTTAAACCAAGCCCGATCAACAATACCAGCCACAGCAAACTACGGCGCGCTACCAACAATAGTGTATCAAAGTCTAATCCATCACCTTCTTCTGTTGGTTCCGATTCGGTGATGGGCGTACTTACTCCGCCGCTGGTAGCATTGCGGATCAACTCTTCAAGCTCGGCGTTCTCGTTAACAGCCATTTAGTAAAATCTAGAATTCAAGGCAAAAGAAGACACAGCAAATAACTGTGTAAGGCTACCTGAAAACACTGATAAGAAGGTAGAGCGTACTTAGTACTACACTTGACAATCCTAAAACCGGGCTAGCATCAGCTAGAGCATCCGAGAATGGACGACGTACTGGTTCAATGTAAATAATGTCGTTTGGCTCCACCTGTAGGTTGGCACGACGCATCCCATTTATCGTGGTCAGGTCTATTTGTTCTACCTGTGGATTTTTTAAATCACCCCGAATAATACGAATATTAGACGCTTTACCTCCTGAACGATAGAGTGAACTTCCAGCGCCGCCACCATCGACACCACCAGCCGCTGCTAGCACTTCTATTAAATTCATGTTATCGTTAACTAAAGGAACAATCCTGCCTCCTACTGAGCCCAACACCACTACTCGGCTGTTCGTTACGCGAGTGACAACAAATACTCCTTTGTAAAATTCTTCGTAGCGCACTTTTAGTACACTATCAGCTTGCAATAAGGTGTAACCAGTTATCCGAACTCTATTAATGAGAGGCAAGCGTACCGTACCATCTGTTTGCACAGTAAATTCCGAATCTCCGCCTTGTGTTGGGGTAGGTTGCCCGCTGCCTGATGCCAGTGTGCGGCTACCATTGGTTCCCGTGGGCAACATACCTGCTGGGGCACCAAACTGCAGTTCCCCGTTAGGATCGATAATCCGCTCACCGTTGTTCGTATATACCCTCACAGCCAATAAATCATTGGGCTGGATAATATAGTTCCTGTTCACCCGGTTTACCACGCCACGCAGCCGAGTGGTATCCAATCCTTTACCATCGCTGAGCCGGAACATAGTGCGTTGATTGTAGACGCGAGTTGTACCGCAGGCAGACAACAATAGCAGAAGTGGTACACACAGCAACCAGAAGCGAGAAAGAGAACAGAAAGCAGATTGTTGCATGCAGACAAAAACCGGAAAAATGAAAGGGCATGCCCTGCAAAGAGCCGCGCTTTGTTGAGTAAAAATCAGCTAAAAACCTTCAAAGTAACCTAATTGATACGCCCTTTCAAAATTGCCGTCTCTAGCCGAAATCCTATACCCAACTGGAGACAAGCCAAAATCGTACCTTTATGAACCCAAAATTACCCCCGTCTAGTTACTACCTTAAATTCCCACCCTTCTTACACTTTTGCCCATGGAACTGGTCGCTACTGAAAACCAGACAATGATTGCCCAAATGGTGCGTGACTTTGGCGCGCATCATATTAAACCTCACATGATGAAGTGGGATGAATCACAAGAGTTTCCCCTTGATATTTTTCGCAAGTTAGGCGAGCTAGGCTTAATGGGCGTGCTGGTGCCGCAGGAATATGGTGGAGCGGGTTTTGGCTACACCGAATATGTAACGGCTATTGCCGAGCTATCAAAAATAGATGGTAGCATTGGTTTAAGCATGGCAGCTCATAACTCGCTATGCACCGGTCATATATTGCAACATGCTTCCGAAGCTCAAAAAATTAAGTATCTACCCAAGCTGGCTTCGGGCGAGTGGATTGGTGCCTGGGGCCTCACTGAGCCTAATACTGGCTCTGATGCTGGCAACATGCGTACTGTAGCTGTGCAAGATGGAGATGACTACGTACTAAATGGCGCCAAGAACTTTATTACTCATGGCAAGACTGGCAACGTAGCCGTGGTAATTGCACGCACTGGCGAAGTCGGAGATTCGCATGGAATGACAGCTTTTATTGTGGAGCGTGGCACTCCTGGCTTCACAGCCGGCCGTAAAGAGGATAAACTCGGCATGCGTGCTTCCGAGACGACAGAAATGATTTTTACCGATTGCCGCGTACCGAAGGAAAACGTGATTGGTAACGTCGGCGATGGATTTGTGCAGTCGTTGAAGGTGCTTGACGGGGGCCGTATTAGCATTGCCGCGTTGAGCCTAGGCATTGCACAAGGTGCCTATGAAGCTGCCTTGCAGTACTCGAAAGAACGGCATCAATTCAACCAGCCCATCAGCAATTTCCAGGGTATCGGATTTAAGCTAGCAGATATGGCAACTGAAATAGAAGCCGCTTCCCTGCTCACCTACCGTGCGGCCGACATGAAAGATCGTGGCCTCAATGTGAACCGGGAATCGGCAATGGCAAAATTGTATGCTTCGGAAGTTGCTGTTAGAGCTGCTAATGAAGGGCTGCAAATTTTTGGTGGCTATGGCTACACAAAAGACTATCCAGCTGAAAAATTCTATCGTGATGCCAAGCTCTGCACGATTGGTGAGGGCACTTCCGAGATTCAAAAGTTGGTGATTGCGCGTACTCTCTTAAAATAAGAGACAGAACTAATCCAGGTTTTAGGCGGATTTCAGTGGTTACTATGGCCTTAAGTTTTGAAATCTGCGTAATCCATTTTTAATCTGTGAAATCCGTGATTATCTTTGCGGCCCTTCAAAGCTGAGTTTTCAACCCCATTGACATATGATCATCGTACAAATCAAAGAGAACGAGTCGGTTGACCGCGCGCTTAAGCGGTTCAAAAAGAAGTTTGAGCGCACGGGTGTGCTGAAAGAATTGCGTCGTCGCACTTTCTTCCAGAAGCCTTCTATCACCAACCGCAAGCAGAAGCAAAAGGCCATCTACAAGCAGGTGACCTACGGCAACGACGCTAACTCGTAGTCCTTCTATTCATTACGGATCAAACCGGCTAATATGCTTTGTAGGCGTGTTAGCCGGTTTTTTCGCGTCTTACCCTTTCGGTTTTTTTACTGCGTTGAAATCCATACATTGGTTGTCTAGCCTTAGCGGTTGGCACTCCATGCATGGATTTATTTTTTAATTACCTCCGGTCTGAGCGGCGATATAGTTCGCATACGCTGCTGTCTTATCAGACGGATTTGCGGCAGTTTGCCGATTATCTGAAATCAACTTACGAGCTCACAGACTTAGCGCAGGCCGACCATACGCTTATTCGGTCGTGGGTGGTTGAGTTGATGCAGCAGGATCTTGATCCGCGGACTGTCAACCGTAAGATTGCTTGCCTTCGCTCCTATTTCAAGTTTCTGCTGACTACCGGCGTGATTGCGCGTAACCCAATGCTGCGCATAAAGGCGCCGAAAATGGCTAAAAAACTGCCGGAATTTGTACCAGAGGAGAGCTTGAATGGCTTACTGAATTCTTTTCAGTTTCCAGACACCTTTTCTGGTGCCCGCGACCAATTGGTACTAGAACTACTTTACGGAACTGGTATCCGCTTATCGGAACTGATTGGTATTGCGCCCGATGACGTGAATCTACACGGCAATACAGTGCGTGTGACCGGCAAAGGCAACAAGCAACGACTAGTGCCGCTGAACAAATCTTTAGTGACTGTACTAGAACGCTATATAGCATTTCGAAAACGCGAAATAGCTAATCCCGACAACGCCCACACGGCCCTCCTCGTTACAGACAAAGGTGAGCCGATGTATGAAAAGCTCGTTTATCGAACTGTAAAGCACTATTTAAGTCAGATAACAACAGCCTCTACTCAGCAACACCCCCACGTATTGCGTCATTCCTTTGCCACGCATCTGCTTAACAAAGGGGCTGACCTCAATGCTATAAAAGACCTATTAGGGCACGCTAATTTGGCCGCCACCCAGGTCTACACGCATTTGTCGATCGACAAGCTCAAATCTGTTTTTGAACAGGCCCATCCAAAGGCCTGAGTTGTGTTCCTTTTTCTACTTTAACCCCTACTACAGATGAAAGTACAGATGCATTCGGTGCATTTCGATGCCGACCAAAAACTGCTCGACTTCATCCAGAAGCGCCTCGATAAGCTTGAAACTTTCTATGACCGGGTCATAGAGGGCGAGGTGATTTTGAAGCTGAACAATAAAGATGGAATTGATAACAAAACCGTAGAAATCAAACTATTCGTACCGGGCGCTACCCTCTTCACCCAGGAAGATGCTGCCTCGTTTGAAGCTGCCGCCGATGCAGCTGCCGATGGGTTGAAACGGCAAATCACTAAGTACAAAGAGAAAGTAACTAGTCACTAAGCTTATACACCCAAAACTTGCCGCGTACAGCCGCATCAAAAAGCCCCGCCTGATACTTCAGGCGGGGCTTTTTGGTTTACGAAGCTTAAGGCTACTTCACACTTAAGCAGGATCTTGCTTTACGTACTACAAGCCAAATTCAGCTTTGATCTTGTCTACGTAGTCCAGTTTCTCCCAAGTGAAGGTCTCAACAGTGCGGGTAGAACCATCGGCACCTTTTACTTCCTTGGTGCCAGGCTGCCGGCCCATGTGACCATAGGCAGCAGACTCTGCGAAAATAGGATTGCGCAAACCGAGGCGCTGCACAATGGCATAGGGCCGCAAGTCGAATAGCGTTTGTACCTTCTCAGCTATCTGGCCGTCAGTCAGCTTTTGGCCGTTGGCGCCGGTAGCTTTCGTAGTACCATAAGTGGTTACGAACACACCTACTGGCTGAGCTACACCAATGGCGTAAGCTACCTGAACCAATACTTGGTCGGCAACACCAGCGGCTACTAGGTTCTTAGCAATATGACGAGTGGCATAAGCAGCGGAACGGTCTACTTTCGAGGAGTCCTTGCCCGAGAAAGCGCCACCGCCGTGAGCACCTTTACCACCATAGGTATCCACAATGATCTTGCGGCCCGTCAGGCCAGAGTCACCGTGAGGGCCACCGATAACAAACTTGCCGGTAGGGTTGATGTGGTGAATGATGTCGTCGGTGAACAGCTTTTGAACATCGGCGCCAAGCTGGGCTTTAACGCGGGGAATCAGAATGTTCTTGATGTCGTCGGAAATGACGGAAAGCATCTTTGCTTCGTCGGTGTCGAAGTCGTCGTGCTGCGTGCTGACAACGATAGTTTCAATAGCCTCGGGCGTGTTGTCGTCGGCGTAGCGGATGGTTACCTGGCTCTTAGCGTCGGGCCGGAGGTAAGTCATTTCCTTGCCCTCGTTGCGGATCTTCGACAACTCCTGCAGCAAACGGTGCGAGAGGTCGAGCGCCAAAGGCATATAGTTTTCCGTCTCCTTAGTGGCGTAGCCGAACATCATGCCTTGGTCGCCGGCACCTTGCTCTTCGTCGCTAGCGCGCTCTACCCCTTGGTTGATGTCTGGTGACTGCTCATGCAGACGGTTCATCACCTCGCAGGTATCGGCGTTGAATAGGTACTCGGGCTTGTTGTACCCAATACGGCGGATAACCTCACGGACAATAGGCTCGGCTTCTACACGTGCCTTCGACTTGATTTCGCCGGCTACCAGCGCAAAGTCTGTTGTAACGAGGGTTTCGCAGGCGACTTTGGAAGCAGGATCTTGACGCAAATACTCGTCGAGGATGGCGTCAGAAATCTGGTCGGCTACTTTATCGGGGTGGCCTTCCGAAACAGATTCGGAAGTAAACAGGTACGGCATCAGTAGTAAATAAATGTTCAGCAGTCGGGGCCGGTAGCCCCCGCCCTACCATAGGGCAGGGTCGCAAAGCTACTATTTAGTTGGGAGTTGTGACAACTTGAATATTTAGAAGTGTCTTAATTTTTGTCCTAATCAGACAGGATCGGCCACAGAAAAAGCCTTTCCGTTTAATTTCCGCCACTACTATTGGTTTGGCTCGGCTTCAGATTTGCTTCGAATAACTTTAGAATGCGGCGGTATTCATCGGTCCACGAGCTTGGTTCCACGAAGCTGTGGTCCTCGACGGGGTAAACGGCTAATTCCCAATTTTCTTTTTTCAACTCGATAAGGCGCTGACTAAGACGCACAATGTCTTGGAAATGCACGTTGGTATCGACCATACCGTGGCACATGAGCAGAGCGCCTTTCAAACCAGCCGCGTAGTTGATAGGCGAAGACTTCGCGTAGGCTAACGAGTCGTTATAGGGTTCGTTGAGAATATTGTCGGTGTAGCCGTGGTTGTAATGCGCCCAGTCTGTGACGGAGCGCAACGCGGCGCCCGCCCGGAATACATCGGACTGCGTGAACATGGCCATTAAGGTGATAAAGCCCCCGTAGGAGCCGCCATAAATACCGATGCGCTGTGCACTAACGCCGTATTTCTCAGTGAGCAGTTTAGCGCCATCCACATGGTCTTGCAGATCCAAACCGCCCATGAAACGATAGATGCCCGTGCGCACATTGCGGCCATAGCCAGCTGAGCCACGGTAATCGATATCAAGCACAGTGTAGCCTTTGTCGACAAGCAGGTTGTGAAACATGTATTCACGGGAGTATTGGCTCCACCACTTGTGCGCATTTTGCAGATAGCCGGCGCCATGCACAAAAATTACGGCTGGACCTTGCGCCTGGGGCGTCGCGGGGCGGTAGAGCCTAGCGTATACATCGACGCCATCTTGGGCTTTGAAGCTAATGACCTCGGGTTTGCGCCAGGGGTAACTTTCGAATTCGGGGTTGTGCTATGGGTGAGTTGCCGCATACGCCCGCCAGTGTTATTCGGCTTGTTGGGCAGCATGTACAGCTCCCAGGGCGAATTGGAAGAACTGTAGCGCACGGCCAATAGCTTTTCGTCGGGTGAAACCGTTACCTCATTTCCTCCAACCAGGCTTGTGATTTGCTGGAGCGGGCCACCCTCGGCGCGCATGTGGTAGAAGTGCGTTTCGCCAGGGTGACTGGCATTAGCCGTTAAGTACCAGGTTTTCTTGTCGCGGCTGAGCTGAGCTTTCTGAATTTCGAACTTCCCGCTGGTCAAGGCTTTTTTCTGACCGGAAACCGCATCCACAGTATAGAGGTGGGAGTAGCCGGTTTCCTCGCTCTGAAACCAGATGCGGCGGTTGTCGAGCCAGCCCACGTTGCCTTCGTCGTAGCCGATGCCAGGGCCGTTGATCCAAGCTTCGTCGCGCTGCCGGTCCAGCAGCTTGATTTTTTGGGTAGCGGGGTCCAGGGCCACAATCCACCGGTCTTTGTTGTCGGCGGAGCGCACAACCAAAAACGCGTGCTGCCCATCTTCCGACCAGAAAGGCCCATAGGGCCGAATCCTGCGCATTTCGGTGGCCGCCTTTTGCTTGCGGGCCACCGTTGCTTTGCTGGAATCCGCGGGCTGAAGTTGTTTGGTGGGCTTATATTCATTCCGGTAGGTGGGTTGCTCATCGAGGCCCTTCAGTTCGCGGTAGTTTAGCGTGAAAGTGCTGTCGCGGGCTACGTCATAAATTCCTAGCTCGTAGGTGGTTTGCGGGGCGCCTACTTTGGTGCGGGAAGAAAGGTCTTCGGTGAAGCCTGAAGCTGTAACAAAGCTCGGCACTACTGTGCCTTTGGTAGTAGCAGGCTCTTGTGCCAGCGTGTAGGTTACATACCGACCATCAGGGCTGAGCTGGGGGTCGCGTACAGTCTGCTGGCCGATGTAGATGGCCTTGGGCCGCAGACGAGCCAACGCCCGCTGCTGTTTTTCGCGCGCTTTCTGGTCTTGGTCGCGCTGCCGGACTACTTCAAATAAAGCTAACTGCTGCGCCCGCAGAAACCGCTCCGACTGGTCGAGCAACGGGTTACCGGGCTTGAAGCCACGCCGGAAATCGGTACGCTGGGTGGTTTCGCCGGTGGTTGGGTCCCAGGTGTAGAGGTTTTGGGCACGAGTGTACACAATCAACTGGTCGCGCTGGGCGAAGGTCGGGTCGGTTTCGCGCTCAGCGGTATTGGTGATACGCCGGATTCGCTGACTTTTTAGGTCGAGCAAATAGATGTCTCCATCCTTTTCATACACTTTGCGGGTGTACTTGGTATCGTAGTGGCCCTCACTAGCAGGTAAGGTTTGTTGCGCCGTCACGCTTACTTTACGTGGCGTACCACCTGTTGGCGACACCTGATAGAGAGAATCCCGCCGAGTTTTTTCGGGGTTCCAGTTGAAATAGATGTGCTTGCTATCCTCACCCCAGTAAATACCCGACGGCGAAGTACCAATCCACTGCGCTTGGTCGCGCATTATCTTTTCAACGGTAAGCGGAGCTAAATTACTCGCAGGAGCAGCGGGCGTTTGGGCAAAAGCAGGAAGAGCAGTGAGCAGCAGCCCGAGGCAGGAAAGAAAACGCATCAGTGAAGTAGTAAACGGAACAAGCAGCGCAACCTACGCAATGCCGAGCAAGAACACCCCACCTGGCTGGTCGTTGCAGAAAGCTATTTTGCTTGCAGCAACAGTGAAATTTTACAAGCCGCCTTGCTGCCAGGCTTGCAGCTCTGCCTGCAGGTTGTGCCGGGCAGCAGCGTCTAAGCGGGTGCGGTACGCGGCGGTACGGTAAAGCACGGGCGTAGTAAGTAACTTCTCCAAGACCTTGCTGCGGCCTTTTTGGTACAAGGATTCAGGCACCAACCGGTATTCCTGCCGCACCTGCCGGGCGTACTGCCAATAGTCGATTTCGGGCGCACCTAATATGCCAAGGTCTGCGTCGAGGAACAGTTGCAAGTCGGTATCCTCGTCGGGTAGGGTTTGGGTGTGGTCTTTGGTTCGCTCGATTAGGAAAGCAACCCGCTGCTGCCGGCTTTCGGAAAGCGTAGTCTTGATTAAAAACTCGGAGGCTAGTTCGGCACTGCGGGTTTCGTTGTCGTCGCGCAACGGGTCGTACACCGCATCGTGAAACCAAACGGCTAGCTGCACTACCGTACTATCGTGAAGCGCGGCGGCTTGCACGGCATCAAGCAGTAGTTGGACATGCCGCAACGTATGATAATGCCTACCCGAAGCGCTATAAGCGGCAACCAGCTGCTCGAAGGTTGCCGCCCGCTGTTTTTCGTCGGGGAGCAGGGAGGCGGTTAGCTGGTGCCATTGGGCGGCGAGGGTAGTGGTCATCAGAGAAAGAGTTGATTTTCGAGGGAACCACAATGGTTAGCTGATGGCTTCAAACTAGTACTCCTCTATACTAGGCTCGTAATCATTTGAGTCATTAGCCTACCTTATTTTATTTGTACGCAGTATTATTCGGTCTTCGGGCTAGCTATTTCCGCGCCGTAAGGGTTAGGGTGCCTTATTTCCAGGTACAGTTCGGGAGCAGCCAATGGCTTAAAATTGAACTGCTGGTAGAGGCCGTGCGCATCACGGGTAGCCAGCAGTTGGCGTCGCAAGCCCTGCAACTCGGGGTGCGCCCATACTACCTGCATCAGCCATTTTGAAAGGCTTCGCCCTCTATAGGCAGGCAACACAAACACGTCGCAGAGCCAGGCGAAGGTGGCTCGGTCCGTTACTACTCTGGCAAAACCAGCCAATTGACTGTCGGGTGCATACAGTCCGAAATTCAGGGAATTGGCTATGGCTCGCGTTACGGTTTCGAGAGGTATATTCTTAGCCCAGTACGACTCCTCGGACAAGTATTGATGAATAACCGCCACATCTAAGTGGGCTGGATCAGTGCTGATAAAAAACTGATCATCACGACGTTGCTCGGTGTAGGACATTCTAATTTTTGGTAAACCCGCAGATAAGAAATCGTCAGTTAGTTAGGCAAAATTCTCGAAACAGTTTATTGGCATTTATGCAATGCTAGGGACTTAGACTCCTGCAATTGGTAGCTAGTAGATTTTACTGGTCTTGGAGCACATAAGCTCATCCATTCTATACTTTTTTGCGTTGAGCAGGTTATCCAGTATCCCACTCACCCTCACCTGTTTTATTGCCTATGAAATCTTTTGCTACTCTGCTTTTGCTTGGTATGTTGGCGGTTCCGGCCGTCGCTCAGCAAGGCCCAGTGCTGGCTACCTATGCTGTTGGCAGCACCACTGTTTCTGCTTCTGCTCTCACCAGCAACCTTGACACGCCTTGGGAGCTACTTTGGGGTCCCGACAATTTTCTGTGGATGACGGAGCGAGGCGGCCGTATTAGCCGCATCGACCCCAACACCGGCCAGCTTATTCCGCTGCACACCGTGGCCGACGTAACCGAGACAGGTGAGAGTGGCTTGCTCGGTATGGCGTTGCACCCCGATTTTGCTACCTCGCCCTACGTGTATGTGGTGTACAATTACACCGACGCGGGCACGCTCAAAGAAAAGCTGGTACGCTTCACATACTCAGCCGCGGCCAATACGCTTAGCAGCCCATTGATATTGCTCGGCAACATCACGGCCGTTACCACCCATAGCGGTTCACGCCTACTTATTCTGCCTGACCGTACGCTGCTTATGACCACCGGCGACGCACAACAACGCTCGGACGCACAGACACCCTCTTCGCTGAACGGTAAAATCCTGCGCATGAACCTGGATGGCACCGTCCCGGCCGACAACCCCATAGCCGGCAGTATGATGTATACTCTTGGCCATCGCAACCCACAAGGCCTGACGCGGGCCCCCTCAGGACGCGTTTACAGTTCGGAGCACGGGGAAAATATCGAGGATGAAGTGAACTTGATAGAAGTGAACCGCAACTATGGCTGGCCCACAATAGAAGGTCTTTGCAATCTGCCCGCCGAGCAAACTTTTTGCACCGCCAACAACGTGCGGGAGCCTCTAGCTTCCTATACTCCTACTCTGGCCGTAAGTGGCCTCACCTACTACAATCATCCGGCTATTCCCGGCTGGAACAATTCCCTGCTGCTGCTGAGTTTGAAAGCAGGCACCTTCACCCAATTGCAACTCAACACTACCGGCGATCAAGTGGCCAGCCAAAACAACCTGTGGGCCGGCACGTATGGCCGACTACGGGCCGTGTGTGTGTCGCCGCAGGGACGTGTGTATGTTGGCACCAGCAACCGTGACGGCCGAGGCACCCCGCTGCCACCGACGACCGAATCCTAGTGCTGGAAAACCGAGCGTACATACCGGCAGCCGTGAAAAACGGCACATCGAGTTTGCTACAACTGTGGCCGAATCCTGCCACCCAAACTGTGGCAATCCGATTGCCAGCCGCCACCCGTGCTTCCACAGTCATTCAATTGCGCGATGCGCTAGGCCGCGCCACGCGCAATATTCAACTGGCCGCAGGTCAACAGGAAGTGAACATCGACCTGAAGGGGTTGCAAAGCGGCTTGTATATGGTACAAGCACAACTAGGTGACACGCAGTATACGCGCCGCCTAGTAATAGAGTAAGAAAGTCTCATTTATCGGGGAGAACGTATGCCCTTATTCGTCAGCCTCGAATACTTGCTAGTAGCTACAAAAAAGCCACGCTTAGCGTGGCTTTTTTGTGGGTGTTGAAGACCAACTAAATTGGGTGTATCTGCTCGGATTAGGTCAACCTGGCAGCTGATTTAGAGCAAGCGGCCGAGGTACTCACCAACTATGCATTAATACTCTTTTCTGTGTCGCTAGATTGTTCGTCACGAACAGTTGGTGTGCATTAGCCAGTAAGTAGTGCCGCATTACTACTACTAGAGAAATCTTTTACGGTTCAGGCTTATAGCATCGCAAAGCGACCTATTCAAGGCCGGCAAAGCAGATCATGCCGAACTACATCGAAGAGGTTCGTATAAAAGAAAACTATTTCGCGTGATAAGTAGTATTTATACTGTCTTAAAAATAATTTTAGGCACATCTAAATTACTATATTGTGTCTTCTTTAGTGCCTGACTCTATGCCCCTTGTTACTGAAACTCCACCGGCGCCCCCAGTCTCTGTACCTATACCCGCACCTGAAGCGGGCTGGCGGCGGGCGCGAAGTGGCAACTCCTTAAGCGAAGTATACGCCAGCATCCGGGTACCGGCGCAGAATGCCTCGTTTTGGCGCAAATTATTAGCCTTCTGGGGCCCGGGCCTCATGGTAGCAGTAGGCTACATGGACCCCGGCAACTGGGCCACCGACCTCGCTGGCGGCTCCCAATTCGGCTATACGCTGCTATCGGTCATCTTGATTTCCAATTTGTTTGCCATGCTGCTCCAGCACCTAGCTGCCAAGCTAGGTATCGTAACAGGGCGCGACTTGGCGCAAGCTTGCCGCGACCATTATTCGAAGCCGGTGGCTATGGTGCTGTGGTTCCTGTGCGAAGTGGCCATTGCCGCCTGCGACTTGGCCGAAGTTATAGGCTCAGCCATTGCTTTGAATCTGTTGTTTGGTCTGCCGCTTACTTGGGGTGTGGTGCTTACCATTCTCGATGTGTTTGTGGTGTTGCTATTTCAGAGCCGCGGGTTTCGCGTGCTGGAAAGCATAGTAGCCGGCTTGATCGTGGTGATTTTCGGCTGTTTCCTTTACGAAATTATCATATCCCAGCCCGATTGGTTTGGCATTCTGGGCGGACTTGTGCCGCAGCCGCAGGTGGTCACCAACCCCAAGATGCTTTACATTGCCATTGGCATTTTGGGTGCTACCGTAATGCCTCATAACCTGTATTTGCACTCCAGCATCGTGCAAACGCGTGCCATCGAGCAGACAGAAGGTGGCAAGCGCATGGCCATCAAGTTTGCTACCATCGACTCGACGGTGGCGCTGTTTATGGCATTCTTCGTGAATGCGGCCATTCTAATTACAGCTGCGGCGGCTTTCCACCGCAACGGCTTACACGAAGTAGCCGACATCAGTGACGCGCATAAGCTGCTGGCCCCAGTGCTGGGTGCGGGAGCAGCCAGTGCGGTGTTTGCAGTGGCACTGCTGGCTTCTGGCCAAAACTCCACGCTGACGGGTACGCTAGCCGGGCAAATTGTGATGGAAGGCTTCCTTAACCTCAAATTGAAACCTTGGTTGCGCCGCCTGATCACGCGTGGTATTGCGGTGTTGCCCGCGCTCATCGTAACTATGAAATACGGCGAGAAAGGCACTGGGCAGTTGCTGGTCCTGAGCCAAGTAATTCTGAGTTTGCAACTAAGTTTCGCGGTGGTACCACTGGTGCTATTCACGGGCAGCAAAGACAAGATGGGCGTGTTTGTGAACCGGCCGTGGGTGCAGATAACCGCATGGATTGTGTCGGGTATCATCATTGCCCTGAACGCCTACTTGCTGTATGAAACTTTCTTTGGATAACCCCTAAGATGCGTGGAGCCTAACCGGCTACCACGCATTTTTTTGACCTTACTTTTAGATTAGTCTAAATATTTTTTTCAATCTGGCTTAAAGGCCGAACCGGTCTGTTTTGCTGCTACTCCCAATTCCTATGAAGCTT